>DASYSM010000111.1:0-68352 GCA_036003325.1 Candidatus Limnocylindrales bacterium
CCCGCTCCCCAGCGGGAGGGTCGCCAGCCGCTCGTGGTCGCACAGGGCGGACGCGACGATGTCCGCCGACAGGTCCTCGAGCAGGGTCGGGTCGGTTGGTCGCGGACGGCCCTCGGCCATCCGATCGGCGATCTCGACCAGGCGCCGCAGCGCCCGCAGAGCACGCCGCGGATCCGGATCGAGGTCGACGGCCGCGTGGTCGAGGGCTTCGAAGGCCAGACGATCCTCGAGGTCTGCCGCGACAACGGGATCGAGATCCCGACCCTGTGCTACGAGCCCAAGCTGCCCGGCTTCGGCGCCTGCCGCATGTGCGTGGTCGAGGTCGAGGGCGAGGAGCACCCGCCCATCTCGTGCTCGCGTGCGTGCGAGCCGGACATGAAGGTCCAGACCCAGACCGAGGAGCTGCGCCGCCTGCGCCGGACCAACCTCGAGCTGATCTTCTCCGACCACAACGCCTACTGCCTGCCGCCCTGCCAGAACAAGTGCCCGAGCCACATCGACATCCCGGGCTTCCTGAAGGCCAACGCGGAGGCCGACTGGCGCGAGAGCGCGCGCATCTTCAAGCGGACCATCCCCTTCCCGAGCGTGCTCGGCCGGGTCTGCCCGGCGCCCTGCGAGGAGCATTGCCGGCGCGACGAGGTCGACGAGGCGATCGCCATCCGCGACAGCCACCGCTACGCCGGCGACCAGGTCCTCAAGTCGATGCTCGACGAAGGTGTCGATCCGCCGCTTCCGTTCGAGCGCCAGGCACCGACCGGGCGCAAGGCCGCGGTCATCGGGTCGGGGCCGGCCGGGATGGCCGCCGCGTTCTATCTCCTGCTGTCCGGCCACGACGTGACGGTGTTCGAGCGTGACCCGGCGCCGGGCGGGATGCTCCGCTACGGCATCCCGCAGTACCGCCTGCCGAAGGTCGAGGTCCTCGAGGCCGAATACGAATCGGTCACCCGTCTCGGCGGCCGGATCGTCTGCAACGCGGGCCTCGGGACGGACTTCACGCTCGATGACCTGAGCTACCAGGGGTTCGACGCGGTCGTCGTCGCCATCGGCTGCTACGACACGAACAAGCTGGGGATCCCCGGCGAGGACGCCAGCGAGGTCCTCGACGGGCTCGAGTACCTGCGGACCGCGACGCTCGGCCTGCCGTACCCCGACCACGCCGGGAAGCGTGTCGTGGTCATCGGCGGTGGCTTCACCTCGATGGACTGCTCGCGGACATCGATCCGCCAGGGCGCCAAGGAGGTCACCCTCGTCTATCGCCGCGACATGAAGGACATGCCGGCGTCGAACGAGGTCCACGAGGCGATCGAGGAGGGCGTCACCGCCATCTTCCAGGCGGGCCCCGTCCGGGTCGTGACCGACAAGAAGGGCAAGGTGACCGGCGTCGAGTTCATCCGGATGCGCCCGGGCGAGCCCGATGCGTCCGGCCGCCGCCGCCCGGAGCCCGCGCCCGGCACCGAGTTCACCGTCCCGTGCGACCGTGTCCTGCTGGCCATCGGCCAGGGCCCGGACCTGACCTGGATCGGCCCGGGATCGGACGGCGTCCAGGCCACCAAGCAGCGCCGCCTCAAGGCGGATTCGGTCACCTTCGCGACCGACCGCCTCGGGGTCTTCGGGACCGGCGACGTGCGGATCGGGGCTGCGACCGTGGTCGAGGCGATCGCCGAGGGCCGCCGGTCGGCCTACGCAGTCGACGCGTTCCTGCGGGGGATGGACCTCGCGGCCATCCGCACCCGCCAGACGCTCGCCGAGCCGAAGCCCGAGTTCCTGTCGATCGTGCCGTTCACCAGCGAGGCCAAGACGCCGCGCTACCGGCTGACCGCGCTCGACGCCGAGGAGCGCAACCACTCGTACATCGAATACGAGCTGCCCTACACCCGCGAGGACGCCGTCGCCGAATCGACCCGCTGCCTGCAGTGCACGTGCGAGGCGATCGGCTTCTGCGACCTGCGTCGCCTCGGGATCGAGTACGGCACGACGCTCCAGACGCTCGAACCGGACCATCACCAGGGCGCCGGCTACCGGAGCGTGACCGAGAACCGGTTCACCGGCATCAACCACGACTACGTCCGGGACGACTCGCACGCGTTCATCCTGCGCGAGCCGTCCCGCTGCATCGACTGTGGCCGCTGCGCCCAGGTCTGCTCGGAGGTCGTCGGGGCCGCCTGCTACGACTTCATGCGCATCGGCTTCGACACGCTGGTGACCACGCCCCTCGACATGAGCCTCAACGACACGCCGTGCGTGTCGTGCGGGCGCTGCGCCGAGACCTGCCCGACCGGCGCGCTGATGCCAAAGCCGCGGATCCTCCAGAAGTACGACGTCGATGAGAGCCGCTGCATCCTGTGCGGCATCTGCGTCGATGCCTGCCCGTACGACGCGCTGCGCGACGGCGCCGACTTCGAGCTCGCGCACACCAGCCGCGAGGAGCCGATGATCGACCTGATGGCCATCGCCGCGGTCGGCCGTGAGACCGAGGTCACCTACATCCGGCGCGAGCGCGACTGGGCTGCCCGGGCCGCCGCCGAGGGCCGGCTCATCGACTCGACCCGGATGCTGCCGATGCTGCCGCCGGTGGTCACCGGGATCCCCGGTGGCGGGAACGGGCATGGGCACGCGACCGGCAACGGCCACGGACACGGCGGCGGGTCCGCCGTCATCCCCACCCAGCACGAGTAGGGCGCCGCGCGTGGTGCGTCACCTGATCCCGATCGTGCTCGGCCTCGCGGTGCTGGGCGTCGTGACCGGCATCGCCGCGATCATGCTGATCTTCCTCGGCCAGGACTGGGCCGACGCGCTGTTCTGGATCTTCGCCGCCGTGATGATCGGCTCCGCCCTGCTGGTCGTGACGATGCGCGACATCATCCGCTGTGGACTGGCGATGATCGTCTGCTTCGGCTCGCTGGCCGGCGTCTATCTGATCCTCGGCGCACCGCTGCTGGCCGCCGCCCAGGTCATCGTCTACATCGGCGCGATCAGTGTCCTGATCCTGTTCGCGATCATGCTCACCCAGACCAAGGACGCGCCCAGCCGCCTGGTCTTCCAGACCCAGGCCGTCCCGGCTGCCATCGCCTCCATCGTGATCGCGGTCCTGGTGGCGCTGGCCATCGGCGCGACTGACTGGGGCGGGGCCGAGGACCGCATCCGGCTGGCCACCTCGTTCATGTCGAGCGTGCTGTTCGACGCCTATGTCCTGCCGTTCGAGATCGTCAGCGTGCTGCTCCTGGCGGCCGTCATCGGCGGCGTCTACCTGGCCAAGCGCGAGAAGGGCGGCCCGTCGTGAGCGATTCGCTCGACGCCTACCTGGTCCTGGCCACGCTCCTGTTCGCCATCGGCTCGTTCGGGTTCCTCGCCCGCCGCAACGCGATCAGCATGCTGATGTCGATCGAGCTGATGCTCAACGGCGTCAACCTCGCGATCGTCGCGTTCGGCGCGTTCGGCGCGACCAAGGAGATCGCGGCCCAGGGCTCGATCGTGGCACTGATGGTCATGGCCGTCGCCGCCGCCGAGGCCACCGTCGGGCTCGCGATCGTCATCGCCATCTACCGCAACAAGAAGACACCGTTGGTCGACGAATACGACGCGATGAAGCAATGAGCGTTGTGTGGCGAGCGCATCGGCGCGCGCAGGGCGGTTCGAGGTCGTGAGCATCGACTCGCTCATTCCCGCGCTCATCGTGCTGCCGATGGCGGGGTTCCTGATCACGGCGGTGGTCGGCCGGCGGCTCGGCAAGCAGGCCCACTGGATCCCGGTCGCGGCGATCTTCCTCGTGTGGGTCATCGCGATGGCCGTGGTGGTCAACGTCCTGAGCGGGACCGCGCCGCTCCTGCCGGGCTCGGAGACCTCGCACGGCTACATCGTGTCGTGGTTCCAGTGGATCCCGGCCGACCGGTTCACGGTCGACATCGGCTTCGTGGTCGATGAGCTGACGGCCTGTCTGCTGATCGTCGTGACCACCATCGGGCTGCTGGTCCACGTCTACTCGATCGGCTACATGAGCCACGACCCGGGCTATTGGCGCTTCTTCGCCTACCTGAACCTGTTCATGTTCAGCATGCTGCTGCTCGTCCTGGCCGGCAGCTTCCTGGTCGTGTTCGTGGCCTGGGAGCTGGTCGGGCTGTGCAGCTACCTGCTGATCGGCTTCTGGTACCGCAAGCGCTCGGCGGCGCTGGCGGCCAAGAAGGCGTTCATCGTCAACCGCGTCGGCGATGTCGGATTCATCCTCGGGATCATGCTCATCTTCGTCAGCCTGGGCACGCTCGACATCCGCGAGGTCCTCGCCAGGATCGGGACGCTCGACGCGACGACGATCACGATCATCGCCCTGCTCGTCTTCGCCGGCGCGATGGGCAAGAGCGCCCAGTTCCCGCTGCACGTCTGGCTGCCCGACGCGATGGAGGGTCCGACGCCGGTGTCGGCGCTGATCCATGCCGCGACGATGGTCAATGCCGGCGTCTATCTGCTCGCGCGGGTCAATCCGATCTTCGCCTACGCCCCGTCGGCCCTGGTGATCGTCGCCGGGATCGGCATCTTCACTGCGATCCTGGCGGCCTCGATCGCGATGACCCAGACCGACATCAAGCGGGTGCTGGCGTACTCGACGCTCAGCCAGCTCGGCTACATGTTCGCGGCGTTCGGGGTCGGAGCGTGGACCGCGGCGATCTTCCACCTGATGACTCACGGCTTCTTCAAGGGCCTGCTGTTCCTCGACTCGGGGTCGGTCATCCACGCCGTCCACGAGGAGCAGGACATGCGCAAGATGGGCGGCCTGTCGAAGAAGATCCCGATCACCTACGTGACGATGCTGATCGGCTCGCTGGCGATCGCCGGCATCCCGCCGCTGGCCGGCTTCTTCTCGAAGGACGAGATCCTCGGCGAATCGCTCAAGCAGGGCTTCGTCTGGGTCTGGCTGATCGGGTTCATCGTCGCCGGCCTGACCGCGTTCTACATGTTCCGGCTGATGGGCCTGACCTTCTGGGGAACCTTCCGCGGTCCCAAGGAGGTCTGGGACCGGATCCACGAGTCGGCCCCGGTGATGACCGTGCCGCTGATCCTGCTGGCGATCCCGTCGATCTTCCTCGGGATGTACCTCGGCCTGCCGTTCGGCGCGAACCGGATCAGCGAGTGGCTGGCGCCGATCTTCGCCGAGGGCGAGGAGATCCTCCACGGCGGTGCCGCCGAGCCGGCCTACGCGCTGTTCGGGATCGACGGCGCGCTGATCGTGGCCAGCGTCGCGATCGCCACCATCGGGCTGATCATCGGCTGGCGCCTGTTCGGCGTCGACATCGGCCCGCTCCGCTGGCCGTCGCGGCCGGAGCGGGTGCGCGAGCTCACCGCCCGAGCGCCGTTCCTGTACCGGGCGTCGCTCAACAAATGGTGGTTCGACGACCTCAACCACCTGCTGTTCATGGTCATCGGCGGGCGCATCGCGGCCGCCTGCTGGTGGTTCGACCGCGAGATCATCGACGGCACCGTCAACGCCATCGGCAGCTCGACCATCGACGCGGGGCGCGGGCTCCGCCAGGTCCAGACCGGTCGGGTCCAGAACTACGCGCTCGGCATCGCCATCGGGCTGATCGTGATGGCCGGCTCGTACCTCCTGCTGGCTCGCTGACGATGGGACTGCCGATCCTGTCGATCATCATCTTCCTGCCGCTCGTCGGCGCCATCGCGGTCGCGATCGCCCCGGCCACCGTCACCCGGCCGCTGGCGCTCGGCTTCGCGTTCGTGACGTTCCTCGTCTCGCTGATGCCGCTGGTCGGCTATCTCCCGGGCCGTCCCGGCTTCCAGTTCGTCGAGTCCTATGACTGGATCCCGTTCTTCGGCATCCGCTACAGCGTCGGGGCGGACGGGTTGTCGATCGCCCTCGTGGTGCTGACGACGACGCTGTCATGGATCGCGATCCTGGCCAGCTTCAAGCCGATCCAGACCCGGATCAAGGAATACATGATCTCGTTCCTCGTCCTCGAGGTCGGGATGATCGGCGTCTTCCTGGCTCTCGACACGTTCCTGTTCTACATCTTCTGGGAGGTCGTCCTCGTCCCGATGTACCTGATCATCGGGATCTGGGGCGGCGCCAATCGCATCTACGCGACGATCAAGTTCGTGCTCTATACGCTGGTCGGCTCGCTGCTCATGCTGGTCGCGATCATCGCCACGGCGTATGCCTACCAGGCCGGGCACGACGGCTCGTGGGTCGGTGCCTTCGACTTCCAGGCGCTCCGCACATACGCCACGACCGGTGGCTTCGCCGACGCGCTGCAGATCGGCGCGTTCCTCGCGTTCTTCCTGGCGTTCGCCATCAAGGTCCCCATGTTCCCGTTCCACACCTGGCTGCCCGACGCCCACACCGAGGCGCCCACCGCCGGCTCGGTGATCCTGGCGGCGGTGATGCTCAAGCTCGGCGCGTACGGCTTCATCCGGTTCGCGATCCCGCTCTTCCCGGCCGCCGCCCAGACGTTCGCGCCGGTCATCATCGTCCTGTCGCTGATCGCCATCATCTACGGCGCGATCGTGGCGCTGGTCCAGCCTGACCTCAAGCGCCTGGTCGCCTATTCGTCGGTCAGCCACATGGGCTTCGTCACCCTCGGCATCTTCGTGTTCACCCAGCAGGGCCTCCAGGGCGCGGTGCTCCAGATGATCAACCACGGCCTCATCACCGGCGCCCTGTTCCTGCTCGTCGGTGTCATCTACGAACGGACCCACGACCGGACGATCGCCAAGATGAGCGGCCTGTCCGCGCGGATGCCGGTCTACGCCGCGGTCTTCGGGTTCTTCGTGTTCGCGTCGGCCGGGCTGCCCGGGCTGTCCGGGTTCGTCGGGGAGTTCCTCGTCCTGCTCGGCACGTTCGAGGCGAACCCGGCGGCCGCGGCCGTCGCGACGTTCGTCATGATCCTGGCCGCGGGCTACCTGCTGTACATGTACGGCCGGCTGGTGTTCGGCGAGGTGTCCGACTTCCTGGCCTCGCTCGGCGACCATCTGACCGACATGACGCCGGTCGAGGTCCTGACCCTTGTCCCGCTCGGCACGCTCGTGGTCGTGTTCGGCCTCCAGCCCGGGCTCCTCCTGAACCTGTTCTCCTCGACGGTCACCGAGACGCTCGACGAGGTCGTGCCGACCGCCCCGATCGCGATCCCGACCGAGATCGTCGCGGGGCTGCTCACCCTCGTCATCGTGCTGGTCCTCGCCAGGGTCGCCTGGGTCCTGCTCAAGCCTCGCCGGGCCGCGCTGGCGCCCGAGGGTGGGGCGGCCCATTGAGCTGGCAGGACTTCGTCACGATCAGCCCGCTCATCGCGGGCATCCTGACCGCAGCGGCGATCCTCATCGTCGACCTGATCCGCCCCGGGCGGACGGCCGTCGCCGTCACGGTCGCGCTGATCGGGCTGGGCATCACCGGCGCGGTGACGCTCGCGGTCGGGCCGGCGGTCGGCGGAGCGGCGGTCACCGCGTTCGGTGGCGCCTATCAGGTCGACCAGCTGACCACGTTCCTCGACGTGCTGTTCGTCGCGATCATCGCGATGAGCATCCTGTTCGGCCCCGACTACCTCGTGCCGCGCGGGCTGCCGGTCGCCGAGTTCGCGGCCATCCTCGTGTTCGCGATGACGGGCGCGATGCTCATCTCCGCATCGGGCGACCTGCTGATGCTGTTCCTGGGCCTCGAGCTGATGGTCCTGCCCGGCTACATGCTGGCGGCATTCCACAAGTCGGACGGCTACTCGACCGAAGGCGCGATCAAGTACTTCCTGCTCGGCTCGTTCAGCTCGGCGATCTTCCTGTTCGGCATCGCCTTCGTGTGGGGCACCACCGGGACCATGCGGCTCGATGCGATCGCCGCTGACCTGGCCCAGATCGTCGCCGGTTCGGCGACGTTGAGCCCGGGCCTGGCCATGGGCCTCGCGTTCATGACCACCGGTGTCGCCTTCAAGATCGCCGCGGTCCCGTTCCACTACTGGACGCCCGATGCCTACCAGGGCTCCCCGACGCCGGTCACCGGCTACCTGTCGGTCGGACCGAAGGTCGGCGCGTTCGCGTTGATCCTGCGGCTCTTCGTGGAAGCACTCGGGCCGGTCGCGGACTGGTGGCTGCCGGTCGTCATCGTGCTGTCCACGCTGACCATGACCCTCGGCAACCTGGTGGCGCTGACGCAGGACAACGTCAAGCGGATGCTCGCCTATTCATCGATCGCCCATACCGGCTACATGCTCGTCGGGCTGGCCGCGTGGGCGGGCGATCCCCAGGGCCGGGTGGACGGCATCGAGGCACTCTTGTTCTACGGCGTGGCCTACGCGTTCATGAACCTCGGGGCATTCGCGGTCATCGCCGCGCTCCAGAAGCGGACGGGCGTGACGTCGAGCCTCGGCACGTTCGCCGGCCTCGGTCGGCGCGAGCCACTGCTGGGCGTCCTGATGACCCTGTTCCTGCTGTCGCTGACGGGCATCCCACCGACGGCGGGCTTCTTCGCCAAGGCCAACGTCATCCTGGCCGCGGTCGAGGCCGGTGGCCCGCTGACCTGGCTGGCGGTCATCACCGTCATCAACGCGGCCGTCGCCGCGTTCTATTACCTGCGCGTCGTCATCTACATGTTCATGCGTGATCCGGCGACCGACGCTCCCGCCCTCCGCCATGGCGGGCTGCTGTGGGCCGGGCTGGCAGCCGCGACGCTGTTCACGATCCTGTTCGGGCTCTTCCCGACCAGCCTCCTCGAGGCGGCCGGGAACGCGGCCCAGGCGGTCGTCCAGAACCTGCCGAACTAGGCGGCGCCGAAGAGGTTCGCCGTCCCCGGGGGTCTCAGCAGATCTCGCGGCCGTTCACGACGGTCGGCGCATGCGGGTGCGGGGTCGGGTTGGCGGTGTCGTGGTCGGTCGCCTCCTGCGACAGCAGGTCGGCCACGACCTGGAGCTTGGGCTGCGCTCCCTTGCCTTCGGAGGTCTGCAGCCAGACCTGGTCGGTCTTCACCGCGAACGGGGCGTCGAACGCGGTCGACGCGGTCACGTGGCGGAGGACCTTGGTGATGACGTACAGGAAGCGCTGGTCGTCGTTGGTGAAGACCTCGACGACCATCCCCTTCATCTTGCTGCCGTTCGAGACCTGTGACTGGGTGAGCAACGGCAGGAACATGCCGGCCTGCGCGTGGGCATACAGATAGGTGGCCCGCCCCTCACCGGGCGCACCGAGGTGGGGATCGATGTACTCGAGCGCGACGTTGCAGGGGACCGACGCGCTGATGATGACCGGCAGGTCGATGTTGAGGGCCGGGATGCGCACCCGGGTCACCGTCCGGTCGGCGGGCACCGATGTCGGGCTCTGCGACGGCCCCGACCCGAGCGGCGGCAGCGTGATCAGCGGGCTCGGCGTCGCCACGGCATCGCCCTGCGCGGTCGGTGCGGGCGTCGGCGTCCCGACCGGCTCCGCGGTCACCGGCTGGGTATACGACAGGAGGCCTGCCGCCAGGAAGGCAACCCCGAGGGCGGTCAGCATGGCGGGGACGAATCGCGTGCGGATCCGATCCGCGAAGAGGCGCATGGGACCGGCATGGTAGCAGCGACCCCCGAAAGGCGCCCCCGGCCGCTCGTACTGGTACGCTCCGGCCGTGATGGGCCGTCTGTCGATCGTGGCCGGGCTCGTGCTCGGCATCGTGGCGGCAGTCGTGCTGCTCGGCGGGATCGTCGTCCTCGCCCCGGTGAGCCCGGGGGGACCGACGCCGACGCCGCTCGTCGCCGCGACGCCCAGCCTCTCGATCTCCTCGCCGGCTCCGACCGTGGCTCCGTCGGCAAGCCCGGAAGCGACTGCCTCGGCGGCGGCATCGGCGTCGGCGGACGCGTCGGCGTCGGCGTCAGCATCGGCGGACGCGTCCGCGTCGTTGTCGGCATCGGCGTCGGCGGACGCGCCGGTGAGTAGCGCCGCGCCCGGGGTCACCGTCACGCCTTGACCCCGGATGACGCGGCCGGCGCGGAGGGGGACCCGGCCGAGGCCCCGGCCGCGCTCGCCTCGATCGCTCGGCTCGGCACACGACCCGGCCGGCTGCTGATCGTCGCCGACTTCGACGGCACCCTCGCCGAGGGCTCGCGGGATCCGGGCGCCGCGAGGATCGTGCCTCTCGCCCGGCGAGCGATCCGTCGACTGGCCCGCCTTGCAGCGACCCGGCCCGACCGCGTCGCCGTCGCGATCCTCACCGGGCGCACCGCGCTCGATGTCGCCGGTCGCGTCCGTGTCGGCGGGATCGTCTATCTGGGCGATCACGGCCTGCAGTCGGGGACCTTCCCCCGGGGCGGCGACCCGGCCCGCCTCGTGACCACGTTCCGTGCCGGACATGAGGCGTCGCTCGCGCCGGCGGCCGTCCTGGCAGACCGCGTCCCCGAGGTCCTCGGACGACCATCGTGGCTGTTCGTCGAACGCAAGGGCCCGTCCGTCGCGTTCCACGTCCGTCAGGCCGAGGATCGCGTGGCGGCGCGCGCCGCGGTCGAGTCGGCCATCGCGACCGTCGAGCGGGACCTCCCCTCGCACGAACTCGCCCACTATCGCGGCCGGTTGGTCGTGGACCTCCGGCCGCGGACCGCCGGTGGCAAGCGCGAGGCGTTCGAGGCGCTGCTCGCCGAGATCCGGCCGACGACCGTGGTGGCCTTCGGCGATGACACGAGCGACGCTGACGGCTTCGCGGTCCTCCGCGGGGCGCGCGCGACGGGGCGCGTCGGCGGGCTCGCGGTGGCGGTGACAGGCCCCCACGGGATGCCCGATGAGGTTCGGGCGGCGGCGGACGTCGTGCTGGAGACGCCATACCTGGCGGCGCGCGCCCTGGCGGCTCTCGCGCGCGTTCTCGAGCGCGAGGATGGCTAGCGTTGGTGGGTCCGGCGTCACGGCCGTCGGGCTCGCCGGGCCGGCGCGGGCCGGCGGCCCCGGGTCGGCGGCCCCGGGCCGGCGGCGCCCGCCTTGTCGCCTTGCCCCGGTGACTCCCGTTACCAGTCCCCGGGAGGGTATCTGTCACTCTCGAGGGCTTGTTCCTGCCAGATAGTCTCCCGGAGACTGGTGGGCCGTGGCGGGGGCCGGGATCTGGGTCGATCTCCCGTCTTGAGCGCGATCTTGAGCGTGGATCCTGGTCGCTGACCCTGCCTGCGAGGGCCTTGTCCTGACTATCAGGCTCCCGGAGGGTATCTGTCACTCTCGAGGGCCTGTTCCTGCCAGATAGTCTCCCGGGGACTGGGTGGCAGGAGATCGGGCGATGACTCGGCCGGACCGTCGACGCCGGGCCGCCCCGCCGCATGGGCCGCCCGCAGCCCGGCCGCCCTGCCGCCGCGCCGGGCTCAGATCCAGTCGATCTTCCGGAGCACGACCGCGGCGATCCCCGCCACGATCACGACGAATGCCGTGATCGCCCAGAAGCCGCCGGCCTCCTTGCCCCCAAGCGCCGTCCCCGCCTCGCTCATCCCGAAGATGCCGGCCACCGCCCCGATCCCGGCCAGGATCACGGTCACCCCGGTCAGGCGCTTCATGATGACCGACAGGTTGTTGTTGACCTGGGTCAGGTAGACATCGAGGGTCGCCGAAGCCAGCTCGCGGTAGTTGTCGAGCTCGTCGGTCAGCCGGATGACGTGGTCGTAGATGTCGCGAAAGTAGACGATCTCGTCTTCGCTGATCAGCTGCTCATCGCGATTGGTCAGCTGGTTGAACACCTCGCGGACCGGGCTGATGGCGCGACGGACCTGGATGAGCTCCCGTTTGAGCAGGAACAGCGACTCCAGAGAATCGGGTGTCGCCTTGCGCACGACCGCGTCCTGGACGTCGTCGATGGCGTCACCGATCCGGTCCGCGAACGGGAAGTAGCCGTCGATCAGGTCGTCGGCGATGGCCCACAGCAGGTGGTCGGGACCGCGCTGCATGACCGCGCCGATGCCGCCCTGCAGGTGATGCGCTGTCCGCGGGTCCCAATCGCCGTCGTGGACGGTCAGCAGGAAACCCTCGCCGAGCACGATATCGAGCTCGGACGCCGTCACGTGGTCGGCGTACTCGAGATGGAACAGGACGATGTGGACGACGCCGTCGGTCGACTCGATCTTCGCCCGCTGGTTGCCTTCGAGGACGTCCTCGACGATCAGCGGGTGGAGTGACAGCGCCGTCCCCACATCCTGTGCCTGCGCCTGTGTCGGGGCGACGAGGTCGACCCAGACGGCCGGCTTCCCGGGCCCGAGCATCCCCGGCAGCCGCGCCAACGCGTCCGGGCCGTCGATCTCGGTGCCCTGGTCGCTGTCCCCGACGAGGACACGGAGCGTGCCCGGTTGGTCGGTCGTGGTCGTCGCGTGGTGGCGTTCGACGCGCGCACCGAGCGCCGGGATGGGCCGCGGGTCAGAGTGCGAGGCCGGGTTCGGGCGCGTCGAGGCCATCGGCGTCGGGTCCTCCGGCAGCGATCCCGTCGGCGGCGTCGCTCTCGTCCGCTGCGCGGTCCAGCATACGCGTGCGCTCTCCGCGCCGGCCCCCGAGCGCGAGCGTCGGCGGGATGGCCACCGCGGTCACCGCGGCCGCCACCACGAACAGCCCGACCATGATCGACGCCGCCTCGCGTGACGCCCATGCCTCGAGCGCGTCGACGACGAACGGGTCGCGCAACGGGCGGTCGCGGAGGGACTCGGGGATGAACTGGAGGTAGGCGTCGGGCGTCGCGTAGACCTCGGCGTAGATCCGGTCGATGGTCGTCGAGCCATACGCGGTCAGGATCGCCAGGCCGACCGCCATCCCGAGCATCCGCGCGACGGTCACCACCGCCGACGCCGTTCCGAACGTCCGCCGTCCCGCGGCCTCGACCGCCGCCGTCGAGCGGGGCGTGACCGTCAGCCCGAACCCGAGCCCGTATGCGCCGAGCGCGAGCGCGACCGCGTCGAGGCTGACGTCGGCCGTCCAGCGTGACATCGCCAGCAGGCCGGCGATGCTCAGGACGATGCCGCCGAGGGCGACCAGCCGGATCGACAGGAACCGGACGAGGAAGCCGGAGACGAGCGCGCCGACGGCTGTCGCGCCGGCAAGCGCGCCGAGCGCCAGACGCTGGTCGTCCGGACCGCCGTACAGCACCCGGTCGACGAACACGGCCCCGCCGACGATCGCGGTCGCGAAGGCGTAGCCGGTGAGCAGCGACACGAGCGCAGCCGAGCTGAACGGGACGCTCCGGAACAGCCGTGGGTCGAGGAACGGGTCTCGGACCCGGAGACCGCGGACGACCGCGATGGCGGTGGCGATCGCCGCGACGCCGAGCAGGAGCGCCGTGACCACCGCGGGCGGGATGCCACTCCCCGCGATGTCGGTCGAGCCGAGCAGCGTGAGCCCGATCAGCCCAGCGACCAGTGCCACGCCGAACAGGGCAGCGCCCACGATGTCCACCCGGCCGGCGCGGCGAGGCGTCTCCCAGCCGGGCGACGCGGCCCAGGCAAGGACGAGGGCGATCAGCCCGATGGGGATGTTGAGATAGAACACCCAGCGCCAGGCAGGGGACAGGATGGCGGCCGCCGGTCCGGTCACCCCGGCACCAGCCAGGGTCGTCTCGGGGTGGACCGACGCCAGGATCGCCGCACCGACGACGGGACCGGCCGCCATCCCGAGGAAGGTCAGCGCCCCGACCACCCCGAGCGCACGGGGCCGCGCGGCGCCTCCGAACAGGTGCGCCGCGGCGGCCGTACCGACCGGGACGAGGACCCCGCCACCGACACCCTGCACGAGCCGCGCCGCGATCAGCTGGTCGAGCGTCTGCGACGCCCCGGCCAGCGCGGATCCGATGACGAAGATCACGAGGGCGCCCATGAACAGCCTCCGGACGCCCCACAGGTCGGCCAGCCGGCCGGCCATCGGCATCGTCAGGATGTACACCAGCAGGTAGCCATTGATGATCCAGCTGGCCTTGCGCAGCTCGATCCATGCGGTGCCGCCATTCGTGGAACCGAGGTCGGCCAGGATGGACGGCAGGGCGACCGCGGTCACCATCAGCTCGAGTCCGGCCAGGAACACCCCGATCCCGATGACGGCGAGCAGCACGAAGGCCGAACGGCGATCCATCGCTCCGAGTGTAGGCGGCGACACCAGCGCGGGCCCGGAAACGGACCACCGCACGCTTGTGGGCGGCCGGACGGACGCGTAGCCTGAGCCCATCCAACGCATGGCTCCGGGGAGGTGGGCAATGGTCGAGGAACGACCCGCGACGGCAGCGTCGAACGCGGCCCTGGCGCCCAAGCTCACCGCCGTCGTCACGGGCGCGACATCCGGCCTGGGTCGCGAGATCGCCGAAGCGCTGGCGGCGGCCGGCGCCGCTGTCGGGATCGTGGCTCGCGATGCGGCGCGGGGCGCGGCGACCAAGACCGCGATCGATGCGGTCAGCGGCTCCTCGGCATCGAGGGTCTTCATGGCCGACCTGTCCAGGCCGGCGGACGTCAGGCAGCTTGCCGCCGACGTGCTCGAGGCGTCCGCGCGGCTCGACATCCTGGTCCATTGCGCGGCGGTCTACACCCGTCATCGGACGCTCACCGCGGACGGCCTCGAGTCGATGTTCGCGACGAACCAGCTCGCCCCGTTCCTGCTGACCAATCTGCTGCGCGACCGGCTCGTCGCCAGCGCACCGGCGCGCGTCCTGATCGTGACCGCGCCGGCCGGCAACAGGATCGACTTCGACGACCTGACCGCCGAGCGGGGCTTCTCGTCGCTGCCGCGCTTCGGCGCCTCGAAGGCCGCCGATCTGCTGCTGACGCGCGAGTTCGCGCGCCGGTTCGAGGCGACCGGCGTCACGGTCAACGCGGTCCATCCCGGCCTGGTCAAGACCGACCTGATGACCGGCGCGCCCGCGTTCCTGCGCTGGGGTGTCCGGCTCGTCTCGGCGCCGCCGGCCAAGGCGGCCGCGGCCATCACCCCGCTGCTCCTGGCGCCCGACTACGCGACGCGCAGCGGCCTCTTCTTCAAAGACGGCAAGGAGATCGACCCACCCGCCTATACCCGCGACGCCGACGAGGCCAGACGGCTGTGGGATGTCGACGCCTCGCTGGTCGGTTTGGCGCGGGACGCTCCGGCCTGATCCTCGGTCAGCCCGTCCCGTCGAGCACGCGGCCGGTGAGCGGTCGGTATGCCGATACCCATCGGTCGCGGTGGATCGATCGGCCAGCGGGATCGAGGACCGTTCGCGTCACGACGACGGTCATCCCGTCGCTCGCTGCCTCGACACGTCGGTGCTCGCCGCGCCGCAGTGACGCGGACCGCACGTGCCGGTCACCGGCATGTCGTCGGTGGCTGATGGCGGGGGTGGTGAAGGTGACGCGACGTCCGAGCGCGACCGCCCCATACAGGTCGATGCGTGCGATGCCCGGCGTGCTGACCGTGCGGATGACGATCCGCTCCGAGGTGTCGTTGCGGAACGCCATCGTCTCCGTCGTCCGGTCGCTCTTCGACACGGCGGCATCGAGCCCGAGCGGGTACTTGGCGAGATAGCCGCCGTGGCTCGTCCGGCTGAGGATGCGCAAGCCGGCTCGCGCGGCGGCGTTGAAGATCGCGGTCGACACCGTGCAGATCCCGCCGGCGAGCGCGCCGTCCGGATCGACGTGGTCGCCGACGATCACGCCACCACGGCGATAGCCCGTCCGTCGTGACACCTCGCCGACGGCCGTCCAGAACTCGAACGTGGCGCCCGGCTCGAGGACCAGCCCGTCCAGGCGACGGAGCGGGATCTCGACGTTGACCCCGTCGCCGTTCTCCGGCCCGACCACGTAGGCCACGGTCCAGCTGCCGACGAGGACCGGGTCCGGGTCGAGGGTCGGATCGGTCAGGTCCGCAGGGCCGCTGGCCGACTGCGACGCCGGCGCCGGCGTCGGACTGACCGAACGGGCGAGCGCCGCACCGCCGCTGGAGGACGACGGGGTCGACTGCACGATGATGTCCGCGGCATCGATTCCCGGACGTGGCAGCAGGGCCGGGATGGACGCAGCCGCGCAGATGAGGCCCGCGGCCACGCCAAGCAGCGCCGGCCGACCGCGAAGGTGCCGCGGCGATCGATCGGGCGTCATCGCCTAAGGCTGGTAGAGCACGGCCGATGTGATCGGGACGGCGCCGCGGTTCCCGATGTCGTCACCGCCGGCGATGAGCACGCGCCCGTCGTCGAGCAGCGTCGCGGTATGGCCCTCGCGGGGCGTGCCCATCGAGCCTGCCGGACCGAACTTCCCCGTCGACGGGTCGTAGACCTCGGTGGAAGCCAGGACCCGCCAGTTCTGTCCGTTGCTCCAGTAGCCTCCCGCAACAAGGACGCGACCGTCCTGGAGCAGCGTCGCCGTGTGTTGCTGGCGGCCGTCGTCCATCGTATCGGTCGAGCTGAACCGGCCGGCCGCGGGATCGAAGATCTCGGCCGACGCATAGACCGAATCGTTCGGCGAGCGGCCGCCCGTGACGAGGACGCGGCCATCGTTCAGCAGCGTCGCGACCTGGAGCCAGCGCGGCACCTTCATCGAGCCGGTCTTGCTGAACGTGCCGGTCGCCGGGTCGTACAGGTCGCCGAACGCGACCGGCGCGTACCCTTCGCCCCCGCCGCCGAGCACCAGCACGCGACCGTCCTCGAGAAGCGTCGCGGTGTGCTGGTCGCGGATGGTGCTCATCGAGCCCGTTTTCGTGAACGTACCGGTCGCCGGGTCGTAGATCTCGGCAGTCTTGAGGACGTTCCCCGACGTCTCCGCGAACCGGAAGGCGGCCAGGGTCACCCCGCTCGACCCGCTCGGCCCGGTCATGCCCCCGGTGATCAGCACGCGACCATCCGCCAGCAAGGTGGACGTGTGGCTCTCGCGGGGCGTGCGCATCGTGCCGGTCAGGCTGAACGTGCCGGACGCAGGGTCGAACACCTCGGCCGTGGCCAGGACGTTCTCGGAGTCCGCCCCGCAGCCGGACCCACCGGTGAGCAGGACGCGGCCATCCGCCAGGCGAGTCGCGGCCGAGCCCGCACGCGCCGCCGTCATGTGCCCGGTCGGCAGGAACGCACCAGTCGCCGGGTCGTAGAGCTGCGCGCCTGTGTCGCAGGATCCTGCGAACAGCACGCGACCGTCCTCCAGCAAGGTGGCCGTCTGGCCGACCGGGGACCCGCCCGCACTCCCTGCCACGCCGGTCCAGGCAAAGCCCGGCGCGAGGGACGGGACGGCGGTCGGCGACGGCGTGGGGGCGGGCGGTCCGACGGCGATCGCCGTCGCAGCCGTCCAGGGCGGCGGCACGATGGCCGACCCACCGAGAGGCTGCCAGGTCGGGCGGGTCTGGTCGATGTCGCCGGCGGCGGCGACGAGGGCCTTGGTCGCCACGATGAGCGCAGCGTTCGACCCATCGGCGTCGACGGTCCACCAGCCAGAGGTGCGAACGAACAGGATCCGGCCGTCCGGCGTCCAGCCGGCCGAGACCACGCTCCCGTCCGAGGTCAGCTGGCTGACGTCGGTCCCGTCGGGTCGCATCGTGTAGACGTCCTGTCCGTCACCATCCGGCGACAGGAACAGGATGTGCGCACCATCGGGTGACCAGGCCGGAGACTCGGCGGCCAGCGTCGTCGGACTCACCTGGCGCAGGTTCTGGCCATCCGCATCGACGATCCAGACCGCCGACAGCTTCGGCGGGACGGGCCCGCCGCTGTCCTTCTCCCCGAAGCGCCCGAACACGATCTGCCGTCCGTCGGGCGACCAGCGCGGTGACGCGCCGCCGTCCGGCCCGGTCGCCCGCAGCTCCGAGACGCGGCCTGTCGCGAGCTCCATCGTCGCGATCAGCGAGGAGTCCTGCGAGCCCCGCCCGAACACGAGCATTTGCCCGTCGGGCGAGAACGCAGGCTGCGAATCCGCGAAACAGGGCGCCGCACAACCGGTATCGGCAGCGTGTGGCGTCCCGCCGGCGAGGTCGGCCACGAACAGCCGTCCGTCGTCGGAATAGATCAGCCGCGTCCCGTCGGGCGACCAGGCCAGGTCACTCTGGTTGGTGACGCCATCGGGGACCAGCTCGTGTCCGCCACCACCGTCGGCGCTGACGACCCACGCCCGCGCCGTCGGGCACGTGCCGCCCGTGCTCCGGAAACAGCTGCGCTTCCTCGGGACGATCCGGATGAAGGCGATCGACTCGCCCGAGCGGGCGGCGGGCACGGTCGGTATCGGCGACGACGGCTCCGACGGCGTCGGCTCCCCGGACGGCACCACGACCGCGACGTTGGGCGGAGGCGTCACGACCGGCTTCGGGGTCAGGAGACCGGAACCGGCCGCCAGTGCGCCACCGACGACCAGCACGGCCGCGACCGCGAGAAGTGTGAGGCCACGGCGACGGCCGGCCCGGGGGGCGGCGGCAGGGATCGACGCCGGGATCGCGGCCAGGCTCTCGCGCAGGTCGGCAGGCGCCCCATCGATGCCGTCCACCGCCGCGTACCAGTCGCGCAACCGCCGCTCCAGCTCTCGGTCCGTCATCGGCCGGTCTCCCTGGTCTCGGACGCCTCGATGGTGTCGTGCAGCCGCTTGAGCGCGTAGTGGAGGCGGGACTGCACCGTCCCGCGGGGGATGTCGAGTCGCCGTGCGATCTCGTCGACGGTCAGGTCCCGGTAGAAGCGCAGCGCGACGACGATCTGGTGATCTGGCGTCAGCCGCGCCAGCGCCGCCCCGATGACGTCGCGGTCGGCCGCAGCACCCGCATGGTCGCCGGTCGCGAGGGCGACCTCGGCCGAGATGTCGGTCGCCTGCCAGCGCCGCGTCCGAAGGCGATTCCGGCAGGTGTTGACGAGGATGCGATCGAACCACGGCTCGAACCGGCTCGCGTCGCGCAACGTGTCCCACTTGCGCCAGGCCTGGACGAACGCGTCATGGGTCGCGTCCTGCGCCTCGGCGGGATCGCGCAGGATCGCCCGCGCGAGCCGGTACGCCCTGTCGAGGTGCTCGTCGGCGAGCCGAACGAACGCGGCCCCGCGGTCGCTCGCGTCGCTGAGATGGATGGGCACCCGCTCCGCCACGTCGTACGCCTCGGACGATCGGTTCACGATGACATGACACCCGGCCGGCGCGAAACGTTCAGCTCATCGGCGTTGCCGCTTGACATCGACCTCGCGGCGCGCGTAGCATCAACGAACATTGATATAAACCGTGGTTGATGTGCCACGACGCACCAGCCCCCAACCCCGGAGCCCTCGCCCTGTCTCCCTCGCGCGCCCGGGTCCGCGGCACCATCGCCGCGGCCGTCATCCAGCCCGACGACCTGCGCCAGCTGCGCGCCTTCCACAAGGTCATGGCCGACGTGAATCGCCTGCGCATCGTCCGCCGGCTCGCCCACGGCGACGCGACCGTCGCGGAGCTCATCGCGCACGTGGGACTCAGCCAGCCACTCGTGTCGTGGCATCTCGGCCGGCTCCGCTCCGCGGGCGTGGTCGAGACCCGCCGCCAGGGACGCGAGACCGTCTGCCGCCTGCGCGAAGAGGCATTCACCGAGTTCGCGGCACGCGAACGGGCCATCCTCGGCGTGGCGGGCTGATGCGACGATGACGATCTCGAACGAGTCCCGCGGCCGCATCAAGAAGGTGTTCGAGCCGATCGCGCTCGGGATGGGCCGGCTCGGCCTGACCCCGAACGGGCTCACCCTCATCGGGTTCGCGATCACCGCCGTGGGCGCGATCCTCGTCGGCGCCCAGGCATGGGTGATCGGGGGCATCGTCGTCTTCGTCGGCGGCGTCTTCGACATGTTCGACGGCACCTTGGCCCGGGCGACCGGCCAGGCCAGCCCATTCGGCGCGTTCATGGACTCCACCTTCGACAAGGCCGGCGAGATCCTCGTCTTCCTCGGCTGCCTCGCGGCCCTTGCGAACTCGAACGTCGGGACGGTGCCGGTCGTGGTTGCCGCCGCGGCGATGGGTGCAGCGATCATGGTCAGCTACACCCGGGCGAAGTCCGACGCCCTCGGCTATTCGTCCGGCATGGGCCTTGCCGCCGTCGGCATCATGCCGCGCGAGGTGCGCCTCGTGATCATCTCGCTCGGCATCGTCCTGACCGGGACGAGCATCGGCACGTCGGCGATCGAGCTCGCCCTCGGCGTCATCCTCGTCGGCTCAGTCATCACCGTCATCCAGCGGACCCTTCATGTCCGCAGCCAGGCCAAGTCGGCCGCCACCAACCAGACCCAGTAAGCAGCAACGGAGAGACATCGTGGCCAAGAACGGAAGCAACGGCAAGAACGGGTCGACCCCTGGCAACACCTGGGCGGGCGCCGGGCGCCGCGGCGATGGCAAGATCCGGGTCGCCATCGTCGGCGTCGGGAACTGCGCCAGCAGCCTGGTCCAGGGTCGCTACTACTACCAGGATGCCAAGAAGGACGACTTCGTCCCGGGCCTGATGCACGTCGACCTCGGCGGCTATCACGTCCGCGACATCGAGTTCGTGGCGGCCTTCGACATCGACAAGAACAAGGTCGGCAAGGACCTGTCCGAGGCGATCTACACCAAGCCGAACAACACGTACGTCTTCCAGCAGGTCCCGCACACCGGCGTCACGGTCGAGCGCGGGATGACCCACGACGGGCTCGGCAAGTACCTGAGCCAGGTGATCGAGAAGGCCCCCGGTCCCACGGCGGACATCGTCAGCATCCTCAAGGAACGCGAAGTCGACGTCATGGTCAGCTACCTCCCGGTCGGTTCCGAGGAAGCCACCAAGTGGTACGTCGAACAGGCGCTCCGGGCCGGCGTCGGGTTCATCAACGCGATCCCGGTGTTCATCGGCCGCGAGCCGTACTGGCAGCGCCGCTTCGCCGAGGCCGGTCTCCCGGTCATCGGTGACGACATCAAGAGCCAGGTCGGCGCGACCATCACCCACCGCGTCCTCACCCGCCTGTTCATGGACCGCGGCGTCCGGCTCGACCGCACGTACCAGCTCAACTTCGGCGGCAACACCGACTTCCTCAACATGCTCGAGCGCGAGCGCCTCGAGTCCAAGAAGATCAGCAAGACCAATGCCGTCACCTCGATGCTGGACTACGAGATCGACACCGACGACATCCACGTCGGACCCTCGGACCATGTGCCGTGGCTGCTCGACCGCAAGTGGTGCTACATCCGGATGGAGGGCACGACCTACGGCGACGTCCCGCTCAACGCGGAGCTCAAGCTCGAGGTCTGGGACAGCCCCAACAGCGCCGGCGTCATCACCGATGCCATCCGCTGCCTCAAGCTCGGTCTCGACCGCGGCCTGAGCGGCACGCTCGTGGCGCCGTCGAGCTACTTCATGAAGAGCCCGCCGCACCAGATCCACGACGACATCGCGTTCAACCGCGTCGAGGCGTTCATCCGCGGCGACGACAACGAGACGCTCGTCGGGACCGAGGCCCCGGTCAAGAAGACGGTCCGGCGGCTGGCCGGCGCCAAGGCCAAGGTGGCCACCGCCGCGCGGTGACCGACGGCGAGCGACGTCTCGAGGCGCCGCACCGGCGCGGAGGCGCCAGTCCGAGGATCGTGGAGCGGTCGGCCGTCATCGGCTACCGCTCCGCCTCGTGGCTGCTGCGGACATTGCCGGCGGGGCCGACCGGGACGGTCCTGGGCCTGGCCTCACAGGGCTCGTACCTGCTCTGGCCGAAGAAGCGAGACTGGTCGAACCAGAATTTCGGGCACGTCCTCGGGCTGCCCCCGGACGACCCGAGAGTCCGGCGGCTGGCGCTGCGCGCGTACCGCGAGTACGGGCGCTACCTGGTCGAGCTGATGCGCGTCCCGCACCTGCCCGAGGAGGAGGTCGTCGGCCTCGTCGACGCCCCTGATGGCGACCAGGTCAGGCGGATCATCGACGCGTCCGACGTCGGCGGGATCATCGTCACCGCGGCACACGTCGGCAACAACGACCTGATCGGGGCCGCCATCGCCCATATGGGCCTGCCACTCAACGTGGTGGCCGACGATTCCGCGTTCCCGGAGCTGTTCGACCACCTGCGTCGCCAGCGCGAGCAGTGGCATGCGACGCTCATCCCGTGGCGCAACCTGCGCGCGATCTTCGGCGTGCTGCGGCGTCGCGAGGTGCTCGGCCTGCTGGTGGACTGGGGCTACCGGAGCGACGGGATCCCGGTCCGGCTGTTCGATGGCTGGACTGCGCTCCCGGCCGGACCGGCGACGCTCGCGGCCAAGACATCGTCGCGGATCGTCCCGCTCATCGCCCACCGACTTCCCGACGGCCGGCTCCGGGTCACGTTGTGCGACCCGATCTCGGTCACCTCGAACGACCCGGCCGAGCTCCAGCGGGCGACCCAGGCCATCGCCGATGCGGTGGCCGACGGGATCCGGCCCGCACCGGAGCAGTGGTACAGCTTCAAGCCGATCTGGCCGGCCTCTGCCGCGGAGGCGGCGGACCTCGAGCGCCGAGCGCTCGAGATGCAGGCCGGTCGTCCGGACCCCGGCCCATCGAGGACGCTGCCGCGCGACGAGGCGGACCAGGTCGAGCTCCCGGGGGAGGCGGGCGCGGCCGAGGCAAGGCCAGAGGTG
Source organism: Candidatus Limnocylindrales bacterium (assembly GCA_036003325.1). GTDB lineage: Bacteria > Chloroflexota > Limnocylindria > Limnocylindrales > CSP1-4 > SPCO01. The sequence goes on from DASYSM010000111.1 coordinate 22,451, forward strand.
GTCCCGTGACATTCCGCGGCCGGTTGCTGCTCGCCGCCTCGTGGCTGGCGTGTCGTCTCCCGGAACGATCCGCGTTCCGGGTGGCCGGGCTGGTCGGTGACCTGTGGTACCGCCTGGCGCCGGGTCGGGCCGCACAGGCCCGACGCAATCTCGGCCGTGTCTGCCGGTCGCTGGCGGCCTCGGGGCGCGGCAGCGCCGCGGTGCGCGCCGCCGCGACCGACCCGGCCGCGCTCGAGCGTCTGGTCCGATCCGCCTTCCGGCACCACGCCCGCTACTACCTCGAGGTCGCGCGCGGCCCGGCCATCACCCGCGACTACGTCGACGAGCGGCTCGTGCTGGAGACGCCCGATCTGATCGCCGAGGCCGTCGTGCCGGGCAAGGCCGTCCTGTTCGTCGGGCTCCATCTCGGGACGGTCGAGCTGGCGGTCATCTTCCTCGCCTACCGTGTCGGCGAGACCGTGACGCCGATGGAGACCATCGACGACCCCGGGCTGCAGGCGTACTTCGAGCGGACCCGAGGCGTCGCCGGCGTCCGACTCGTGGGCCTGCGGGAGGCGCGCCGCGAACTCACCCGGGCGCTCGACAGCGGCATCCCCGTGGGCCTGGTCGGCGATCGCGACCTGACCGGCGGCGGCATCCCGATCGAGCTGTTCGGCGCCCCCGCCATGCTGCCGATGGGCCCGGCCATGCTGGCCGTCGAGACAGGTGTGCCGACCTACGCGATGACGGTCCGCCGCGCCGGGAAGGGCCGGTTCCTCGGAAAGCTCATCCCGATCGATGTCCCGGCCGACGGCACGCGGCGCGAGCGCGTCACCACCACGATGACCCGCCTGGCGTCCGCCTTCGAGACGCTCATCGCCGACGCCCCCGACCAGTGGTGGGCGATCTTCTTCCCGATCTGGCCCGATCTCGAGGCGGACGGCGGAGCCGTTATCGAGGGCGTCGGCCCGGGCCGCGAGGGCGCGGCCGCATGACCGGCCGGTCCGAGGCAGCCGATCGACTCGGTCGCGCCGACCTCCACATCCACACCCTGGCCAGCGACGGCACGGCCGGCATCGAGGCCATCCTCGACCACGTCGAGCGGCGGACGGACCTCGATGTCATCGCCATCACCGACCACGAGCGGATCGACGCGGCGCTGGCCGCCCGGACCATGGCCCGCGATCGCGGCCTGCGCGTGGAGGTCGTCGTCGGCGAGGAGGTGACGACGCTCGGTGGTCACCTGCTGGCGCTCTACCTGGACCGGCCGATCCGGCCCTTCCGATCGCTGCGCAGCACGATCCTGGCCGTCCACGACGCGGGCGGTCTGGCGATCCCGGCCCACCCGCTTGTCCCGCTCCCGCTATGCGCGCAGGGCTGGGTGCTCCGGCGGCTGCTCGACGACCGCGATCCCGCAGCCCGCCCGGACGGTCTCGAGACATTCAACCCGACGACCCTCGGCAAGCCCTGGCATCGCCGGGTGGTGCGCTTTGCCGATGACCACGGCCTGGCCCACCTCGGCAACAGCGACGCCCATGCCCTCGAGGCCATCGGCACCGGCTGGACGACGTTCCCCGGGCGCGACGCCGGGGCGCTGCGGCTCGCCATCGAGAGCGCCGAGACCGAACATGGCGGCACGTTCCACCAGACGGCCGGCCAGCTGGGCACCTTCTCGCGCCAGCTCCGCAAGCGCGGCCGCGACGCACGTGACGAGGTCGTCGGCCGGGTCCGCCGCGACGGCACCGGCCGCGACCACGGCTACCCCGGTGGCCGGCAGCGGCCGCCGCGGTTCGAGACCGCCGACCCGGCCACGGGGTCGAGCGCGCCGCAGGGGAGCGACCGGTGAAGATCGGCCTCGTCTGCCCATACATCTACCCCGAGACGGGCGGGGTCGCCCAGCATGTCCGACATCTGTACGAGAACCTGCGGCTGCACGGCCACGACGTCCGGATCCTCACCGCCAGCCACGGCCCGCAGCGCGCGTCGGAGGGGGACATCCTGCGCATCGGGGTCGGCTTCAGCTTCCCGATGAACGGGGCGGTGGGCACGCTCACGTTCTCGCCCCGCTATCTCGGCCAGGTCCGCGAGCTGCTCGACCGTGAGCGGTTCGACGTCCTCCATTTCCACGAGCCGTTCGTCCCGTTCCTGTCGCTCTTCCTGCTGCGCGAATCGCGAAGCGTCAACATCGCGACGTTCCACGCCTACGCCGGCTTCTCGCCGTCGTACGAGATCGGCAGCCGGCTGATGGTCGGCCACGCGGCCAAGCTCCATGGCCGGATCGCGGTCAGCGCGGCGGCGCGCCACTTCATCGACCGCTTCTTCCCCGGCGACTACAAGGTCATCCCCAATGGCGTCGATGTCCCGCGCTTCGCCGGGGCCGTGCCGCTGGCACGCTGGCAGGACGGCACCCCGAACGTACTGTTCGTCGGCCGCCACGAACCGCGCAAGGGCCTGCTCGACCTGCTCAAGGCGCACCGCATCCTGCGCCGGACCGGCTACGAGGATCGGTTGCTCGTGGTCGGGTCGGGACCGCAGGAGCGTGAGGCGCGCCGCTACGTCGCGACCCGCGGCCTCAAGGCGGTCGAGTTCCTGGGCCGCGTCACCGACGCCGAGAAGGCCCAGCTCTTCCGGACCGCCGACATCTTCGCCTCGCCGGCGACCGGCGGCGAGTCATTCGGGATCGTCCTGCTCGAGGCGATGGCCGCCGGCGCCCCGATCGTGGCGTCCGACATCCACGGCTACAAGGGCGTGGTCCGGCGCGGTCGCGAGGGGCTGCTGGTCCCGCCGCGCGAGCCCAAGGAGCTCGCCCTGGCCATCGCACGGCTGCTCGACGACCCCGGCCTCCGGGCGGAGATGGGCGCGGCCGGCCGCCTCCGGGCCGAGGAGTTCAGCTGGCCACGGGTGACCGCCAAGGTGGAGGACTACTACGGCTTCGTCATCCGACGGCTGGCCGCGACCGGGTCCCTGCCCGCCGACTTCCGGGCGCCCGTGCCTCAGGCGCCACCGCTCCGGGCCAGGCCCTCCGCATCCTCCGAGGTCGCGCTCGCGGCCTTGGCCTCGGCCAGCGCCAGCCGCCAGACCCAGGCGGAGTAGGCGACCACCAGGCAGGTCACGGTCAGGGCGATCAGCAGGAGCGCCAGCATCGGCGTGAACACCGGCGCGTTCGTGTCGCGGGTGACGGTGCTGACCGGGAACTGGAACGCATATAGATAGGTCGGCAGGATGCCCTGGTACGCGGCGGTGACCGCGGCCGGCAGCGGCAGCGCGCTGATGTTGGGGTACAGGATCACGAACCAGCCGACGACCGCGACCGCGAACCCGACCACGAACCGGCGCGCATCGCGTGACGCGAAGACCTGGAGCCCAAGGTAGCCGAGCGGGACGGCGACGACCAGGGCGATCGGTTCGACCGGGATGTTGGTGAGGGTCAGGATGGCCGTGTCGGGCAGGACCACGGTCAGGACGACCAGCGCCAGCGCGATCACCGCCCCGGCGATCACCAGCCTGATGAGCGCCGGGGTCGCCACCGTTCGGCCGTCATCGAACGGCTCCTCGGCCTGCATCGCCAGGAACCCGCGGACGATGACGACGAGGCCGATCGCGAGGACGATCGCCAGGCCGGCCGTCTGCGCGGTCAGCACGAAGTCGGGGATGACCGCCGGGCACGCCTGCGAGCCGGGGTTGACGCTGTCGACCCCGACCAGCGCGCAGATCGGCCGGTGGAGCAGCCACATCAAGGCCGGCCCCATGATCGCCAGCCCGCCGGCGATCCGGGCGAGCGCCCAGGTATGACGCGACGCTCCATGCCACAGCTCGGCCATGAAGTAGGCCAGCGCCATCACCACGAACGGCAGCGCGGTGTAGTAGTGGTACTGGAAGGCGGCCCGGTCGATGCGGGCCCAGGGGATCCACTGGGCGGCGAAGGCGATGGCCACGAGCGCGAGGGCCGGGCTTCTGCGCCGGAACGCCATCCACGACACGAACGCGATGGCCGGGATGCCGAGCCACCAGATGACGAGGCTGCCGGCGTCGTACAGCGCCGCCGAGGTGCCACCCGCTAGCGTGCCCTGGTAGAACCACACGGGCTTCAGGTTCAGCGGCCAGGCCCACCATGGCGACGACGCCGGGTGCGCCGCCGTGAGCCCGTTGTGATACGCGTACATCTGGCCGGTCAGGTCGAGGAGCGTCTGGCCGGTGTGGCCCGGCGGCCAGCCGGGGACCAGCTGGTGGTTCTCGATCATCGCCCACGGGATGTAGCTGATGACGTACACGACGAGCGGCACCGCGATGACGCAGACGAGCGTCCACACGACCGGGATGCCGGCCAGCCAGCCCGGGCGCAGCCAGCCCTCCGCCGGCGCCCCCGGCGGGTCGAGCAGTCGGATCGGGTCGTCCTGTCCGGGTGGTGCGGCGAGCGGTCCGAAGCCGATCCGCCCGCCCAGCCAGAACAGGCCGTACACGACGAGCGAGCCGAGCCCCAGCACGATCGCCATCTCCAGCATCGTGATGGAGACCGATCCGAGTGTGATCGTGGCGTCGAGCCTGCCCGTCGCGAGCGCGCCGAAGAAGACGAGCGCACCGAGGGCGACCGGCGCGCCGATGCCGAAGCGCATCTCGTCGTCGGTCCAGGCGACCGGGTGGACGACCGCCACGAACACCGCCAGCAGGGTGAGCGCGATCATGATCAGCAGGAAGGTCATGTTCCCGAACCCGGGGTCGCCGCCCGCCACCGCCGGCGGCACGCTGATGGCCATGTAGCCGAGGACGCCGGTGATGCCGATGAGCCCGAGGATGGCGAGGACACGCCCGAGCGCGCTCCGGAGAAGGATCAGCAGGAGGAGCGCCCCGATGGCGTAGGCCGCCACCCACTTGCTCGCAAGGGCGAGACCCAGCAGGACCCCGATGGCCGGCATGGCGATCCAGAAGGCGGCCCGGCCCTTCCACCAGCCCGTCCAGATCGCGGCGAACAGCGTGTAGGCGGCCACGATGAACAGCCCGACGTACACGTCGTTCATGCCGATCCGCGACTGGACGAAGAACATCCCGTCGGCGATGACGAACAGGCCGACCAGGCCGGCGACGAGCCGCCGCCGGAACAGGATCCGGGTCAGCAGATAGAGCAGGGCCGCCGTCAGCGCGCCGGCGATCACCCCAGGCAGCCGCCATGCGAACGCGTGCGACCCCGCGTCGATCGAGGCCGACGCGCCGGCGCCGTCGAAGACGAGGAGCTGCTGGCGATCGTCGGACGGGTAGTCCGGGTTGAAGTCCGCGCCCCACGCGCTCGGCACGAAGCCGTCGGGCAGCCTGGCGTCGGCGTAGACGGCATTGCCGTGCGGCTCGACGACGTAGACCGTCCACGGTCCGGCCGCGGTCGCGTCCTGCGCCAGGCCCAGGATGTGGACCATCTGGCTGGCCGGATCGTAGGCGACCCACGTCCCCGGTCCCGGCAGAGGCTGCAGACCCAGACCCGGGCCCTTGTCGGTCGGGCCTCCCTTGGCCGGATCGCCACCGATGGCGATGACGTCGTAGCTCGGTGCCTCGGGGCCGCCCGATGTCGCGTACAGCTTGGGGTCGTCGATGCCCGTGACCTGCGCCAGGCCGTGGGCGCCGCCGGCCAGCTTGATCGTCGTGACCGACGTCGCCTGCTCGGGGTCGACGAACGCGACGCCATCATCGGTGGCGACCGCGACCCGGGTCACCGCATCCACCCGGACTCCTGGCAGCTTCCCGTCGGCGATCGCGGCATCGAGCTTGGTGCGCGCATCGCCGCTCCCGGGGTCGCCGAGCGCGACCGTCGTCCCCGGCGACGCCGACGCGAGCTTGTCCTCGACATCGCGCGCGCTCATCCCCAGGATCGTGGCCAGGCTGGCCGCAACGGCCGCCGGATCGGTGACCTCGTCCTTGGCCGCCACGACGGCAGAGCCGCTGCCGCCCGGCGCGAGGTCCGCGATGCCCGCCAGGTCGAGCGAGCCGATGATCCTGCCGGCATCGGTGTCGACCGATGTCAGCCGGGCATCGGATGCCGCGATCACCTGCGCGCCGGCGTTGACCACCAGCAGGTGGTCGACCGGGTGATCGACCGTGGCGAGGTCGGTCGGGGTCGGCGCGGCACCCTCGACGCCGATGAGGTCGAGGTCGATCGTCGCCAGCCGGCCGTCCTCGTAGCCGATGACCAGTCGCTGGTTCGTATCGTCGATGGCGAGCGCGCTGGCGCCGGGCGCGGCCATGGTCGCGATCAGCTGGCGGGTCCTGAGGTCGTATGTCCTGATCTCCGTGCCCGTGGCGACATGGAGCCGCTCACCGGCGCGCACATCCGACAGGGCGCCCGTCGGGCTGCTCGCCGCGGCCTCGTCGATGCGGCGTGCCTCGACCGCGGTGGCGACGACCGGCACGCCGAGGTCGCTGGTGGTGTCCACGTGATCGCCGCCCCACAGCACGATCCCGGCAGCCATCAGGTACTTCGCCAGATGCGGATGCGTCCACTCGTAGATGTCGTGCGACAGTCCGTAGCGCCAGTCCTGCAGGAACTCGGTGGCCGTCCGTGCGTGGTAGACCTCGTCGAAGTGCATCTGCTGCGGCTGGTCGAGCCGGAACGTCCGCAGGACCAGCGTGCCGATGACGAGGACGACGACGATCCACAGGTCGAGCCGGTCGAGCCGCCCGCCACCCTCGTGGCGCAGCGTCGCCGTCCGATCCGGACGGACCGGCGGGTCGCTGTAGCGGGCCTTCAGCCAGCCGACGACGCCGAGGTCGTCGAAGCTCGGGCGCGCGGTCCAGCGGGGCATGCTGGCGACCGCGGCGCCGGTGCCGACCGCCGCGCCGGTGCCGACCGCCGCGTCGGCCGGAGCTGACGCGAGTGGCGGCCCGGCCGCGCTCGACCCGGGGACGGCGGCAAGCGCGATCGCCGGGGCGTCCGTCAGCGGTCGGGCCGATGGGCTGCCCTCGTCGGTCCACCGCGCGTCCGCCTCCGCCTCGGCCTCGACGGACAGCGAGGCATCCTCGAGCTCGTCGGCCAGGCGATCGCGCGCGAGCGGACGCAGCTGCGCGAACGCCCACAGGAAGACGATCGCATTGACGATGGCGATGGCCGCGATGGGCAGCTCGGTCCTGAGCGCCGGGCCGATCCCCAGCCAGTCGGAGATGCCGGGGTTGTCGTAGAAGGGATTGGTCAGCGCGGCGTACATGTTGAGCAGGACCGTGACCGAGAAGACCGCGTAGGCGATGCGCCAGCGCCAGGCGATCGCGGCGAGCATGACCGCCAGCGCGAAGGCCGGGTAGGCATACCGCTCGTGGACGCGGGTCGGGACCACGTAGAACGCGATCGCGAGGATGGTCAGCCCGAGCAGGAGCGTGAGCCGGTCCGGTCGGCGCGCGACCACCACCGCCACGATCGAGATGACGATCAACATCGCGATGCCGCCGACGAGCACCGCCGGGATCGGGCCGAAGGTCGCCACGCCCGATCCGCAGATGTCGGGTCCCCACGGCCCATCGCACACCCACAGCCCCGAGTTGGCGAGGCTGTTGCCCGTGTCCCCGGCGACCAGTGCCCACGGGTTGAAGGCGTTGACCGTGAGGTACGGGTAGCCCGACGCGGTGGCGAAGACCTGCGCCAGGAGGCCCGACGTGACGTACGGCGCGGTCGAGCTGAAGGTCACGACCGACAGCCCGAAGGGCAGGCAGAGCAGGAAGGTCGTCGCCAGGGCGACGACGCCGGTCGTCACGATCCGGATGGGATGGTCGGTCCGCCGCTCCCAGGCGCGGAGACGCGCCACGGGCCCCGTTGCGGCGCGCACCGACCCCGGCGGGCCGTCAACGTCGGCCTCGTCAGCCTCGTCGCCGTCGTCGCGGCCGACCGCCTCGCGGACCGGCCACAGCGCCCGTCGCACCGTGACCACGATCACGAGCGGGATCAGGATCGCCAGCTGCGGCTTGATGAGGGCGGCGATGACCGCGAAGATCGCCGACCGCTCGGGGCGGTCGCGCCACAGGTCGCGCAATCCGAGCAGCAGGAAGACGACCCCGACCGAGTCGACCTGGCCCCAGACCACCGAGTCGAACCAGCTGATCGGGTTCACGACCGCGACGAACGCCGCAGCGAGCGCCAGGCCGCGCCGGGCGCCGAGCTCGAGGAGCATCGACCAGACCAGCCAGCCGATGACCAGGTCGGCGAGGATCGCCGGGATCTTGATCAGCCCGACCCCGACGCCGCCGATGACCTGGCCGATGAGGCCGATCAGCCACAGGACGTAGAGGTACCCGGGCGTGTAGTCGTGGAAGAAGTCGCGGTCGTAGAAGCCGTGCGGTCCATTGGTGGCGAGGTCGGACGCCCAGAACCGGAAGGCGTTCAGGTCGACGCCGAAGCCGGAGCCCGGGAACAGATACGCGAGGATGAGCCGGAGGGCGAGGCCGAGCGCGAGGACCACGAGGAGCGCGCCGACGGCACCCTGCGTCCCGGTCAGCCGCGACGGCGCTCGCGTGCCTCGCTCGGTCCCGCCGGATGCGGGGCCAGTCACCGGGAGATCGGCTCCTGCACGAGCGTGGAAGGTGGACCGGAGCGTAGCACAGGGTCGGCTGGCAGACCCCGGGGCCCGTCCGGACGGGCTTCGCGCCGCAGATACGGCATGCTTCGCGCCATGACCCTCATCGCCCTGCCCGGCGTCTCGACACGACCGGGCATCCAGTGGAGCCGGCCGCGCGGATGGTGACCCCTTCGAGATGGAACCGGCTCGCGGCGGCCGTCCTCGTCGCCGTGCTCGCCTTCATCGCCGCGTGGCTGGCGATGATGCCCGGCGTGGCGTACTGGGACACGGCAGAGCTCCAGGCCGTCGCGCCGCTGATGGGTACCGCCCATCCGACCGGCTTCCCGACCTATGTGCTCCTCGGCTGGCTGGCCTCCGTCCTCCTGCAGCCGTTCGGCGAGCCGGCCTTCCGGATGAACCTGTTCTCGGCCATCTGCCTGGCCGTGGCCGCGGCCGTGACGGTCGACCTGGTCCGCATGCTGACCGGCTGGCTGGCCCTCGGGATCGCGGCCGGGATCGCCATGGCCCTGACACCGATCGCCTGGGCGATCGGGACCCACGCCGAGGCCCACTCGCTCCACCTGGCCCTCGTCGCCATCCTGCTCTGGCTCCTGGTCGCCTGGGACGCGCGGGCCAGGGCAGCATCGGCCGAGGCGCCCGACGGCGGCGGCGCGGGCCAGGCGCCCGACGATGGCGCCGCGGGCCAAACGCCCGCGACCGCGGGCCCTGCGTCCGGCCGCGGCGATCGCTACCTGGTCGCGGCGGCGTTCGTGTTCGCCCTGGCGGTCGGCAACCACTCGCTGACACTCCTGCTCGCGATCCCGGTCGGGCTCTATGTCCTGGCCGTCGATCCGGGCATCTGGCGCCGCGGGCGGCTGGTGCTGTCGTGCGTCGGTGTCCTGGCGCTGACCCTGGTCCTCGTGTACCTCGAGCTGCCGCTCCGCGCCGGCCCGTTTCGTGCGGCGCTCGTCTACGGCACGCCCGACACCTGGGACGGCTTCCGCTACATCGTCCTCGCCGAGCAGTTCCAGGGCAGCCTCAATGATCCGTTCGGGGAGCTCCCGCGCAAGTTCGGCGAGCTGGTCGGTCGCACGTCCGGGCAGTTCGGCATCCTCGCGCTGCTCGTCCCGGTCGCCTTCGTCGTGACCGCGATCCGGCGCCCGCGCTATGCGCTCCTGACCGGGTCGGCCGCCGCGATCACCTGCTTCTTCGCCGCGTCATACGACAACGCCGACATCGGTCGCTACTACCTCGGGCCGGCGCTGATGGCCTGGACGTGGCTGGCGATCCTGGCGGCCGCCGTCATCGACGTGCTCATGCCGGCAGGCGGCCGATCGACCGACGCGACCGAGGCCGACGCCACGGATGCGAGGTCCGCCGACGCGCTGCCGTCGGATCGCGCCTCTGCCCGCGCGCCCGCAGCGGGCATGGTGGCGGTCCTTCTCGGGTTCATGCTCGTGACACCGACCCTGGCCGTCCTGCCGGAACGGTACGCGACCGTCGACGAGAGCCACCAGACGGACGCCGCACGCTGGGTCGACCACGCCCTCAGGGTCATGGAGCCCGACTCGGTGATCGTCAGCTGGTGGAGCTACTCGACGCCGCTCTGGTATGAGCAGCGGGTCGAGGGCCGCCGCCCCGACATCGAGATCGTGGACGACCGCACCCGGCTCGACGAGAAGCTCGGCAGCATCGAAGACGTGATCGACGCCAACCTCGGCAAGCGACCCGTGTACGTGATCCGGCTCGACCCCGGCGAGGTCGCCGCCCTCGCCCTGCGCTACGACCTCGAGTACGTCGATGGCTACGACGCCACCGGCCTCACCCGCGTCATCGGACCGCGGACGGCCGCCGGCTAGCTCGAGCGGCCTTCCCCTTCGGCGTCGACGTCGAGCGAGTTGACGAAATCGCGGAACACGTCGAGCCGCGGGTCCACCAGGTTCTCGCCGGTCATCTCGAGAGTCGAGCCCTCGGCCCCCTCGATGTCGTCGCCGATCCCCCCGTCACCACCGAGCGCCGCCTGGTCGAGGACCGCCTCGGCGGCGAAGATCCGGACGCCGGCGCGGACCGCGAGCGCCAGGGCATCCGATGGCCGGGCGTCCACCTCGACGGTCCGGTCGTCGCGCTGGAGCACGATCCGGGCGTGGAACGTCTCGTCGGCGAGCTCGCTGATGACCACTCGCTCGATGCGCGTCCCGAGCTCGTCGAGCGTGGTCGCGAACAGGTCGTGGGTCAGCGGGCGCTCCGGGGTCAGTCCCTGGAGCTTCATGGCGATGGCACTCGCCTCCCACGGACCGATCCAGATGGGCAGGTATCGGTCACGGGCGAGGTCCTTCAGGATGACCACGTGGCGGCTTGAGAGCATGTGGACCCGGACGCTCTCGACGACCATCTCGACCAGTCCGTCGTCCATGGCCCGATTATCCCACGGCCGGCGGGGTCACCGGCCGACGGCGTCGGCCGGCCACGCCGACCGCGAGCCTGGCGATCACGGCGCCGGCGATGAACCCGCCGATATGCGCGTAGAACGCGACCCCGCCGCTCGCCTGGATCGCCCCGATCTGCACGACCCCATCGATCAGCTGGAGCACGAACCAGAAGCCCAGGACGATGATCGCCGGGACATCGATCAGCTGGTAGAAGAACCCGAGGAACACCAGGGACGTGACCCGGGCCCGCGGGAACAGGACGACGTAGGCGCCAAGGGTGGCCGCGATCGCCCCCGATGCGCCGATCGTCGGCACGGTCGAGGTGGGATCGATCGCGACCTGCGACAGCCCCGCCAGCGCCCCACCGAACAGGTAGAACGTCAGGAACCCGATGCGCCCGAAACGGTCCTCGACGTTGTTGCCGAAGATCCACAGGTACAGCATGTTGCCGAGCAGGTGCAGCCAGCTGCCGTGGAGGAACTGGCTGGTGAACAGGGTGGCCGTCTCGCGCGACAGGTAGTCGCCGTGACTCCAGGCGGCGACGAGGTCGGCCGGGACCACGCCCCATGTGCTGATGAACGTGTCGAGCGCGGACTCGCCACCGCTTGCCATCAGCCCGAGCTCCCAGGCGAACGCGACGAAGCAGGCGATGACGATCGAGACGGTGACCAGCGGCGCGCGCCGCGTCGGATTCGCGTCCCGCAGCGGGATCACTGAGCGCCGGTCAGTGCTTCTTCGTGGGCTTCGGTGTCGCCTTCGTCGGGCTGCTGCTCGGCGCCAGGCTCGCGCTCGCGCTCGCGCTCGGGCTCGGGCTCGACGACGCGGCGGTGTCGGGCACCGCCACCAGGATCGCCTGGTTCACGCCGTCCTTCGACAGCCAGACGAGGGTGGCTGGACCATCGCCCGATCCCGGGATGATGTAGAACCCGCGCAGGTCGGACCAGCCCTTCGCACCGCCGGCCAAGCGGTACTGCTCCTGGTAGCTGCCGTCCGTCTTCGAGAGGGCGACGACCCGTGCGTTGGGCTTGTCATAGCCGAAGATCGAGCCCTGGCGCCGAGCGGGCCCGGCGGCCACGATCGAATAGACCGGTGCCGGGCGGAGCAGGGTGTCCTTCGGCGCCTTTGCGTCCCAACCCTCGCTCTTGCCCGTGACGTAGCGGACGATCGCTCCTCCATCGGCCACGAACATGTCGCCGTCGACGAATGTCGATGTCATCTGCGACACGTCACGTGCGACCGCCAGCCACGGGGCCGGGTTCGGCGCCGGAAAGCCGCTGCCGTCGGCGGCCGGCGCGTAGGAGCGGATCTGCTGTTCCGAGGGATCGACGATGTACAGGTTGTACAGACCCTGGGTGCCGGGTTTCAGCCACGCGTTCATGTTCAGGATGTCGTTGCCGAGCGAGGCCGAGCCGTTGAGGATGACCTTCGTCATCGTCCCCTTTCCGCTGTCGTCGGCCGGCCGCCACCGCCAGAGCGCGTTCTTCGAGTCGAGGATCAGGAGGTCCTGGCCCGCCGCCGCAAGGAAGCGCGGCGTCGCGACCGTCCCGGACTTCGTCTTCGTCCCGTTCTTGGCCACCAGCGTCGCGGTCGGCGTCTTCAGGCCGATCCGGTAGACAGCCTTCGTGGCGTTATCGATGACGTACGGGTTCCCGTCCGGCCCGCGGACGATCGCGGTCAGATCCGTCGGGGCGGCGTCGGCCGCGGTCTTGAACGTGAACAGCGGCGTCGAGGCGACGGGCACCACCCCGTACAACCGATCGAGGCCGGCCACCGTCTTGGCCCGCAGCGGGGTCACCACCGAAGCGTTGACGTGCGCGGCTTCGGCGGCGTCGAGCTGCTGGGCGGCGTCGGTCAGGAGCCGCAGCGCCTGGGACGGATCGTCGGTGACCAGGTCGATGCCCGGCCCACTGACCTTGGCCAGATCCGCCTTGGCCAGGTCGATCGCCTTCTGGCCCGCGTTGACCGAGCTGATGGCCTGCTGCGGCGGGTTGCCGCCGAAGGCGTAGACGCCGAGGCCCAGCGCGCCGACCACCACGACCAGGGTCAGGATCGCCAGCGCCGCGCGGCGCTGGGTCTCGCGTCGCGACGCAAGGGGCGTCACGCGACGATATGCCGGCTTGCGGTGGGGCATCAGGTCCTGGACCCGGGCGACCGCCCGCTCGAGCGCACCACCGGCGGCCGATCGCGCGCTGCCCGCCGCGGCGGTGACCGCGACCCCGGCCGCCTGGACGTTGTCGGCAAGCGGGATCGGCGAGCGGTCCGGCGCTCCGGCCAGGGGTTCGGCCGGGCGGACCGGCACCAGGGTCCGGGCGCGGCTGGTCGACGACACCTCGGTCGCCTCGAACGCGATGGCGCCATCGCTGCCGGAGCCGTCGGCGGCCACGAAGCGCTGGTGGAGGTGCTCCATCGCCGACTGCGGGTGGAGGGTGAGCATCGCGTCCTTGAGCTCGTCGGCCCCGATCTTGGCGATGACGTTGGGCGAGACGAGCACGAGCGAGTCCCCGACCGAGATCTCGCCCCGCCAGACCTCGGGCTCGATGGCACCCGACGGCAGCCCGCGCTCGCGGTGCGGGTCGGGCAGCGTCGACAGCCGCGCCTGGCGGATCAGGTAGGCCTCGGCCGGCCCGACCGTCGCCACGTACATCTCGCTGCCCCGGACGACGGCCACCCCGATGCCGATCGGCCCGTTCTCGTCGGTCGTCCGCAACCCCAACCGGTCCGCCTGGTGGGCGAGGCGCTTGTTGGCCGTGGCGATGGCCTTCTGGATGCAGACGCGGATCCCGGCCGACTCGTCGTAGTAGTACTCGTTCCGGATCGTCTCGGCCGCGAGACGGGTCGCCTCGAGCGCGTGGCGCGACGAGATGCGCGAGGTCACCAGCAGGTAGAGATGGCCCTTCGAGCGCGCCACGGAACCAACGCTGGGCTCGACGACGACGAGCGTGTCGGGCGAGTCGTCGAGGCGGTCGTGCTCGGCGACGACACCGAGCTTCATGTGGAGCCGAACGGCCATCCGGGCCTCTTGTGATCTGGCGGACGCGCGGTCTGGGCGCCGCGGGACTGACGGACGGGGGCTCGACCGGACCTGGCTGAGCTCTCCCGGAGCTCGGGCCGCGGGCGATCCCCCCTTGAGGTGGCTGGCAGGTGACGGGGATTATACGCGGGCACCTCCGTGACGGACGTGGACCCGCAGCTCACGCGCCCCGACCCCGCCGGGCGCCGCCGCGAAGGCGGTCAGCAGCTCGCCGGCGCGAAGGCGGAGCTCCTGGGCGACGATCGGCGCGTCGGCCTCCACGTCGAGCGTGAAGCCCTCCAGGCGGATGACACGGCAGGCTCCGGCGGCGGCCGGGACGCGCTCGGCCACGATCGCCTCGAAGGTCGCGATCGCCCGCGACAAGCGCAGCTCGTCCTCGAGCCCGAGGGCGCGCGCGGCATCGGGGAGGAGCTCGCCGAGACGGACCATCGGCCGCCGCCGTGGCTGGCTCACACCGCCGCCTTCGACGTCCTGAGCAGTCCGGCGCCGCCCGGCCCGACCGAGACCTCCCAGGCCGTGGCGTTCCTGCGCAGCTCCGGATCGAGGTCGTCGAGCGTGGTCGTGGTGACGAACGCCTGCGGCAGCGCCGCGATCCGGCGGACGAGGTGAGAACGACGTTCCGGGTCGAGCTCGGAGAAGACGTCGTCGAGGAGCAGGAGCGGCGGACGCCCGTCGAGGGCGGTCACGACGTCGAGCTCCGCGAGCTTGAGCGCCAGGATCGCGGTCCGCTGCTGGCCACGCGAGGCGAACCCGGCCAGGTCGCGCCCGTCGAGCTCGAAGACGAGGTCGTCCCGATGCGGGCCGACCAGGGTCGACCCGTTCCAGACCTCCTTGTCCGCAGTCTCGGCCAGCCGGCGCGCCAGCGCGTCACGGGCCGTCTCGCCGGGGAGCGGCGGCGCGTTCGTCACGGAGCGCAACGTCAGACGTGCCGCGGCGGCCTCGTCGGGGGCGATCTCGGCGTGTGCTGCCGCCAGCGGCCCGGCGAGCCGCTCGAGCAATCGCTCCCGCTCGGCGACGATGGCGGCCCCGGCGTCGAGGAAGGCACCGTCCCAGAAGCGCAGCTCGTCGCGCGAGGCGCCCTCCTCGCGGATGGCCCGGAGCAGGCTGTTCCGCTGCTGGAGCGTCCGGCCGTACGTGCTCAGGGCATCCCCGTAGGCCGGCGAGCCGGCCGTCGCGAGCTGGTCGATGACGGCACGCCGGAGCGACGGCGAGCCGGCGATCAGGAGCATCTCCTCGGGGGCGAACAGCACGACCCGCAGGAGCCCGGACAGCGCAGCCGCGCGCCGGCCCAGGCCGTTGACCCGGATCCGCTTTCGACCGGCCGATCCGCCCGCGCCCGACCGGACCACCGCAACCTCGATCGTGTCGCGGCCGACCTCTCCCTCGACCCGGGCGAGGTCGGTCCCCCAGCGGATCAGCTCGCCGTCCGTGCTCGTCCGATGCGAACGACCCCAGGCGAGCAGCACCATCGCCTCGAGCAGGCTGGTCTTGCCGGCCGCATTCGGGCCCCAGACGAGATGTGGCCCCGGACCGAACGACGCGTCGAGCGACGCGTAGCCCCGGAGGTCGAGCAGGCGGAGGCTATCGAGCACGGGCGATCGGCACCCTCAACGTCGAGCCGGCACGCATGCTCCGAGGCGCGAGGCGGAGCCCCGCGAGCCCCATCGGCCCGACGATCTAGGAGGTCGTCCGCACGGGCATGACGACATGGATGTACTGGTCGTCACCGACCGGCTTGAACACGCCCGGCGACAGCGGCCCGTTGAGCTCGAGCGCGAACTGGTCCGCCCCGACGTTGGTCAGGACGTCGGCGAGGTAGCGGGCGTTGAACGCGATGGTCGTGCCGTCTCCGTCGACGGCGGCCTCGACCTGGCCGACGTGATCGCCGACCTCCGCGTTGGCGCTGACCGTGATCCCGGACTCCCCGTCGGCGCCCACCTGGAGCTTCACGATGTTGGCCGATTCGTGGGCGATCAGGGCGGCCGGGCGGACGGCCCGCAGAAGCTCCTCGCGATCGAGCACCGCGCGCGTCGTGTGGCTCTGCGGAACGACCTGCTGGTAGTTCGGGAACTGGCCGTCGATCAGCCGGCTGACGAGGTCGATGCCGTCCAGATGGAACAGGATCTGGTTCCGGCCGCCGGCCAGCACGACATCGACCGGCTCATCCGCGTCGGACAGGATCCGGGCGAGCTCGTTGAGCGCGCGGGCCGGGATGACGACGCTGGTGTCGGGCACGGCGTCGAGGATCGGGATCGTCTTGACCGCGATCCGGTAATTGTCGGCCGCGGCCAGGGTCAGCCGGTCACCCTCGAACTTGGCCAGCACACCGGTCAGGATCGGCCGGGCCTCGTCGCTGGCCGCGGCGAAGGCCACCTCGGCCAGCGCACGGCGCAGGACGTTCTGGGCGATCCGGGTGGTCGGGCGCTCGCCGGCGGCACCGATCGCCGGGAACTCATCGGCATCGATGCCCTTGATGTGAGACTCGAACCGGCCGCATCGGATGTGGAGCAGGTCCCCGCTCCCGAGATCCAGGTCGACGCGGTCCCCGCTCGGCAGCGAGTTGACCAGGTCGGTCAGCAGCTTGGCCGGGACGGTCGTGGCGCCGTCGGCCTCGATCTTGCCGGGCACCCAGTAGGTGATGCCGATCTCGAGGTTGGTGGCGGTCAGCTTGAGGCCGGCGTCCTCGGTCTTGAGCAGCACATTGGCCAGGACGGGCAGGGTGCTGCGATTGGACACCGCCCGGCTGACGACGGACAGGCCGCGGGCCAGGTTCTCCTGCATGACCGAGAGTTTCACGTTCGGGATCACTCCATGGTGTTCGCCGGGTCGAGCCGCTGGGCTGCGGGCTGGGATCGGGTCGGTCGTCCGGGCTGCCACGGGCAGACCGTCCGCTGATCGCGCCGGATCGGGTCGTGGTGGGTATCTTCCCTCTATCTTCTCATCCCGTCATCACCGTAGTCATGGTGTTGACTCGGTGGACGGCGACGCTCGCCCGAGGTCGTGGCCGGTGTGGACCACCGCCGCTGGACCGTGGATGGGACGGGTCGATACGGTGCGGTCGCGGCGGACGGATGGTGGACGGCCACGGACGGGCCGGTCCGGGGGCCCCGGCCTCGCGCAGGTCGTCCACTCCGCCGACGCGGTTCCGCTGACCGCCGGGCCTGGATGTCCACAACCGGCCATGGTTTTCCACCGATTTGGCGTGTTTATCCACCGAAGGGATGCCGCGAACCCGCCTCCGCGACCGATCCGGGGCGCTCCGCCCGACCCGGCGGCGCAGGTCAGTCGGCGTAGATCAGCTCCCGCACGGCCGCGATCTCGCGCCGCAGCTCGTCGTTGACGGCCACTTCGCGGTTGATCTTGTCGCACGCGTGGAGGACGGTCGAATGGTCCCGCCCGCCGAGCTCCGCCCCGATCCGCAGCAGCGACACATCGGTCTCCTCGCGCATCAGGAACATCGCGATCTGGCGGGGAACGACGATCGACTTGTCGCGCTTCTGACCCTGGAGTGCGTCCATCGGCACGCTGTAGTACTCGGACACGACGCGGGCGATCCGCTCGGGGGTCACCTGGCGCTTCTTGGGGTTGTACAGGACATTGGACAGGACCGCCGTCGCGAGCTCGATGCCGATCGGCATGGCGCCCATGCTCGCGTAGGCCACGATCCGGTTGAGCGCACCCTCGAGCTCGCGGATGTTGCTGACGACCTTGCGCGCGATGAACTCGATGACATCCGAGGTGATCGGGACCGCGCCCTCCTCCGCCTTCGCCCGAAGGATGGCGATCCGCGTCTCGAGGTCCGGCGCGGTGAGGTCCGCGATGAGGCCCCATTCGAACCGGCTCCGCAATCGCTCCTCGAGGGTGACGATCGCCTTCGGCGGCCGATCGGACGACAGCACGATCTGCTTGGTGTCCTCGTGGATGGCGTTGAACGTATGGAAGAACTCTTCCTGCGTCCGTTCCTTGTCGGCGATGAACTGGATGTCGTCGATGAGCAGGAGGTCGATCCGTCGGTAGCGGGCGCGGAACTCGTCGATCTTGCCCTGCTGGATGGACGCGATGAACTCGTTGGTGAACTTCTCGCTGGTCGCGTAGACGACGCGCTTGCGCGGGAATTTGGCGATCACCTGGTTGCCGATGGCGTGCATCAGGTGCGTCTTGCCGAGGCCCACCCCGCCGTACAGGAAGAGCGGGTTGTAGGCGTGACCCGGACGCTCGGCGACCGACAGGCTCGCAGCATGGGCCAGGCGGTTGGCCGAGCCGACGATGAAGTTGGCGAACGTGTAGCGCGGGTTGAGGTAGGTCGAGCCACCCTCACCACCGACGCGGGTCGGCTCGAGTCGTACCTGCTGGCGCTGGGCCGTCCCGTTCGTCGGTGCCGCGGCCGTCGCGTCGCCCGGCTCAGCCGGTCCGGCGGGCGCCTCGGGCGTCGGCCCGATCACGAACTCGACCTGGACGCTGTAGCCGACGATTCGGGCGAGGGTCTGGCTGATCAGCGAGCGGTAGCGGGATTCGAGCCAGTCCTTGGCGAACCCATTGGGGACCGCGATCCGGAAGCGCTGCTCGTCGACGTCGACCAGCTGCGTATCGCGCAGCCACGTCTCGAAGTTGGCGGGCGACAGCGAGACCTGGAGCTCACCGAGGGCGGCACGCCAGACTTGTTTTGCGTCCATTCGTCGATCTGATCCTGCGATGGGGGTCGGTTGACGGGTAGCGTTGACCAGGGAATGGGTCTCGGGGCCATGGGTCCGCGCGGCTCAGATCTGCCGTTCAGTGGCTCCGGCTGCATGTCTGCCGGGGTCGTTCCCGGGCTTCGGGGGCCTCCCCGCATGCGTCTCCGGCGCTGAGGGCCCGGAGAGGATAGCACCGCCCCGACGGGCGCCGCAAGGCGATTCTGCAATACCCCCAGGGGGTATCGGCACACGACCGATCGGACGGCTGTCGCGGCGCTGCACCGGCCGGTTCGAGGCGGGCCTCCCGGCGGAGACGCACACCGCCCGCGAGCCGGAGGACGAGGTTTGACACTCCTCGCGGACACGGCCTATCATCCGCCGGACGACGACGCGCCGTGCGCTTTCGGGCGCCAGGCGCGTTTGCGTGCCTTCAGGGGGTAGTGACAGACCGTCCCCGAGGCCGGATGGAGAGGATCCCGGACAAGTCCTGATGAAGCAGACCTATCAGCCGAAGAAGCGCCACCGGGCCAAGGAGCACGGCTTTCGGGCACGGATGAGGTCGGCCGGTGGCCGGCGCATCCTTGCCGCCCGTCGAGCTCGCGGTCGAAAGCGGCTGACAGCCTGACAGTCGGGCGCGGCTCGAACATGCCGCGACTCGTGATGCTCTCCCGACCGCAGGACTTCGCGGCGTTCCAGGGAGACGGGACCAGCCGGTCCCACCCGCTCCTCACCGCCCGGTTCCGGCGGACCGATCTCGAGACGACCCGCTTCGGGCTGTCGACCGGCCGAGCGCTCGGCGGGGCGGTAGTCCGCAATCGTGTCCGTCGCCGGCTCCGCGAGGTGCTCAGGGTGATGGCGCCCTCGTTCCAGCCCGGCTGGGACGTGCTCATCATCGCCCGGCCCGCGATCGTCGATGCCGACCAAGACGCGCTGGTCGGAGCGTTGCGCCGAACCCTCGTCAAGGGCGGCGTCATCGGAGGTTCGACGCGGTGAAGCGCATCGGGATCGGGATGATCAGGCTGTACCGGATCGTGTTCGCCTGGATGCCCTCCAGCTGCCGCTACGAACCGACCTGCTCGCGCTACACGGAGCAGGCCATCGAGAAGTACGGGCTCCTGAAGGGGAGCTGGATGGGTGCACGGCGGATCGCCCGATGTCACCCATGGGGCGGGAGCGGTTATGACCCGGTTCGCTAGCGAGGCGCTCAGCCTGTGACACTCCGTCGGATCCGGTGGGACCGGATCGGTCTCATCGCACTGCTGGTCCTGGTCGTCCTGGCCGTGGCCGCGTGCGCCTCCCCCGCCACGCTGCCCGGCGCGTCGGGATCCTCGGCCGCCCCCTCGGCGACACCGCACCCGCCGCTGACCCCCGCCCAGCCCGGCGACCCGATCAGCACCCTGGCCTGGCTGTTCACGCCGATCTTCCAGGCGATGTTCATCGTGCTGGTCGCGGTCTACGACTTCCTGGGCGCCCTTGGCGTCCCGGCCGCCATCGGCTGGGCCATCGTCGCGCTCACCCTCCTCGTCCGGACGATCGTCATCCCGCTCTATCGCCGGCAGCTGACGTCGCAGCGCCGGATGCAGCTCCTGCAACCCGAGATCAAGGAGATCCAGAAGCGCTACAAGGGCGACGCCGTCAAGTCGCGGGTGGCCCAGCAGGAGCTGATGAAGGAGCGTGGCATCAGCCCGCTGGCCGGCTGCCTGCCGCTCCTCCTCCAGATGCCGCTGCTGTTCATCATGTATTCGGTCATCCAGAACGGGCTGACCAATGTCAACCCGACGGCGATGCTCGTCGTCTTCGGCCACCAGGTGGTGCCGCTCGCCTGCAACAACATCAACCCGGCGACCGGCCAGCCCGACGCCGCTCTCGGGCCGTGCATCGACACCGTCATCCCGTTCCTCAACACCTCGATCAACGTCGGGCTGCCGTCGACCGTCTTCTCGGTCGCGCTCGGCTCCTTCGTTCTCGGTATCAGCATCCTGGCCATCGCCTCGGCCGGGCTGCAGCTGGTCCAGTCCCGGATGATGCTGCCCAAGACCAACCCCGAGGACGACGACCCGAACACCAAGATCCAGCGCCAGACGATGCTGTTCCTGCCGCTGATCTCGATCGTGTACGGCGGGTTCCTGCCCGCCGGCCTGTTCATCTACTGGATCACCGCCACGATCTTCTCGATCGCCCAGCAGTACCTGATCGTGGGTTGGGGCGGCATGTTCCCCCTGTTCGGCTGGACGCCGCGTTTCGCGCTCGACCATACGCCGCGATTCCCGGTGTCGATGCCGCCCCCGCCAGAGCCAAGCAAACGGGCGCCGATCCTGAACGACGCCGACAAGAAGACCACGGCCGCAAAGACGATCCGCCCCCGCGAGCGGGGCCGTCAGGGCCGACGAGGGAGACGACGCTGACATGAGCGAGTACCGTGAATTCACAGGCAAATCGGTCGAGGAGGCACTCAAGCTCGCCCGCGAGGCGTTCGGTGCCGACCTCAACGACCTCGACTTCGAGATCCTGACGCCGGGCAGCCGGGGCGTCCTTGGCATGGGTGCCGAGCCAGCCCGGATCGTGGCCGCCCCGCGGGCGGCCCTTGGCGGAGCCGCGCCGAAGCGCGAAGCCGCCGCATCCCAGCCGCTGCCCCCGCCTCCGGCGCGCCCCCACGATGACCGCCCACGCGATGACCGGCCGCCGCGCCAGGATCGGCCCCGCGACGACCGTCCTCGCGACGATCGTGGCCCGCGCCGCGACGACCGCCCACGCCGCGATGATCGGCCTCCCCGCCGCGACGACCGCCCTCGCCGTGACGACCGCGAACGCACCCCCAGCCGCGCCGGCTCGGCGGACCTGTCGGCGTCCGAGGCGGCCGAGGTGGCCGCCGCCCGTGGCTCGCTGGCCGCCGAGCGCGCCGACCTCGAGGCCGCCGAGGCATCGCCCGAGGCCCTCGCGGCCGGCAAGGCGATCCTCGAGGAGCTGATGCGCCATCTCGGCTTCGATGTCCGGGTCGAGGTCCAGACCGGCGAGACGAGCCGCCTCAATGTCGTCGCCGACGGCGATGAGAAGGAGGCGCTCGGTGCCCTCATCGGGCGCAAGGGTGAGCGGCTGTCCGCCCTCCAGCACCTGGTGAACCTGATGCTCTCGAAGGAGATGGGCGTCTGGACCCGGGTCCTGGTCGACGTCGAGGATTACCGCGGGCGCCGCGAGCGTCAGCTCCGCGAGCTCGCCGACCGCGCCGCCGCGCGCGTCGTCGAGACGGGCAAGATGCTCCAGCTGGAGCCGATGTCGGCGCTCGAGCGACGCTGGATCCATCTCTCGCTGCGCGACCATCCGGGCGTGGCCACGCAATCGATCGGCGAGGAGCCCAACCGCCGCGTCGTGCTCGTGCCACGAAGCGTCATCTGACCGCTCCCGTCACGCGGTCCGCGTGTGGGTCGTCGTACGGCCGCGCCGCGCCACCCGAGCTCCGCGAGCGCTCCTGCTAGGATGTCGGCCCTGACATGACGACCACGAGCGACACCCTCGTCGACACCGGGGCGGATGCGACCGAGACCGGCATCGTTGCCGTGCCTCTCCTTCCGCTGACGGCCGCCGCGACCGACGGCGGGCCGGCGGCACGGCCGCGGCGCCGACGATCGTTCGCCTTTCGCTTCGGCGTCGCGTTCGTCCTGGGCTTCCTGCTCGCCATCGGGACGGGTGCCGGCATCCTCTACGCATGGGGCCAGCAGTACGACGGCCGGATCCTGCCCGGCGTCCGGGTCGGCAGCACGGAGCTCGGCGGGCTCACCCGCGAGCAGGCGGAGGCGGCGCTCGCGACCGCCTACGGCTCACTCGGTGTCGGCCAGATCACACTCACCGGCCCGGATGGCCAGGCGACACAGATCAGCTATGCCGACGTCGGCCGCGGCCCGGACACCTCGGCCCTGGTCGACGCGGCACTCGCGGCAGGCCGCCAGGACCAGCCGCTCGCTGACCTCATCGGCGGGCCGCAGACCGCGATCCACGGCGTGACCATCGACTCCGGCGTCGCCTTCGACCGTGACAAGCTGGCCGCCGACGTCGAGACCCTCGCCACGACCCTCGACCAGACCCCGGTGGATGCGTCCGTGTCGGCCGGCCCCGGCGGGACGTTCGCGGTCTCTCCGGCGACGGACGGTCGCGCGGTCGACAAGGAGGCCCTGCTCAACGCGCTGGGCGAGCAGCTCGGGGCGATCGGCACGCCGGCGTCGATCACGATGGCCGTGCCGGTCGTGTCGTTGGCACCGGCGGTCGCCACCGCCTCGGCCGAGGCGGCCAAGGCGGCCGCGGACCGGATGGCCGCCGACCTGGTCGTCGCTCGGGGCAAGGACAGTTGGACGATCCCGGGCACGAGTCTCGCGCCGCTGATCTCGTTCTCGACGGCGCCCGACGGAAGCGTCAGCCCGGTGGTCGACGAGGCAGGCCTCGACCCCATCCTCACGACACTCGCCAAGCAGGTCGACCGGACCGCCCAGGACGCCGGCCTCAAGCTGATCAACGGACACATCGTCGCCACCGGCACGAGCCGCGAGGGCCGAACGCTCATCACGGACGGCATGAAGGCCGCTCTGATCAGCGAGATCGCGGCCCGCCAGGCGGGCGCGCCGGCGTCGCCGGTCGAAGCCGTCGTCAAGGCCGTCGACCCGAAGCTGACCACGGAGGACGCCAAGAACTTCGCCCCGAAGATGCGGGTGATCAGCTCATACAGCGTCTACTACTACGTCATCGTCAACAACCACTGGGGCGGGAACATCGAGGCGCCGGCGACGAAGATCAATGGCACGGTCGTGCCGGCGGGCGCGAAGTTCGACTTCTGGAAGGTCGTCGGAGACCTGCGCAAGCTGCCGGGGGCCGGCCCGGGCAACGCGATCGAGGGCGGGAAGATCACCGTCACCGGAGCGTTCGGCGGCGGCATCTGCACGACCTCGACGACGTTGTTCAACGCGGCGTTCCGGGCAGGCATGGTGCCGCTCGCCCGGCAGAACCACAACGAGTTCATCAACCGCTATCCGCCGGGCCTTGATGCGACCGTGTGGATCGTCGGCAACACGAAGCAGACCATGAGCTTCAAGAACGACACCAAGTACCCGATCCTCATCCAGCGGGTCATCACCCACGCCGGCAGCAAGCGATGGATCACGTTCAAGATCTGGAGCGTGCCGAACGGCCGGACCTACAAGATCAGCGACCGGGTCATCCAGCCTGGCCCCCGGGCGATCGACACGATCGTGAAGGATCCGACCAAGCCCGTGGGGTATTCGTTCCGGAACAACGCCCCGGCCGACGGCGCCAAGGTCTGGGTCACCGTGTCGATCTTCGACCACGGCAAGCTCCACTGGACGAAGCGCTACTACTCGAACTACCCGGCGGTCAAGGGCGTTCTCGTGGTCGGGACGAAGACCTGACACCGGTCAGGCTGATCGGCCGGGCGGGGGCGACCGGCAACCCGGTCTGATCGGCGGCGTCCACCCGACGCGCCTCCTGCATCCCGCGCCAGATGCGCGGCGCGGTCATCGGCAGGCTCCGATAGCGGACCCCGGTCGCGGCGTGGACCGCGTTGGCGACGGCGGCCGCAGCGCCACACACCGGGCCTTCGCCGATGCCGCGGGCACCGTACGGCCCATCGGTCGACGGCACCTCCACGAGAAGCGTCTCGAACCGCGGACTGGCATCCGCCGTCGGGAGCGCGTAGTCGAGGAACGTCCCGGTCAGCAGCTGGCCGCTGTCATCGAACAGCATCGCCTCGGACAGGGCCCAGCCGAGACCCTGGGTCGCGCCCCCGTGGAGCTGGCCCTCGATGATCGCCGGGTTGATGGCACGGCCGACGTCCTGGGCGATGACGTGGTCGAGGACGCTGACGGCGCCACTCTCGCCGTCGACCCGGACGTGGACGAGATGGGCGACGGTCAGCGGCGCGAGACCCGGCGGGATCGAGCCGGCATGTCCCTCGAGCGGTTCGTGGTTCGGCGACCAGCCGGCCATCCGCTCGCCGATGTCGGCAAGGGAGATCCCCCGTTCCGGCGTGCCTCTCGGACGGACCATGGCGTCGACGATCTCGAGGTCGCGGACATCGATCTCGAGCGCGAGCGCCGCGTAGCCGAGGATCTTCTCGCGCAGGACCGCGGTCGCGCGCTCGACGGCACGGCCCATCGAGTAGGTCACGACGCTCCCGCCGCTGAACGGTGACCGGGGCGCGGAGGCGGTGTCGGCGGCGACGACCGAGACGTCCTCCGCGGCCAGTCCGAGGCCCTCCGCCGCGATGGCCGCGAAGCCCGTCATCGTGCCGGACATGTCCACGACGCCGGTGACGACAGTGATGCGCCCGTCGGGCTCGAGCCGGCAGATGGCCGAGGCAGCCTGCCGGCTCCCGGGCCAGGCGCCGGCGGCGATCCCGACGCCCTCGCCGTCCGGGAGCGACTCCCGACCACGGTAGAGCGGGTGGTCGGCGATCCGCCCGAGGCAGTCGGCCAGCCCCACGCTACCCCATGGCGTCCCGTCGGCCATCTCGTCGTCCGCGCCGACGAGGTTGCGGCGACGGAGCTCGGCCGGGTCGATGTCGACGCGGAGCGCCAGCTCGTCGATGAGCTGCTCGAGCGCGAATGTCGCCTGGGTCGCGCCGGGCGCCCGGTAGGCGCCGGTCCCGAAGCGGTTCGTCTCGATCCCGAAGCCGGTGACCTCGTGGGCGTCCCAGCGGTACGGCCCGATGGTCAGCACCGCCGCGATCCCCTCGATGCTCGATTCGGCGAACGCGCCGGCGTCGCACAACAGCCGTGCCTGGAGGCCGCGCAACATGCCGTCGCGGCTCGCGCCGATCCGGACATCGAGAAGCGTGGCCGGCGCGGGGTTGCTCATCCGGAAGTCTTCGTTCCGGGTCAGCTCGACGCGGACCGGACGGCCGACGACGAGCGTGGCCGCCGCGGCCAGCGGGTCGGCGATGAGGTACTTGCCGCCGAATGCGCCGCCGAGGGTCGCGCCGGTCACGCGGACGGCCGCCATCGGACGCCCGAACAGGCGCGCCAGCTCCCAGCGCGTGTGGAAGGTGCCCTGCGTCGCGCTGGTGACATGCAGGACGCCATCCTCGTCGACGGCCGCCGTCGCGACCTGGGGCTCGAGATAGCCCTGGTGGACCCAGCTCGTGGTGAACCGCCCCTCGACGACCACATCGCTGGCCGCGAGGACGGCGTCGACGTCCCCGCGCCGGTAGCCGACGCGGGCCGCGACGTTGTCCGACGCGGGCTCGTCGGGCGTGAACTCCTCGGTCCCGCCACCGACCGCGGCGTGCTGCGACTCGACGCTCCCCGACGCGGTCTCCTCGATCGACCGCGTGAGGCGGGCTCGGGCGGCGCCTGGCGCGAAGGCGCGCTCGAGGTCGACGACGGGTTCGAGGCGTGTCGTCTCGACGTGGACGAGGAGCGCCGCATCGGCGGCGGCCTCGGACGTCTCCGCCACGACGAGCGCGACCGGCTGGCCGGCCCACAGGATCTCGGTCCGGGCCAATGGCTCGTGGACGCGGTCGTTGCCCTCGGTGGCGATCGGCAGGTCCGCGGCGGTCAGCACGGCCACCACGCCCGGCACGGCGAGCGCCGCCGCGACGTCGATCCGTTCGATCCGTGCGTGCGTCGGCATGGCCAGCACCGGTCGGGCGTGGAGCATGCCGCGCACCGGGTAGTCGGCGGCGAACCGCGCCTGGCCGGTCACCTTCGGGCGGCCGTCGATCCGTGGCATCGAGCGCCCGATCGCGCTGGGCCTGGCATCCGGGCGAGCGTCCATCGATGTCATCGTACCCGGCGCGGCTTGTCCGCCCTGTTAGGCTGGGTGGTCCCAGGACGAGCGACCCGGGCGCGAGGAGGACGAGACGATGTCGATCAGCAGGCTCATCCGGCTGGCAGTCGTGGGCTGGATCGTCAGCATGATCGTCGGCGCGATCGCGGCGATGAAGGCCAAGCAGGCCATCGGCCCCGACACCGACGAAAGCGCCGACAGGTTCAGCGCCAGCGCCATCTTCGGGCCGCTCGCCTACCACAGCACGGCAGCGGCCCTGCGCGATGGTCAGCTCGAGTGCTGGTACGGCGGCGGCGTGCTCGACCTTCGTGACGCCACCCTCGCCCCCGAAGGAGCCACCCTCCGCGTTCGGGCGATCTTCGGCGGCGGCCAGATCCTGGTCCCGGCCGGCTGGCGCGTCGTCACGTCCGTGCGCGGTCTCGGAGGCGTGTCGGACACCCGACCCGTGCAGGGACGCGCCGAGGACGCGCCCGAGCTGAGCGTCGAGGGCATGGTCTTCGCCGGCGGGTTCGCGATCATGTCCGAGCTCGACCACGACCAGGCCGAGTGGTTGGCGGACATGGAGGCCAAGCCTGGCCACGGATCGACGGCGACGAACGGGACGTCGTCCGACAGCGGTCTGAACGAGCCGGAGATGACCCCAGCCGTCTAGCTGCCGGCGAGGGCGGTCCGTGCCTGTGCGGCATCGCCCTGAGAGGAGGCTGCAAGGCACGGCCGGCGCCTCGTTCCACCGCTGCCGCCGCCGCTCGGGCACGATTCGCGGCGACCCCCGGAAGACCCTGGTGTCCGTGCGGACGCCGACGCTCACAGGCGGTGCGAGCATGTCCCGTTTCGAAGAATCGATCGACCTCGAGGTCCCGGTCCGCGTCGCGTACGACCAGTGGACCCAGTTCGAACAGTTCCCCACCTTCATGGACGGCGTCAAGCGCGTCGAGCAGCTCGATGACACGCACCTCCGCTGGACGGCGTCGATCGCCGGCAAGGAAGAAACCTGGGAGGCGGACATCGTCGACCAGACGCCCGATCGGCGGATCGCCTGGAAGAGCACCGCGGGCGCCGAGAATGCGGGCGCGGTCCTGTTCGAGCCGCTCGGCGCCGACGGGACGAGGATCACGCTCAGCCTGGACGCCGAGCCCCGCGGGCCGGTCGAGACCGCCGGCGATGCGCTGGGGTTCCTGCGCCGCCGGGTCCACGGCGACCTCGAGCGGTTCAAGGAGCAGATCGAGCGGCATGGCGGGGACGGCCGGGGCTGGCGCGGCGAGGTCCACGGCGACGAGGTCCGGCCCGACCCGACCGAGGGCCAGCCCGTCGGCGTGCGTCCCGACCGTTCCTAGGCTCTGACGTCGAGGCCTGTCCCCGGAGGGCACGCCGATCCGTCTCGGGACGTCGGGTTTCCTGTACGAGCACTGGCGCGGCCGGTTCTACCCGCCCGCGGCGCGGGGGACCGAACTGGAGTTCTACGCCGAGCGGTTCGACACGGTCGAGTTGAACGTCACCTTCTACCGGATGCCAGCGAGCGCGACGTTCCGGTCGTGGGCGTCCCGGGTGCCGTCGGGGTTCACCTTCGCGGTCAAGGCCAGCCGATACCTGACCCACGTCCGGCGACTGCAGGACCCGCGCGACGCGGTGTCGTTCCTGATGGACCGCGCCGGCGAGCTCGGCCCGCATCTCGGTCCGATCCTGCTGCAGCTGCCGCCCGACATGACGATCGATCTGGACCGGTTGGCAGACACGCTCGACGCCTTCCCTTCGTCAACGCGTGTCGCGGTCGAGCCCCGGCACCCGTCGTGGTACACGGATGCATGTCGCGCGGTGCTGACCGAGCACGGAGCGGCACTCTGCCTCGCGGACCGCCGAGGCCCGCTGATGCCCGCCTGGCGGACTGCGGACTGGGCGTACCTTCGCTTCCATGGGGGTCGCGCCCGCCCGGCACCGTGCTACGGGGATGCCGCGCTCGAGACATGGGCCGACCTCGTCCGAGAGACGTGGGGCGAGCGCGCCGACGGCTATGCCTACTTCAACAACGACCATCACGGCTGTGCCCTGCGCGACGCCGCGTCGTTCGGCCGCCTGCTGCGCGATCGGGTCACCCTCGGCCGGCTGCCGCCGATCGGCGATGAGGTGCTCGGCTTGCCGGCGGTCGCGGCCCAGCCGCGGCGGTCGACCTGACATAGCCGGGCATCGACTCACAGCGTGGTTGGTGGAGATGGGGGAGAGTCGAACTCCCCGTCCAGAACCCTTCGCCGGGACCCACTACGAGCGTGTCCGATGATTTGTCGTCGACCGTTCGAACGGGCATCGGCACCCTGCCGGACGGTCCAGTCACGTGCCCCTAGATCGGGCTTGACTCCGGATTACGTGACGCTCGTCCGGATCGCAGCCTCGCTGCATGACGCTTCCACTACCCGCGAGGCGGAGGCAGCTTCCACGCTCACCTTACTGCCTAAGCAGCGAGGGCGAGAGTCGACTGGCGGTTGCCAGGTACTTCTTTTTGCCACGTGATTTACGAGGCCTAGTGGCATCCTCGGCTCGCGTTCCCCGGTAGCCAGACCCTGTCGAAACCACACATCCCCACAGGTCCGAGAACCGGCTCGGACCGCGGATGGTAGCACGGGCCCGCGAGGAGGACCCCACCGGACGATGGGACCATCACCCGGAACGTCCCCGGCTGGTAAGGTTGCGCTGGCCGAACCTCCCACGGGAGGACGGGGGACCCGACATCCCTGGGGCAAATCGCGACCGACGCGACGGCGGACCCAACGCCGAGCCCGACAGCTCACCTCGCAGGCCGGACGGGCTGCTTCGAGGTACGCCGTGTCCCGGCCATCGCTCCGTTCATCGACACCGCAGCTGCGTGCGGTCGGGCGCAACCTTGCGCTCGATACGGTCGCGTCGGTCGGCGTCGGCGTCACGGTCGCGCTGGTCACCACCCTTCTGCCGACCATCGCCCGACGCGGTGGCCTCGACCCGATCGGACTCGCCGCCCTCGCGGCAGCGCCGTTCGTCGCCAACCTCCTGGGAGCGTTCGCCGGCCGGATCGGTCCGCGGAGCCGCCGGCAGCTCGCGCTCATGCGTGCCGCGGGGGCGGCGTCGTTGCTGGTGCTCGGGCTCGTCTCGGCGGCGCCGGTCATGATCGCCGTCTCGGTCGTCTTCTGGCTCAGCCTCGCGCTGAGCGGACCCTATTACCTGCGCCTGTGGGGGACGATGTACCCGTCGCGCATCCTCGGCCGGGTCGTCGGGTTCCTCGGGTCGGGACGTGCGGCGGCGTCCGCCCTCGCCGCGCTCGCCGGCGGCATCCTGGCCGACCAGCTCGGTGGCGAGACGGCGGTCGCCCTGGCCGGGCTGGTCGGGCTCGCATGTGCCCTCGCGTACGTGGGCCTTCGCTCGCCCGACACCGAGCGCCCACCGACGTATTCGGCCCGCGATTCGCTCCGCGCACTCCGTGAGCGGCCGGTCCTGTCGCGCATCGCCATGGCCCAGGGCTTCTACGGTGGCGGCCTGATCGCGGCCGTGCCGCTGTACGCGATCGTCAACGTCGACCGCCTGGACCTGTCCCTGTCCGACGTCGGGATCATCGGCATCCTGACGGCGGGTGCGACCACGCTGTCCTTCCTCGTGTGGGGCGCGGTCGCCGACCGGCGCGGACCGCTCGTCGCGATGCGGCTGGGCAGCGCGTTCGGGCTCGCCGCGCTCGTCGCCTACGCCCTCGCGCCCGACGTGGCCGTCCTGTGGGTCGCCGCCATCGCCGCCGGCGCCGGCAGCGCCTCGATCGACGTCGGGATCGCCTCGGTCGTCAGCGACCACACGCCGCTGGCCTCGCGGGCGGCAGCCATGGCCGGCTGGAACGCGATCACGGGAGCGCGCGGGATCGTCGCCGCCTTCGCGATGAGCGTCGCCCTCCAGCTCGGCTGGGTGTCGGTGACGGGCGGCCTGCTCCTGTGCGCGGGCGTGTCGGCCATCGGCGTGGTCATGTACATGCGCGCGAGCACGGTCGAGGTTCCGGCGCCGGCCCAGCGGCCGCTCGCGAGCCAGACCCAGACTGCCTAGCCCCAGATGTCGCCGATGGTGAACCCGGCAGGGAACGGGTCGGTCGGGTCGACCACGTAGCTCGCGAGACCAGTGATCCATGCCTGGCCGCTGATGGTCGGGACGATCGCCCGGTACTCCCCGACCTGTGCCTCCTCGACCACCCGGCCGGTGAACACCGTGCCGAGGATCCCCTCGTGGCGGAACTCGTCGCCGATCCGCAGCAGGCCGCGAGCGGCCATCGTCGCCATCCGCGCCGACGTTCCCGTCCCGCACGGCGACCGGTCGATGGCGCCGGTCCACGTCGCGGGCCGCTCCCAGTCGAGGGTCCCGGTCGAGACGGTCACGACGTTCCGGCGACTGTTGGACGGATCGTGCGGCGGTCCTGACAGCTGCCCGATGGTGATGCCCGTGAAGCCCGGCTGGTCGGGATGGACGACCGGCAGCTGCTCGCTGGCGGCCGCCTTGACCAGCTCGGTGATGCGGACGATGTCGGCGCCCTCGTCGGGGGTCAGCCGCAGTCCGAACCGTTCGGCATCGGCGATGGCGTAGAACATCCCGCCGTAGGCGACATCGACCACCACGGTCCCGAGCGTGGGCACCTCGACCGGCACGTCGAGGTGGGTGGCGAACGCCGGCACATTGCGGAAGGTGACCGCGGTGACCTTCCCGTCCCGGCAATCGGCGCGGACCCGGATGAGCCCGGCCGGCGCCTCGAGCGTCAGCTCCGTGATCGGCTCGGTCATCGGCAGCATCCCGGTCTCGAGCAGCACGGTCACCACGCATATCGTGTTGCTGCCGGACATCCCGGGATACTCGACCTGCTCCATGATCACGTAGCCGGCATCGGCCTCGGGGTTCGACGACGGCAGGATGAGGTTGCAGTTGGCGGCGGGGTAGCCGCGCGGTTCGCGCAGCATCCGCAGACGCAGGTCGTCACTGTTTGCCTGGAGCCAGGTCATCGCCTCGAACATCGTGCCGCCGGGCACGCCCTCGACGCCCGACACGATCACCCGCCCGGGCTCGCCCGCGGCGTGAGCGTCGACGGCCTCGACGACCGGGCCGATCCTCAACCGACCGGGGAGCTCGGGCACGATCGCGGCGCCGCTACCGACCGCGTTGCACGTCGGCCAGCTCGCGGGCGACGTCGCGCCGGGCGTCGCGCTCGGCGATGTCGCGCCGCCGGTCATGGAGCTGCTTGCCACGCGCCAGCCCGAGCTCGATCTTGGCCCGACCGCGCCCGTTGATGTAGAGCCGGAGCGGGACGATGGTCTGGCCCTTGGCCTTCGTCCGACCCAGGAGCTCATCGATCTCGGAGCGGTGGAGGAGGAGCTTGCGGGTGCGTTTGGGTTCGTGGTTGTAGCGGTTCCCGCCCTCGAACGGTGCGATGTGGGCACCGACCAGCCAGGCCTCGTCGTGTTCGATCCGGGCGTAGGCGTCGGACAGATTCGCCTTGCCGGCGCGGAGCGACTTGATCTCCGTCCCGGTCAGGACGAGGCCCGCCTCGAACGTCTCGTCGATGGTGAAGTCGTGGCGGGCTCTTCGATTGAGTGCGACGGTCGATTCGTCGCCCATGGGAGTGCCTCCGGCGGGCCCGTGGTGGAAGGGGAAATCGCACGAACGCCGGCCCTATGCGGGCCGGCGTCCGAGTGCTTAGCCACCCACAGGGTGTCCGACTAGACGGCCATCTCCTGCGAGGTGGTGCAGCTAGAGTGATCTATCACTGCACATCACCTCCTTTCGTTCCCTCGAACCGTACCCGATGCGTGGACCGAGTGCAAGGGTGCGCTGCCGCGTCCCGACGTCACGCCGCCGCACTGCCGAGCGCACCGACGCCGGGGGCACCGAGCAGCTCGAGCGCCGCGTCGAGGTCCGGGTCGGCGCCGAGCGGCAGCGGGCTCGGCATCGTCACCACCACGTCGGGCGTCAGCCCGACCTGATGGATCCAGCGCTTGTCGGGGGTCAGCCAGCGAGCGATCGTGAGCTTGAACGCGCCACCATCGCCGGTCAGCTCCTGCCATTGCTGGACCGTCCCCTTCCCGAACGACTGCTGGCCCACGAGGGTCGCCCGGCCGTGGTCCTGGAGTGCTCCGGCGACGATCTCACTGGCCGACGCGCTGCCACCGTCGATCAGGACCACGAGCTTGATCTTCGGGTCCGTCGCGACGCCGTCGGTCAGTGCCTCGGTCGCCGTCTGGTTGCCGCTCGCATCCTGCTCCCAGAACACGACCCCGGAGCCGATGAACTGGCTGGCGATCTTGCGGGCGGCGGTGACGTAGCCGCCGGGGTTCCCGCGCAGGTCGAGGATCAGCTTCGTCCGCCCGGCGGCGAGCTGGTCGCGGAGCGCCACCACCATCTGGTCCGCGGCAGCGTCGGAGAAGCCGCTGAGCTTGATGTATCCCACGTTGCCCCCGGCCAGTGCCTTGCTGACCACCTCCTTCGACTGGACCAGGTCCCGGGTGATGGTCACGGACAGCTCGCCCGCGCCACCACGCTGGATGGCCAGCTGGACGACCGAGCCCTTGGGGCCGCGGATCTTGTCCCGGGCGGCGTCCACGGTCAGGCCATCGACGCTGGCACCGTCGACCTCGGCGATGACGTCGCCGATGGCCAGGCCGGCGCGCTGGGCGGGCGAGCCATCGATCGGCTCGGTGATGACCAGATGGCAGGACGTGCCGAGCGGCGTGCAGCCCTGCGTCCCGTCGGGGGCCTCAGACGCGATGTTGGCACCGATCCCCTCGAACTGACCGCTGATGGTCTGGAGGCTGGCGCGGTATTCGTCGGAGGTCATGTAGGCGGAGAACGGATCGTCGAGCGACCCGATCATCCCGCGGATGGCGCCCTGGATCACCGTGTCCTGGTCGACGCTGCTGCCCGCGTAGCGGTCCTCGATGGTGTGGTACGTGTCCCAGAAGGGCTGGAAGGCGGTGTCCTGGGACGCCGGCGTGCCCGGGTCGGATGCCGTTCGGCGGCCCATGCTGTAGCCCGACAGGAACAGCCCCGACCCGGCCAGCACGACCACGATGACGATCGCGACGTGGACGACCCGGACACGCCGGACCCCTCGGGCCGTGGGGGTCGCCGGGGGCGCCGGGGCGACCACGCCCCTGTCCGGCGCGGGGCGATCGACGGTCTCGCCCGCCGGCGGATCGACGCTCCCCGGACGGTCGGCTGAGGCTCGGTCGGGGTCGTCTGGAAACATCGCTGATCCTACCTGCGGTCTGGCGTCCCGGGGAGAAGAGGCGCCTAGGGTACACGTCTATCCGGGCAGGGGCCGACGACGGTCTGGCGGGGTCCGCGTTGGGGCTAGCGGATGAGGTAGGTCCGCACCGACAGCCACGAGCCGAGGATCCCGAGCCCCACCCCGGCGCCCATCACGAGGGCCACCAGGTCGCGCGTCAGCGAGCCGAACTGGAGGGGCAGGACGCGGAAGAAATCGGCCATGAACGCGCTCAACGGGTCGGCCACGGCGAGCAGGATCAGGAGCGTCACGGCCGCCCCGAGGAAGCCGACGAAGGCGCCCTCGAACACGAACGGCCAGCGGATGAAGGCGTCGGAGGCGCCGACCAGGCGCATGACCTCGATCTCGTCGGCGCGAGCGAGGACCGCCAGCCGGATGGTGTTGATGATGATGAACAGGGCGATGACGCCGACGATGACCAGGACGACCGTCCCCGCGGTCCGCAGGATGCCGGTCACGGTCAGCACGCGCTCGACCAGGTCCTCGATGTTGATCACGTTCCGGATGCTCGGGTCGTCGCGGAGGGCGTCGCCGACGACGCGCACCTGCGAGGGATCGACCATCTTGACCTCGAGGCTGGCGTACAGCGGGTTGGCGTCCAGGTAGCGGGTCAGGTCCTCGCGGCCCTGGGCCGCCATCGACGCGCGGAACTCGGCGAGCGCCTGGTCGCGACTGACATAGGTCACCGAGGCGACCTGGGGCATCCCGCGGAGCTTCGTCTCGAGGTCGCTGACCTGGACGTCGGTGGTGTTCGGCTGAAGGTAGGCGACGACTTCGACCTTCTGCTCGGTGAACTGGAGACCGGCCAGCAGGCCCGTCTGGATGATCCAGAAGCCGGCCAGCAGGAGCAGCATCAGGACCATCGTGGCGGTCGCCGCGATGCTCATCACCGCGTTCCGCCAGAAGCCCTGCCAGGCCCGTTTGAAGCTGAACAGGACGAACGAGATCACCGATCAGTCCTCGCGGTGGTAGGCGCCACCGATCTCGTCGCGGATGATGCGGCCCTCCTCGAGCGCGACGACGCGCTTGCGGAGAGCGGTGACCACCTCGGCGTTATGGGTGGCCATCATGACCGTGACGCCCAGCTCGTTGATGCGCAGCAGCAGCTGGAGGATCTCCCAGCTGATCAGTGGGTCGAGGTTGCCGGTCGGCTCGTCGGCGATGATCATCCGCGGGTCGTGGACGAGCGCCCGCGCGATGGCGGTCCGCTGCTGCTCTCCACCGGACAGCTGCGACGGCTTCTGCTGCGCCTGTGCCGTCAGCCCCACCAGCGCGAGGACGCGATCGACGGCGGGGCGGATCTTGCGCCTGGGCGTGCCCGTCACCTCGAGCGCGAACGCGACGTTCTCCCAGACCGTCTTGGACGGCAGGAGCTTGAAGTCCTGGAAGATGATGCCGATCTTGCGTCGCATCCTGGGCACCTGCCGGCGCCCGAGCCGGGCCACGTCCTGGCCATCGAGGACGACCTCGCCGCGGGTCGCGATCTCGTCGCGGATGAGCAGCTTGATGAGGGTGGACTTGCCCGCCCCGGACGGGCCGACGAGGAAGACGAAATCGCCCTCCGGGATGACCAGGTCGACGTCGCGCAGGGCGAGCTTGCCGTTGGGGTATTCCTTGGTCACGTCGTGGAGGACGAGGACGGCGCGTTCCTGGGTGGCGTGATCGCGGCTGCGGCCCCGGACGCGCGAGCGGATCGAGCGGGTCGTCGTCGAGGAGCGCGAAGTGCTCGGGGCAGGGGCGTAGGTCACAGCGGGCTCCGGGGGCGGGGGTGGCGGCTGCCGTCGCCGCCGATCGTCACGATCTCACGACTCCGCCACGGGCACGGCAAGCGAGAGCCACATCGGATGCGAGGCTACCACCCGGGCGAAGGTCCGGCAAACGGGACGGTGGTGCCACGCCGCACCGGACCTTCGTCCAGCGCCCGTGTTGACGCCCGCCCTCCGGTGCCGGCACCGTTCCTCGGGCCTTGCTTCGGACGGACCCTACCTGGTGACGGGCGCGAGCTAGAGGAGACCCGGCGAACTCGGCAGGTAGCGCGAGAAGTCCGCGAACGACTCGTCCCAGCACAACAGGACCGGGAACGTGTCCAGCCGGAAGCCCGCGTCGAGCGCGGTGACGATCGCCCGATCCGCCGCACCGCCGATCCACATCGCGAACGCCCCCCGCGGGACGACGACCGACGTCAGATGCCCCAGCACCGGGCCGAGCAGCGCCTCATCGCGGACCGCCACCGGCCCGACGCGGCCTGCCTCGCCCGCGTAGCCATAGCCCACCGGCGTCCCGTCCGGGCCGCGATACAGCCAGCCGTGTCGCGATTCGAGCCGCAGGAACCGGTGGTCGACCGGATGGGCGACCCCCAGCAGCTCGCGGTCGAGCGCGTCGACCGCCTCGGCCAGGAGGTGATGGCCCTGGCCGTCGGGCGGACCGGAGGCGATCTCGTCGAAGGCCAGGGGGACGACGCCCGCCGGAAGGTCGCCGAATGCCTCGGGACGCCGGGGCAGCCCGGACAGGTTGAAGAGTGGCATCCGGGGCACCATCC
Source organism: Candidatus Limnocylindrales bacterium (assembly GCA_036003325.1). GTDB lineage: Bacteria > Chloroflexota > Limnocylindria > Limnocylindrales > CSP1-4 > SPCO01. The sequence continues at coordinate 58,679 of DASYSM010000111.1, forward strand.
CGAGCCTGGCGTACAGGGCGTTGGAGATCGGTTGCGCGCTGTCTGCGGCGACCGCCCGGATCAGCCCGGGCTCGGTCGGCATGATCCGGCCGATCAGCTCCCGGCCAAGACCGGAGCCCTGGAACTCCGGCAGCACGAACAGCATCGACAGGTACCAGAGTCGTTCACGCACGGTCGCCGCGGCGAAGGCGACGATCTCCTCAGCCTCACCCTCGCCCGTTCGCACGACGACGACGAAGCGCTCTGGATCGGTCGCCTGGAGATGCGCATACAAGCGAGTCAGCGGGCCGAATTCGCGTGGGAGCTCCGGCTGGCCGAGGCGGCCCATGTAGTCATTGATCGCCACACGCCAGATGTCGGCGCAGGCGGCGATGTCCTCCACCCGGGCCGGCCGGGTGGTCAGGTCGTCGATGGACGCGACGGTCCGGGTGACCCCGGTCACGTCGTCACGGCCTCCTCGCCGATCCCGCGCTCGAGCTCGGCCTGCATGAACGCGTCGAGGTCGCCGTCGAGCACGGCCCCGGTGTTGCCGGTCTCATGGTTCGTCCGCAGGTCCTTGACCATCTGGTACGGATGCAGCACGTAGCTCCGGATCTGGTTGCCCCAGCCGGCTTCCACGTGCTCGCCCTTGAGCTTGCGGACCTCCTCCTCCTTCTCCTCGAGCGCACGCTCGAGCAAGCGGGACTTGAGGACCTTGATGGCCATCTCCTTGTTCTGGGTCTGGCTTCGCTCGTTCTGGCTCTGGGCGACGATCCCGGTGCGGAGGTCGGTCAGGCGCACCGCCGAATCGGTCTTGTTGACGTGTTGCCCGCCGGCGCCCTGCGAGCGGAAGGTGTCCACCCGGATCTGGTCCCAATCGAGCTCGATCTCGACGTCGTCGTCGGCCTCCGGCAGGACCTCCACCAGGGCGAACGTCGTCTGACGGCGGTTCTGCGAGTCGAACGGGCTGATCCGGACGAGCCGGTGCACCCCCCGCTCCGCGCGAAGCCAGCCGTACGCCCGGCGGCCGTTGACCGCCACGGTCACGCTCTTGAGGCCGGCCTGCTCGCCTTCCTGCTGGTCCAGGATCTCGGTCGGAAAACGGTGCCGCTCCGCCCAGCGCAGGTACATCCGCAGGAGCATCTCGGTCCAGTCCGTCGCCTCGGTGCCGCCGGCGCCGGCGCTGATCGACAGCAGGGCCGGTCGCTCGTCGTATTCACCCGAGAACAGCAGAGCGGTACGCTCCCGCGAGAAGTCCGTCTCGAGCGATGCCGCATCGCGCTCGAGCTCGGCCTCGAGCTCGGCGTCCGGCGCCTCGTACAGGAGCTCGACGGCGGCGAGCAGATCGTCGGCGCGCGTCAGCAGCTCCCGCCAGGTCGCGATCTCGCCGCGCAATCCGTCGGCCTCGCGGAGGACCTTCTGGGCCGAGCGCCCGTCGTCCCAGAACCCGGGTGCCTGGGTCAGTGCGTCGATCTCGGCGACGCGGGCTTCCTTGGTCTCGAGGTCAAAGGTACCCCGAGGTCGACCGGATCCGTTCAGCCAGGTCGCGGATGGCGGACGCTTCCACCTAGTTCCGGGCCTGCAGATCCTGGAGCAGGATCGGGCGCAGCTCGATGAGGCGCAGCGCGGTCTTGCTTCGGGCGACGACGGGGTTGACGCAGGGACAGTAGCCGTTGTGGGGGCAGACGCCGCAGTTGCCGTCGCAGTCGAGTGCCGCCGCATAGCTGCACGAGCGGCAATCACGCTCACAGGCGATGAGATCGACGAACGATGCTTCCTCGGCCTGCTTCACGGGCTCCCTCTCTGTGCTGGGCAAGGGCGGGACGGGACCGGAGATCCTGTGTGGTTCGGGGGTCCTGGGGGGACCCGGCCGGGCGGGTTTTGGCACAGTATACGGGGCCAATCCCTCCCCGCCAAGAGGGAAAACCGGCTCGGTCCGCGATTCCCCGCAGGGCGCGACGTCAGGGTGCCCCGCCGACCAGGAAGTACTGGACGAGAGCCCCGAGCTCGTGGAGCGTGGCGTCGATCTGGCCCGGCGGGTCGTGCTCGATCGGGCTGGTGGCCGTGGGCGAGCCCCACGCGGTGATCCCCTCATCGGAGGCCATCCGCAGGACGCGCAGCATGTGCGGACGGTCGGACACGAACACGGCGTCGCTCAGGCCGTGCTCGTGGAGCAGCGCGCCGACCGCCCGGATCGACTCGAGGGTCGTCCGGCTGGCGTCCTCGCCGAGGATCGCGCCGGCCGGCACGCCGTGGGCGATCGCGTAGGCACGCGCGCTCGCGGCCTCGGTGGTCCGGTCGCCATCCGCCTTGCCACCGGTCACGATGAGCCAGCGCGCGACGCCGGCGTGGAACAGCTCGACCGCATGGTCGAGACGGGCCGCGAACACGGGCGACGGCCGGCCGTTGTACTGGGCCGCACCCATGACCACGATGGCGTCCGCCGGCCGTTGCTCGTCACGCTGGCCCTGCGACCAGATCCGGAAGGTGGCGTAGCCGGCGACCGCCGCGATGCCGAGCACGCCAAGCACGGCCACCACGACCAGGTCGCGCACCATCGAACGGGGCTTCACACGGATGGGTCGGAGAGGGCGACGAGCTGGGCGCTCAGCGCCCGTGACACTTCTTGTACTTCGCGCCGGATCCGCACCAGCACAGGTCGTTCCGTCCGATCCGGGCACCGCTCGGGGTGAACCCAGGCTTGGGACCGCTCGGCGACGGGCCGCCGCCGGACGCTCCCCCGGAGGCGACCGGCTGGTCGCCGAGCGACTCGACCATCGGGCGGGCCGACGGCGTCGTCGGGCCGCCGCGCAGGATGGCCGACCCGCCGACCGCGGCCGCCGCCGGGACCTTGGCCGGTGTCGCGGCGACAGGAGCCGTTCCATTCGTGCCGTTCGAAGCCCTTCCGCCGCCGCTGAGCGTGGCCGCACCCTGGGCGAGGGCCGCGGCCACGGCCGGATCCCCGCCGGCGGCGGCAGGTGGCTGGCGGGTGACGGTCACCCGGAAGATCGACGATGCGACGCCGTGCCGGATCAGGTCGCGCAGCTCGTCATACAGGGCGAAGGCCTCGCGCTTGAACTCGTTGAGCGGATCCTGCTGGGCATAGCCGCGCAGGCCGATCCCGCGGCGCATGTCGTCGAGCTCGGTCAGGTGCTCGACCCAGAGCGAGTCGATGGTCCGGATGAGCACGAGGCGCTCGACCGTCTTCCAGTCCTCCTCGCCGACCTCGGCCGCCTTGGCGGCCAGCCGATCGTCGGCGAGATCCCGGACGTGGACCGCGATCGCCTCACGGCTGCCGAGGTCCCACAGCTCGTCGGCGGTCGTCCCCTCGCCGGTCAGACCCATGGCGGCGAGCCCCGCGGACAGCCCGTCGAGGTTCCAGGCGCCCGGGTCGTCCCCGACCAGGTGCGTGTCGACGAGGCCGTCCAGCTCCTCGTCGAGGAAGGTCTGGACGGTCTGGGTCAGGTCCTCGTTGTGGAGGACCTTGTCCCTCTCGGCGTAGATGGTCTCGCGCTGCTTGTTGATGACGTCGTCGTATTCGACGACGCGCTTGCGGATGTCGAAGTTGAACCCCTCGACGCGGCTCTGCGCCGACTCGATGGTCTTGGACACGAGTCGCGACTCGATCGCCACATCCTCGTCCAGCCCGAGCCGCTCCATCAGCCCGGTCACCCGGTCGCCGGCGAAGCGCTTCATCAGGTCGTCCTCGAGGGACAGGTAGAAGCGCGACGACCCCGGATCGCCCTGGCGGCCGGCACGACCGCGAAGCTGGTTGTCGATCCGCCGCGAGTCGTGCCGTTCGGTCCCGACGATGTGCAGGCCGCCGGCTTCGACCACCCGGTCGTGGTCCTCCTCGGTGATCGCCCGCGCCTCGGCCAGGGCCTCTGCCATCGTCTCGGCGTCGACCTCGGCGGGGTTGAGCCCGCGCTTGTGGAGCGCCTCGGAGGCGAGGCCGGCGGGGTTGCCACCGAGCAGGATGTCGGTCCCACGACCGGCCATGTTGGTCGCGATGGTGATCGCGCCGGACCGGCCCGCCTGCGCGACGATCCCCGATTCCTTCTCGTGGAACTTGGCGTTGAGGACCTCATGCTTGATCCCGCGACGCTTCAGCATCGTCGACAGCATCTCGGACTTCTCGACCGAGATCGTGCCGACCAGGACCGGCCGACCGTCCTCCTGCATCTCGACGATCTCGTCGATCAGGGCATTGAACTTGGCCGGCTCGTCGCGGAACACGAGATCGGGGAAGTCCTCTCGGATCATCTCCCGGTGGGTCGGGATGGCGACCACCTCGAGCTTGTAGATCTTGTGCAGCTCCTCGGCCTCGGTCATCGCCGTGCCGGTCATCCCCGACAGCTTGTCGTAGAGCCGGAAATAGTTCTGGAAGGTGATGGTGGCGAGAGTCACGCTCTCACGCTGGACGCGCAACCCTTCCTTTGCCTCGACCGCCTGGTGGAGGCCCTCGCTCCAGCGCCGGCCCGGCATCTGTCGCCCGGTGAACTCGTCGACGATGATGATCTCGCCGTCCTTGACGATGTAGTCGCGGTCACGCTTGTAGAGCGCATGGGCGCGGAGCGCCTGCTCGAAATGGCGGGCCAGGCGGGGGTCGGCGTCGTACATGTTCGGGACGCCGAGCCAACCCTCCATCTTCTCGATGCCCTCCTCGGTCGAGGAGACGGCCTTGTCCTTGAGGTCGACGAAGTAGTCGCCGCCCTCCTCGTCTCCCTCCGGCCGGGCCTTGAGACGCGGCACGAGACGGGCGAAGGTGAAGTACAGGTCGGCCGACTCCTCGGCCTGGCCGCTGATGATGAGCGGCGTCCGCGCCTCGTCGATGAGGATGTTGTCGACCTCGTCGACGATCGCGAAGCTGCGCTCGCGCTGGACCCGGTCGTCGAGCTCGAGGACCATGTTGTCGCGCAGGTAGTCGAACCCGAACTCGTTGTTGGTCCCGTAGGTGATGTCCGCGGCGTAGGCCTCCCGACGGGTCACCGGTCGCAGGTTGACCAGGCGCTCGTCGTTGGTCGGGTAGCCGGGTTCGAACACGAACGAGGCGTCGTGGGTGATCATCCCGACGCTCACGCCCAGGAAATGGAAGACGGGGCCCATCCACTGCGGGTCGCGGCGTGCGAGGTAGTCGTTGACCGTGACGACGTGGACGCCGCGCCCGGCCAGCGCGTTGAGGATGGCGGCCAGGGGGGCGACGAGGGTCTTGCCCTCGCCGGTCCGCATCTCGGCGATCTTGCCCTGGTGGAGGACGGCGGCGCCCATCAGCTGGACATCGAAGTGGCGCATCCCGAGCGTCCGTTTCATCGCCTCGCGGGTCATCGCGAAGACCTCGGGCAGGACGTCGTCGAGCGCCTTCTGGATGCGGTCGTTCTCGCGGGTCCGCCGCTCCTTCTTGAGCTCGCGGCGGCGCTCGAGGTCGGGGTGCTCGAGCTCGTCGTCGGACGGCTCGTCGGGGACGGCCGCCTCGAGGACCTCCGCGCGCAGCTCGGCGAATGCCGCGCGGATCTCCTCGTCGGACCGTGCCTCGAACGCGGCCTCAAGGGCGTTGGTCTCGTCGACCAGGGGTTGCAGGCGTCGGATCTCGCGGTCGTTCGAGTCGACGAAACGGTTCAGGAAGCGCATGTGGCGGCCAGTATAGGGGAGGTCGTGACCGCGACCCCCCGGACGCTCCGACCTGTCCGGACGTCAGCCGCCCGAGGCAAGGCTCCAGAAGCCGGTGCCATAGCCGACGGCGACGATCACGAAGGTCACGAAGGCGAGACCGAGCCAGAACAGGACCGAGCGGAACCGCGAGGTCGGGTTCATCTCGGTGTTCTCAAGCTTTGGCAGGCGGTCTCCCCGGAGATCGGTCCCCCAGCGGGCCGACCGAAGCTGGGTGCGCCAGTCCGATTCGGCGACGGGCCGGGGCTCGAGACCGCCTTCGCCGTCGGGTCGGTGCAGCTGCAGGCTCATCGGTCACCCACCTGTGTCGAGACCGCCACCGAGGCGGTCATGTCCGTTTCCACGTCATCGGGCCTGGTGTCGAGCGTGCCCTCGTCGCCGCCTTCCCAGAGGAGCATCTCCTGGGTGAGCGCGACCTCGCTGGAGAACAGCGCTCCGACCGATTCGCCGCGATGGATCCGCCGGATCGCCTCGCCGATGAGCGGCGCGACCGACAGGGTCGTGATCTTGCCCAGGCGCTTGCGCTCGGGGAGCGGCACCGAATCGGTCAGCACGACCTCGCGCAGGCTCGAGGCGGCGATCCGGTCGATCGCCGGGTCGCTCAGGACGCCGTGCGTCGCGCAGGCGTAGATCTCGTCGACGCCCTCGCGCTCGAGCGCCCGGGTGATCTCGACCAGGGTCCCGGCGGTGTCGATCTCATCGTCGACGATGATCGCCCGCTTGCCCTTGACGTCGCCGATGACGTTCATCAGCTCGGCCCGATCGAGGTTGCCGACGCGCCGCTTCTCGATGATCGCCAGCGGCGCGTCGAGCAGCTCCGCGAAGGCGCGGGCCCGCTTGGCGAACCCGAGATCGGTCACGACGACGGGGTCCTCGATGTGCTTGTGGCGGTAGTAGTTCGACAGCATGTGGACGGCCGTCAGCTCATCGACGGGGATGTTGAAGAAGCCCTGGATCTGGCCCTGGTGGAGGTCCATCGTGAGCACGCGGTCCGCGCCGGCGACGGTGATCATGTCGGCGATGAGCCGGGCCGTGATCGGGACCCGCGGCTGGTCCTTCTTGTCCGACCGGCCGTAGGCGTAGTACGGGATGACGGCCGTGATCCGGCCGGCGCTGGCGCGCTTGAAGGCATCGATCATGATCAGCAGTTCCATGATCGACTGGTTCACCGGATGACAGGTCGGCTGGACGATGAACACGTCCTTCTCGCGGACGTTCTCGAGGATCTTGACGAAGATGTTCTCGTTGGCGAACTGGAAGACCTCGACCTTGCCCGGCTCGGTGCCGAGGTAGCGCGAGATCTTCCGGGCCAGGCCCGGGTTCGAGTTGCCGTGGTAGATCTCGAACTGGTCCGCGTACAAGCCCGCCGCCTCCCGTCCGCCGCCGAAGGCCGAGAAGGCCGTCACGCCGACCTCACCCGCCCGAACCCGGTCCGACCGGGCTCGCGCCGTCCGTCCCGGGGCCGCCATCGTCGCCCATGCCGTCCTGCTCTGCAAGTCCGGCACGGAACGCGGCGATCGCCACGACCCGGTCGCCCTCGGCGAGGCGCATGACGATGACCCCGCGGGCGTGGGGCGAGTAGCGGTTGATGGTGTTGGTCTCGGTCCGGATGACCTGGCCGCCGGCGCTGATGAGGAGGAGCTCCTCGTCGGCCTCGGTGACCTGCTGGACCGCCGCGACGTCTCCGGTCTTCCGACCCTCGAGGCTGATGAGGGCGACGCCCTGGCCGCCGCGGTGCTTCCGCCGGAAGTCGGTCAGTGGTACGCGCTTGCCGTAGCCCGTCTCGCTCAGGACGAGGAGGTCGCTCTCGGGCTGGACGACGCTCATGCCGACCACCGCGTCGCCCTTGCGCGCAAGGCGGATGCCGATGACGCCGGCGGAGTCGCGGCCCATCGCCCGGACCTCGTGCTCCGAGAAGCGGGCGAGCTTGCCCTGCGCGGTGGCGATGATGACGTCGTCGTCGCCGGTCGAGACGTCGACCCAGGCGAGCTCGTCCTCGTCGCGCAGGATGATCGCCCGGATCCCGGACGAGCGGACCTTCTCGAACTGTTCGAGCGGCGTCTTCTTGATGATCCCGGCCCGCGTCGCGAGCACCAGGTACGACCCCGCCTTGAAGTCGGGCAGCGTGATCGTCGCCATCGGGACCTCGCCCGACTCGACCTGGACGCCGGGCAGGTTGATGATCGGGATGCCCTTGGCCTGGCGGCTGGCATCGGGGATGGCGTGGACCTTGGCCGAGAAGACCCGGCCGCGGTTGGTGAAGAACAGCGCCCAGTGGTGCGTGTTCGCCACCAGGAGGTGCTCGACGGCGTCCTCCTCACGCGTGACGTGGCCGATGATCCCCTTCCCGCCTCGATGCTGGCGTCGGTAGGTCGCGACCGGCTGGCGCTTGATGTAGCCGCGGCCCGAGATCGTCACCACGACGTCCTCGTCGGCGATCAGGTCCTCGTCGGTCATCTCGCGGCTGAAGTCGTCCTGGACCCGCGTGCGTCGCTCGCCGGCGTACTTCTTCTTCAGGTCGGTCAGCTCGTCCTTGATGATCTGGCTGACCCGGGCCGCGTTGGCCAGGATGTCCTCCAGCTCGGCGATGAGCTGGATGATGGCCAGGTACTCGTCCTCGATCTTCTGGCGCTCGAGGGCAGCGAGGCGGGCCAGCCGCATGTCGAGGATGGCCTGCGCCTGGAGCTCGGACAGGTCGAACCGCGACATCAGGTTGTTGCGGGCGTCTTCGACCTCCTGCGATTCGCGGATGGTCTTGATGACCGCGTCGAGGTTGTCGAGGGCGATCTTGAGACCCTCGAGGATGTGCGCCCGGGCGCGGGCCTTGGCGAGGTCGAACTCGGTCCGCCGGCGGATGATCTCGCGCCGATGGTCGAGATAGTGGACCAGCACCGAGCGCAGCGGGAGCGTCTGCGGCTGGCCGTCGACGAGGGCCAGCATGTTCATGTTGAACGCGAGCTGCATCGGCGTGTGCTTGAACAGGTTGTTGAGGACCTTGTGCGGGTTGGCGTCGCGCTTGAGCTCGATGTAGATGCGCATGCCGTCGCGGTCGGACTCGTCGCGCAGGTCGCCGATGCCCTCGATCCGCTTGTCTTTGACCAGCTCGGCGATCTTCTCGAGGAGGGTCGCCTTGTTGACCTGGTACGGCAGTTCGGTCACGACGATGGCGGTCCGGTCGCCCTTGACCTCCTCGAACGCGACCTGGGCACGCATCACCACACGGCCGCGGCCGTGGGCGTACATCTGGCGGATGGCGTCGACGGTCTCCCACTCGCCGGTCAGCGGGTTCCGCTGGCGTTCGAAGCGGTAGATCGTCCCCCCGGTCGGGAAGTCCGGCCCCTGGACGTACTTGCACAGGTCGTCCGAGGTCAGATCCGGGTCGTCGATCATCGCGATCGTCGCGTCGACGATCTCGCCGAGGTGGTGCGGCGGGATGTTGGTCGCCATCCCGACCGCGATGCCCGAGCTGCCGTTGACGAGCAGGTTCGGCAGCTTGGCCGGCAGGACCGACGGTTGCTTCTGGGTGCCGTCGTAGTTGTCGACGAAGTCGACGGTGTCCCTGTCGATATCGGCGAGCATCTCGCCGGCGATGGCCGTGAGCCGCGCCTCGGTGTAGCGCATCGCCGCCGCGGTGTCGCCGTCGACCGAGCCGAAGTTGCCCTGACCGTCGACGAGCGGATACCGCATCGAGAAGTCCTGGGCGAGCCGGACGAGGGTGTCGTAGAGGGCAACGTCGCCGTGGGGGTGGTACTTGCCCATCACCTCGCCGACGATCGCCGCGCACTTGCGGTAGGAGCTCGTCGCCGAGAGCCCCATCTCGCCCATCGTGTAGAGGATCCGGCGGTGAACGGGCTTCAGGCCGTCGCGGACATCCGGGAGCGCGCGGGCCACGATCACGCTCATCGCGTAGTCGAGGTAGCTCACCCGCATCTCGTCCTCGATGCGGATCGATCGGATGTCGCCCAGGTCGTCGGTCACGTTCGGATCACTCCAAGTGGGTCAGGGAATGCGGGTCGCGTCGGGGGCAT
>DASYSM010000112.1:0-9429 GCA_036003325.1 Candidatus Limnocylindrales bacterium
GCGACCGAGCTCGACATGGTCATCCAGATCGGCGCCCTCAAGTCCGGCCGTGACGCGGACGTCGCCGCGGACATCGAGGCCGTCGTCAACGTCGCCCACGCGGCCCGGGCGATCGTCAAGGTCATCTTCGAGAACGCCTACCTGACCGACGAGGAGAAGATCCGGGCGTGCCACCTGACCGAGGCGGCCGGCGGCGATTTCGTCAAGACCTCGACCGGGTTCGCCCCGAGTGGTGCCACCCACGCCGACCTGATCCTGATGCGTGCCAACACCTCGCCGCACATCGGGGTCAAGGCGGCCGGTGGGGTCCGGACGCTCGATGCCCTGCTCGAGGTGATGGCGCTCGGGGTCACCCGGGTCGGGGCGACCGCGACGGCCACGATGCTCGACGACTTCCGGTCGCGCACGGGCGGCGGCGGGCCCGCCGATGGACCGGTCGCGGCCGCCGCTCCCGGCCAGGGCGAGCGCCCGGCGAGCGAGTACTGATGGCGACCACGGCCGCCGGATCGACCACGACACAGCCGGCCCTCGAATGGCTGACCGCTGCCACCGGCCTCCTCGAACGGCTGGCTGCGACACAGGGCGAGGCCATCGAGACGGCCAGTCGCTGGTGCGCCGACGCGATCGCCGCCGGTGGCCTGGTCCACCTGTTCGGGACCGGCCACTCGCGCATCCCGGTCGAGGAGATGTTCCCGCGCTACGGCTCGTATCCGGGGTTCAACCCGATGGTCGAGCTGTCGATGACGTTCCACACACAGGTCGTCGGCTCCAACGGCCAGCGCCAGGCGATGTTCATCGAGCGGACCCCCGGGCTGGCCGAGGTCATCCTGTCGAACTTCACGTTCGGGCCTGACGACCTGATGGTGGTCTTCTCGGCCGGCGGGCTGACGGCCGTGCCGATCGAGATCGCCCGTGGCGCCCGCCGGCGGGGTCTGCGGGTCGTTGCGGTAACCTCCGTCGAGCAATCGCTGTCCGGGGAGCCGGATCCGGCCGTCGGCGGACGACTGCTCGACGAGGCCGATCTCGTCATCGACCTGTGTTCACCCCACGCCGACGCACTGTGCGCGATCGACGGCCTCGACACCCCGGTCGGCCCGGGCTCGACGATCACCGCGGTCGCCATCGTCAACTGCATCAAGGTGCGGACCGCCCGGCTCCTTCGGGAGCGGGGCGCGCTGCCGCCGGTCCTGACCCGAGCGTCGGTCGTAGGCGCCGACCGCTCGCGGGAAACCTTCGAGGAGGCCTATCGTGAGCACGCGCGGCGGATCGCTCGTGCCATCGCCCGGGAGGGGTGATGGTGGCGGGGATCGCGCGCAGGAGGTGAGACCGATAGATCGGATCGCAAGGCTCCCTGCCCGGGAGGCGGATCCATTCGTCGACGCGACCATGTCGGCGCGTCGTTGGTCACAGGAGGAGAGCAGATGATCAAGGGGTCCAATCGGATGCGAGCGCTGATCGGCTTCGCCGCCGTCGCAGTGATCGCCGCCGCCTGTTCCAGCTCGGGTGCGTCGACCGCACCGAGCGGCGCGGCGACCAAGGCGTACAAGATCGGCTATTCCAATGGCGGCGGCGTCGGCAACGGCTTCCGCGAAGAGCAGGTCTGCACCGCCAAGGCGCAGGCCAAGGCGGCCGGCATCGCGGCCGCCGACCTGACCGTGATCCATCGCAACACGGATGCGGCCGGCCAGCTGGCCGACATCCGCACCCTGATCGCCAAGGGCGTCAACGCCATCGTGTTCAACCCGAACGACCCGAAGGCCCTCAACCCGGCCCTGGCCGAGGCCGCCGCGGCAGGGATCAAGACGGTCGCGGTCGACAGCTACGTGACCGACACGAACACGTGGAACCTCTACAACAATCAGGTCAAGTACGCAGAGCTCGGCGCGAAGTGGCTGTTCGATCAGCTCGGTGGCAAGGGCACCGTCTGGTACACCCGCGGCATCGCCGGTAACTCCGCCGACTCCGACCGCGACGTCGGGTTCAAGAACGTCCTCAAGGACTACCCCGGCATCACCGTCGTCCCGAGCCCCGATGGCGTCGCCACGGGATGGGATCCGGCGACCGCCACCAAGCTCACCAACGACTTCATCGCCAGCGGTGGGTACGACAAGATCACCGGCATCTGGGCGTCCGGCATGGGCAAGCAGATCGTCGACGCGATCAAGGCGAACGGCAAGAAGTTCGTGCCGATCGCTGATGCCGATGTCGGCGGGTTCGTCAGCCAGCTCCTCGATACCACCAACTTCCCGGGCCTCAAGGGCGCGGCCGTGACCAACACGGCAGCGGTCGGCGGCGCGGGGATCACCCTTGCCCTCAAGCTCCTCAACGGCGAGACGGTCACCGCTTCCAGTGGTGCCAGCCAGCCGAACACCGTCCTGCTCGACCCGATCGTGGTCGACAACCTGACCGCGGACGGTCAGGCGAAGCTCAAGGCGTGGCAGTCCGTGCCAGGCATGGATCCGCTCTGGCCGCTCAGCCTGTCGATCGACGGCTGGACGACCTACGATCCCAACACCGTTCCAGCCGGCTGCAAGGGCGCATAACCCTCACACCGGTCCATCCAGGGAGGGCGACGGCGATGCCGTCGCCCTCCGCCTGAATGCTGCGGAGCGCATGACCCTCACCACGACCGACCTCCTGCTCGAGGCCAAGGGCGTCTCGAAGACGTACGGTGCGGTCGTCGCCCTGCGCTCCGCATCCCTCGCCGTCCGGCCCGGCGAGATCCACGCACTGATGGGTGCCAACGGCGCCGGCAAGAGCACGCTCGTCAAGATCCTGACCGGGGCTGTCAGTCCGGACGCCGGCACGATCTCCGTTCGCGGCAAGGCCCGCACGGTCCAATCGCCCGCCGAAGCCCGCCGCGGCGGGCTCATCTCGGTCTACCAGGAACCGTCGCTCATCCCGGATCTCGACATCCGCCAGAACCTGCGGCTGACGGAGACACCACTCGAGCCCTTCCGCCACTGGCTCGGCGAGCTCGGTCTCGGCGACCTCGATCTGGCCGGCCACACGCGGCGTCTGCCGCTCGCCACGCTCCGCATCATCGATCTCGCGCGCGCCCTCGCGTCCGAGCCCGACGTGCTGATGCTCGACGAGATGACGGCGGCCCTGCCGGCGAATCTGACCGAGCGGGTCCTCGAGGTGGTCGCGCGGCAGCGCGGCACCGACCGCTCCATCATCTTCATCTCCCACCGGATGATCGAGATCGCGGCGGTGTGCGACCGGGCGACGGTCCTGCGCGAGGGCGCGACGGTCGGCGTCGTCGACGTGACGAAGGGCTCGGAGGACAAGATCGTCGAGCTGATGCTCGGCGAGATCATCAAGGACATGCCGTCCGCCGACCACGGGACGGGCGCGGTCGGGCGGACGCCCGACGCGAAGCCGCGCATCTCCGTCCGCGGACTGACCGCGCGATCGAACCTGAACGACGTCACCTTCGACCTCTATCCGGGCGAGGTGCTCGGCGTCGTCGCCCTCGAGGGACAGGGTCAGGACGAGCTGTTCGACATCCTTGCCGGGTCCGCGCGCCCGGCCAGCGGTCAGCTGCTCGTGGACGATCAGACCGTGACCTTCCGCCACCCTGCCGATGCCATCCGGGCCGGGCTCGTCTACGTCGCCGCCGATCGCGCGGAGGCGCTGCTCATGCAGCGATCGATCCGCGAGAACATCGCGTTGCCGATGGTGGCCGGCCTCCGGCATTGGGGGCTGATCGATCTCGGTGGCGAGCGTCGGATGGTCGACGACGCGGTCGGACGCCTGCAGATCGACTCACGGGCTGCCGGCGAGGTGCGTCGGCTGTCGGGCGGGAACCAGCAGAAGGTCACCATCGCGCGCTGGGTCGCCGGTGGCGTCCGGACGATGCTCTGCTTCGACCCGACGCGCGGGATCGATATCGGGACGAAGCAGCAGATCTACCTCCTGCTGCGCGACCTCGCGGAGGCCGGAGCCGCCGTGCTCATCTACACGTCCGAGCTGAAGGAGGTCCAGCTCGTCTGCGACCGTGCAATCGTGATCTTCGGTGGCGAGATCGTGGCCGAGCTGGCCGGCGCGGATGCCGACGAGGCATCGCTGCTCCGGGCGGCCTACAACCTTCGTGCCGACGCCGAGCTGCCCGAGGACGCGGTGGGGGCCGCGATCGAGGAGGAAGTCGTCCAGCCCGGGGAGGCCAGCCCGCTGTCCGCCGCTGCGGCCGGCGACGCCCCCGGCCGGGCCGCCGGCGCGGACGATGTGACCCCGGCGGCCGAGACATGAGCGCCACCGCGGCGCCGATCGAGAGCGCGGGTTCCCGAGCGGCCGATGCGATCGCTGTCTGGGCGCGCCGGAACGCCTGGATGCTCAGCCTCCTGGCGCTCCTTGTCGGCCTGCTGGCCTTCACCAAGCTGATCCAGCCGAGCTACGGACCGATCCCGGTCCAGGGTCTCGGCACGTCGGTCCTCCCCCTCGCGCTGGCCGCCGTCGCCCAGGCGGTCATCGTCATCAGCGGCGGGATCGACCTGTCCATCGGCTCGATGATGGCGCTCACCAGCGTCGTCGCCGCGTCCCTCATGGAGAACCAGTCCGACACGACCGGGATCGTGGTCGTCGTGGGCGTGCTCGGTCTTGGCCTCGTGCTCGGAGGGATCAACGGGGCGGTCGTCGTCGGGACCCGCGTGCCCGACATCGTCGTCACCCTGGCCATGTCATTCGTGTGGGCGGGCTTCGCGCTGCTCGTCCGATCCTCGCCGGGCGGCGGCGCGGCGAGCTGGCTCACGGGTCTGGCCATCGGGCCGCTCGGCAACGAGTGGATCCCGCGGGCCGCCGTGGTCCTGCTCGTCGTGGTCTCGGTGATCTGGTTCCCGCTGGTGCGCTCGCGTCTCGGGCTGTCGATGTACGCGATCGGCAGCAACCGGCTGGCGGCGTTCCGGAGCGGGGTTCCCGTCGGACGGACCAAGTTCGTCGCCTACGCGATCACCGGTCTGTTCGCGGCCCTGGGAGGCCTCTCCCTGACCGCAAGCACGGGCATCGGGACCCCGGTCCCCGGACCGTACACGCTCCTCAGCGTCGCGGCGGTCGTGCTCGGCGGCGTCAGTCTGGCCGGCGGTCGCGGCGGCGTCTTCGGGCCGATCGTCGGGGTGGTCGTGCTCCAGCTCATCCAGACGGACATGAGCTTCCTGAGCCTCGATTCGAACCTTGCCATCGTCGCGCAGGGCGTGATCCTGATCGGCGTGGTCATGGTCGGCAGCGTCATCGAGCTTCGGCAGAGCCGCCGATGAGCGCTGCCGTCACGGTCGATCGCTGGCGAGGTGCCGACGCCTGGCGGGCGCTGTTCCGCGACCGACCGATCATCCCTCTGATCGGCCTGCTCGGGATCCTCATCCTGATCATCGACATCGTCGACCCGGGCATCGTCAGCCCCGGCTGGGCGAACATCATCGTGCGGACGACCGTGCCGCTGGCGATCCTGGCCGGCTGCCAGACGATCACCATGCTGACCGGCGGGATCGACCTGTCGGTGGGGGCGGTCGCATCGATGACCGGGTTCGTGACGGCGACGCTCGTCCACAGTCCGGGTGGGGTCCCGCAGGCCATCCTGGTGTCGCTCGTCGTCGCCATGCTTGCCGGCCTGGTCACCGGCGTCGGCGTCGGCGTGTTCCGGGTCCACCCATTGATCATGACCCTGGGGATGAGCTTCGTCGTCCTCGGCCTGGCCAACGTCTGGCAGCTCCAGTCCGTCCAGACCGGTGCGGGCGTCCCCGACATCCTGACGACGCTCGGGAGCGCGACGCTGCTCGGCTTCATCCCGGCCGGTCTGCTCGTGCTGGTGCCGGTGATGCTGATCATCCTGGTCGGACTCAGACGGACCGGCTACGGCCGGCTGCTGTACGCCATCGGCGACAACCCGGTCGCGGCGCGCCTGTCCGGCGCTCGCGCCTGGCAGGTGCTGATCGTGCTGTACGTCATCTCGGCGCTGCTGGCCGGGGTCGGCGGCCTGCTCCTGTCGGGCCTGACGAACACGGCCAGCGTCTCCCTGGCCGATTCGCTGGTCCTGCCCTCGGTCGCGGCCGCGGTGATCGGCGGGACGTCGATCCTCGGCGGGCGGGGCGGGTACGGAGGCACACTGGTCGGTGCGCTCATCCTGAGCGTCCTGACGGCGCTGCTCACCGCGGTCGGCCTGCCGGAGCCGACGCGTCAGATCGTGTTCGGGGCGATCATCGTGATCGTCGCCGCCGCGTACACCCGGGTCACCGGCGAGACCTGACCAGCGTGACCGACGGCCCGCCCACCCGGCGTCATCTCGGCCTCGACCTCGGCGGCACGAACATCAAGTGGGTGGTCGTCGAGCACGACGACACGTGGCGGGTGCTCGATCGTGGCCAGGTCCCGACCCCCGCAGCGGACGGCCCGGACGCGGTGGTGTCCGCCCTGGCGGCGGTCGGTGCCGAGGCGATCGGACGCGTGCCGGACGTGTCGACCGTCGGGGTCGGCGTGCCGGGGCTGTACGACCCGGCGACGGGCACGACCCGGTTCCTGGTCAACATCCCGGGCGACTGGGCGGGCCGGTCGGTCGCGGGTCCCGTCGAGGCCGCGCTCGGGCGGCCGGTCTCGCTGATCAACGACGCCCGGGCGTTCGGGCTGGCCGAGCTTCGCCTGGGCGCCGGGCGCGGCGCCGGTTCGATGGTCGGGCTCGTCCTCGGGACCGGGGTCGGTGGCGTCATCGCCATCGACGGGCGGGTCCACCTCGGCCATGACGGGACGGCCGGCGAGGTCGGCCACCAGACGATCGACCCGGACGGGCCGCCGTGCGGCTGCGGCAACGACGGCTGCGTCGAGGCCTTCGCCAGGGCGGACCGGATCGCGGCCGCCTGCGGGACGGCGAGTGCCGAAGCGGCCGTCGTGGCGGCCCAGGCCGGGGACGCGCGGGCGCTGGCCGGACTGGCCACCGTGGGTCGCGCTCTCGGGATCGGGATCGCGAACATGATCACGGTCGTGTCGCCCGACCGGGTCGTGATCGGCGGTGGCGTCGCGGCGGCCGGTGACCTCCTGTTCGAGCCGATCCGCGCCGAGCTCCGCCGGCGGGTGCGGACGACGTCGCTCGACGAGGTCGAGCTCGTGACGGCCGAGCTGGGGATCTGGGCCGGGGCGATCGGCGCGGCCATCCACGGTGCCGAGGCGACGGCGACGGCGACCGCCACCGAGCCGGATCCGCAGGGGGCGGCCCAGGCTGCGACGGCCCGCCGATGACCGAGCCCGCCTACCAGCCGCAGTACCGCCAGATCGAGCAGGCATTGCGCGAACGGATCGCGACCCTGCGCCCGGGCGAGCGGCTGCCGTCCGACGCCGAGCTGTGCGCAGAGTTCGGGGTAAGCCGGATGACCGCACGGAACGCCATGCATCGCCTCGCCGAGGACGGCCTGATCGCACGCGAGCCGGGCCGCGGCAGCTTCGTGACCGAGCCGCCGGCGCACCGACGTGCCAATCGGTTGATGACGTTCACGCAGGAGATGCTCCGGGCAGGCCGCGTCCCGAGCTCGCTGGTGCTGACACGCGTCATCCGGCCATCCACGACCGCCGAGAGCACCAGCCTCGCCATCCCCGCCCGGCAGCCCGTCGTCCATCTCCGCCGCCTGCGCCAGGCCGACGGGGAGCCGATCGCGCTCGAGTCGGCCGTCCTGATCGGGGCCTGCGCACAGGCGGTGATGACGGCCGACCTCGTCACGGGCTCGCTCCACGAGACGCTCGGGCGGGCCGGGATCGTGCTGCGGCGCGGCACCGGGACGATCACGGCGGCGGCCGCCACCGCCGAGGACGCGCGGCTGCTCGGGATCCGGACCGGCGACCCGCTGCTCGTCGAGCGTCGGGTCATCGTCGACGGGCACGGCCGACGTGTGGAGGCGACCGAGTCGCGCTACCCCGCCGGGCGCTACGGGCTGGTCGTCCAGTTCGAGGTCGAGGAGCCGGGTCAGGAGGTCCAGCCATGACCGGCCCGACCACCGTCGGCGGCCGGCTGGTCCTCGATGACCGCGTGGCGAATGGCCGGATCACGGTCGAGGACGGCCGGATCGTCGCGATCGATATCGACGCCGCGGCCGACGGGACCGACGGCGACTACATCGCGCCCGGCTTCGTCGACGTCCACGTGCACGGCTGGGGTGGCCACGACGCGATGGGCGATCGCGCCGCGCTCGACGGGATGGCTCGCGCGCTCCTGCGTCGCGGAGTGACCTCCTTCCTCCCGACCGCGGTGACCGCCCCGCTCGACGCGCTCGCCGGGTTCGCCGAGCGCGTCCGGCACTGGTCGCCCGACGCCCCGCCCGATGGCGCCGAGCCGCTCGGGTTCAACCTCGAGGGGCCGTTCCTCGCGCCGTCACGCCGCGGCGCCCACGACCAGGCGCACCTGCTCGTCCCGGCCGACGTGCCGCGCGAGGCTCTCGAGCCACTCCTCGATGGACTCCGCCTGATCACGGTCGCACCCGAGCTGCCGGGCTCCGCCGATCTCACAGGCTGGCTCCGCCACCGCGGCGTGTCGGTCTCGATCGGTCATTCGGCGGCGACGGTCGAGCAGGCCCGGGCGGGCTACGCCGCGGGCGCGACGTCCACGACCCACCTGTTCAATGCCATGACCGGCATCGACCATCGGGCGCCCGGCGTCGCCCTGGCCGCGCTGCTCGAGGATGCCGCCTTCGTCGAGCTCATCGCCGACGGGCTCCACGTCGACCCGTCTCTCTGGGCGATGATCACCAGGCTCAAGCCTGCGGACCGGCTGCTGCTCGTCAGCGACGCCATCGCACTCGCGGGCACCGGCGCCGGTCGCGGCTGGATCGGCGGGCTCGAGTGTGAGCTCGTCGACGGCCGCGTGACCCTGGCCGGCACCACGACACTGGCGGGCTCGGTGATCGCGCTCGACACCGCCGTCCGGAACCTGGTCGCAGCGGGGGTGACCCTGCCGGCCGCGGTCGCAGCCGCGAGCCGGAACCCGTTGCTGCTCTTCGGCATCTCGGATCGCGGCCGGATCGCGGTGGGCCAGCGGGCCGACCTCGTCGAGCTCGACCCGGCCCTCCGGGTGCAACGGGTGATGCGCGACGGGGCGTGGTCCGCCGCGGAAGGGGATTGACCGTTCAGCGCGGCGGCATCGCCGCGAACGTCCGGTCGATGTCGTCGAGCATGCGTAGCGTCGCTTCGGTGACGACCCCGAGATAGCGCTCGCCATACTCGGCCGACGAGTCGCGGGCGTCGCCCCATGTCCCGGAATGGCTCGCCCGATGCACCGAGCCCGGGGTCGAGAAGAAGAACGCCGTATGGACGGCGGCGGGACTGGTCACCTCGGGGAACGGCGGCATCTCCGCGTTGGCCGCCTCGATGTCGACCAACGCCGGATCGATCGCCATCACCGCCGACGTCTCGGCCCTGTTGGCGTGGAGCCCGGCCGTCGGGCCGAAGAACTCGGCGGCC
>DASYSM010000113.1:0-4862 GCA_036003325.1 Candidatus Limnocylindrales bacterium
CGCCGGCAGGTCTCCCTCGCCCGCCCCGACCGGCCCGCGCCGGACCGGCAGACCGGCCCGTTCCCAGGCTTCCATCCCGCCGGCCACGTTGACGACGTCGGTCCGACCCGCGCGGACCAGGAAGCCCGTCACCGCGGCCGACCGGCCGCCCATCGCGCAGACCACCAGCAACGGCCGGTCGGCCGGCAGCTCGGCCAGTCGGGCGCTGAACTGCGACGTCGGGATCAGGACCGCGCCCGGTGCCCGGACCTCGGCGAACTCAGTCGGCTCGCGGACGTCGAGCAGGATCGGGCCAGCGGGATCCTCGCGGAGACGGCGGTCGGCCTCGGCGACATCGACCGTCGGGATGGGGGCGGGCATCGTCACGGGGCACTCCTTCGGCGCGATGTCCCGATCCGCGTCCGGATCAGGTCGGGCGGCCCGAGGGTCGGTCCCTCGGGATGGGCAGCCAGGTCCGCAAGTCGCAGGTCGATGGCGTCGATGAGGACCGCCACGTCCAGGCCCGGGACCTCTCCTGACGGACCATCCTCCCGCGCCTGCTCGAGCAGCGCCCGCGCGCCCTCGAGGTTGCGGACGATCCCGGGCGGGTTGCCGCGGACAGCGTGGACATAGGCCGCGGCGACCTTGATCAGGCCCTGGAGCAACGCCCGCGCGGCCCGATCATCGGTGCCCATCCAGGCCGGCTCGAGCTCCTCGTGGGCCTCGAAGAAGTCGCCCCGGTCGTAGGCCGCAAGCCCTGCCTCGATGGCCGCCGCACGGGTCGCCGCAGGCAGCGGCCGGTATGCCTTGGCGCGCCCATCGCGCCCGACGACGACCGATCGCTCGGTCACGCGACGGGCCGCCGGGTCACGACAGCTCGGCGAGCGGGCGTCGGCCGGAGAACCCCGTGTCGAGGGAGTGCCACCATCCGATGACGGGCTCGCCGCGCTGCCAGCACAGCCACACCTGGCGCCCGGACACGAGGGCCGGGAAGTCCACCAGGCCGTGCTCGATGTCACGCAGGGTCAGGCCCATCGCATCGATCCGCGCCACGCCGGCCGCCATCTGGTCGATCAGTCCCTGCATCCGCAGCTGTGTCAGGCGCAGATCGTCCACGGGCGGGGCATCGGTCGGGCTATCGGGTCGAACCGCCCGCTCGGACCGGTCGGCGACCGCGGTCGTCGCCCCGTCACCATCTCCGGTCCCGATCCCTGCCGCGAGGACCTCGTCGCGCAGCCGGACCAGCTCGGCGCGCTGCTCGGTCAGCAGGCGCACGATGTCATCGAGCTCGCGAACGGCGGCATTGGCGGCGTCGAGGTCGTAGAAACGGGTCATCGGATGCGATTCTAGCCCCACGGTCGCCTATCATCCAAAAGTCTCGATCGGACTGTCGCCGGAGTGCCGAAATGCGCCGTGTCTTGCTGTGGGCCGCCCGCGATCGCTGGCTGAAGGAGCACCTGCCGCGCTTCCGATTCATGCGCCGCGCGGTCCGGCGGTTCATGCCCGGAGAGACCATCGAGGACGCCCTGGCTGCGGCGCTGCCGCTCCAGGCGGCGGGCATCGGGACCCTGTACACACGTCTCGGCGAGAACCTCGAGAACGTGGCCGAGGCCGACGCGGTCGCCGCCCACTACATCGAGTCGATCGACAAGATCGTCGCCGCGGGGATCACCGGCGAGGTCTCGGTCAAGCCCACCCAGCTGGGCCTCGACCTCGATCCCGACATCTGCCTCGGCCACCTGGAGCGCATCGCCGGGCATGCGGCCGCCGTCGGGTCCTACCTCTGGATCGACATGGAGGGCAGCGCCTATGTCGACGCCACGATCTCGCTGTACGAGCGCCTGCGCACGACCCAGCCGCGGACCGGGATCTGCCTCCAGGCGTACCTGCGCCGGACCGCCGCCGACATGGAGCGGCTGCGACCGCTCGACCCGGCCATCCGGCTGGTGAAGGGGGCGTACGACGAGAACGCAACGATCGCCTTCCGGGACCGTCACAGCGTCGACGCGAGCTTCGTGGGCCTGGCGGTCCGGTTCCTCCTCGACGGCCGCGGGCGACCGATCCGGCTCGGTCTCGGGACGCACGACGTCGCGCTCATCGAGCAGATCGCGGCGCAGGTCGGGGCTGCCGGGATCGGGCTCGATGGGTTCGAGGTCGAGATGCTGTACGGCATCCGGACCAACGAGCAGTACCGTCTGGCGCGCGCCGGCTATCGCGTCCAGACGCTCATCTCGTACGGCGACTACTGGTACCCGTGGTACATGCGACGGCTGGCCGAGCGGCCCGCCAACGTGCGCTTCGTCCTGCGCCAGATGCTGCCCTGATCGGAGGTCCCGCCATGCGCATCGCGGCCCGGATGGGCACGATCGGCACCGAGAGCGCGTTCGAGGTCTCCGCCCGGGCGCGGGCACTGGAGGCTCAGGGCCGCTCGATCGTCCACCTCCAGATCGGCGAGCCCGACTTCGACACGCCGGCGAACGTGCGCGAGGCGGCCAAGGCCGCGCTCGACGCGGGCGCGACCCACTATCCGCCGTTCGCGGGCATCCCCGCCCTGCGCGAGGCGATCGCCGCCGACGCATCGGCCCGCAAGGGCTTCCCGGTGGAGCCCTACCAGGTGTTCGTCACGGTCGGTGGCAAGGGGGTGATGCTGTACGCGATCCTCGGGCTGGTCGACCCGGGCGACGAGGTCCTCGTGCCGGACCCCGGCTACCCGATCTATGAGTCGCTGACCCGCTTCGTGGGCGCCACACCGGTCCCGATCCCGATCCGGATGGCGAACGACTTCCGGCTCGATGTCGACGAGCTCGCCTCGCTGGTCACGCCACGGACGCGCGTCCTGGTCATCAACTCGCCGGCGAACCCGACCGGCGGGGTCCTGACCCGGGGCGATCTCGAGCGGATCGCCGAGCTGGCCATCCGCCACGACCTGTGGGTCCTCGCCGACGAGATCTACGGTCGGATCCTGTACGACGGCGCGGAGCACGTCTCGATCGCATCGCTGCCGGGGATGGCCGAGCGGACGATCGTGCTCGACGGGTTCTCCAAGACGTTCGCGATGACCGGCTGGCGGTTGGGCTACGCGATCGTCCCGGAGTCGCTGGTCAAGGTCTACGGCCAGCTCATCATCAACACCATCAGCGGGGTGGCCACGTTCGCCCAGGTCGGCGCGGTCGAGGCGCTGGTGGGGCCGCAGGACGACGTCGACGCGATGGTCGTCGAGTTCAAGGCACGGCGCGACCTCATCGTCGACGGCCTCAATGCCATCCCCGGCATCGAGTGCCGCAAGCCGCTCGGGGCGTTCTACGTGTTCCCGTCGATCGCGGGGGTCGGGCTGTCGGGCGCGGATCTCGCCGAACGGCTGCTCCACGAGGCCGGTGTCTGCGTGCTGGCCGGCTCGGCCTTCGGCGTGCACGGCGACGAGCACATCCGGATCAGCTACGCCAACTCGCGGGAGAACCTGCGCGAGGCGCTCGGCCGGATCCGGACGTTCGTGGAGCCGCTGGTGGCGGCCCGCGTATGAGCGACCGACCGTCCGTCTTCGTCACCCGGGTCATCCCCGAGGAAGGGCTGGCTGCCGTCCGCGACGCGTGCGAGATGGACCTGTGGACCGACGAGCTGCCGCCGCCGCGCGACGAGCTGCTGCGGCGGGTGGCCGGTCGCGACGGCGTCCTGACGCTGCTGACCGACCGGGTGGACGGCGGGTTCCTCGACGCTGCCGGCCCGCAGCTCAGGGTCGTCAGCAACTATGCGGTCGGCTTCGACAACATCGACGTCGCCGAGTGCGCACGGCGTGGCGTGGCGGTCGGGAACACGCCGGGCGTCCTGACCGAGACGACCGCGGACCTCGCCTTCGCCCTGCTGATGGCGGCCGCCCGGCGCCTGCCAGAGGGCGACCGCTACGTGCGTGCCGGGAAGTGGAAGACGTGGGGCCCGATGCTGCTCCTCGGGCCCGACGTGCATGGCGCGACCATCGGCATCGTCGGGTTCGGTCGGATCGGCCAGGCCGTCGCGCGGCGGGCCAAGGGCTTCGGGATGGAGGTCCTGTATCACGACCTGCAGCGGCTGCCACCGGAGGTCACCGAGCCGCTCGGGGCCACCTACCTGCCGCTCGAGGAGCTGCTGCCGCGCTGTGATTACGTGTCGCTCCATGTGAACCTGTCCGAGGAGACCCGCGGCCTGATCAAGGCCGAGACGCTGGCCTGGATGAAGCCGTCGGCCGTGCTCGTCAACACGTCCCGTGGCCCGGTCATCGACCATCCCGCCCTGGCCGACGCGCTGCGCGACGGCGTGATCGCGGCGGCCGCCCTCGACGTCACCGACCCCGAGCCGATCCCGCTCGATGACCCGCTCATGGGCCTCGACAACTGCCTGATCGTGCCGCACATCGCGTCCGCGTCACGCGCCACCCGCGGGAAGATGGCCGCGATGGCGGCGGCGAACCTGCTGGCCGGCGTGCGCGGGGAGCCCCTGCCGACGCCGGTCGAGGGGTAGGCGGCAAACTGGCCGGGTGATCCTGCCCAAGGTCCGGGACCCGAGACTCATCACGATCCGCCGCGGCGGGACCCTTGAGGACGCGGACCACCATCTCCTGGCGGTCTGGGCGGCCGACTGCGCGGAACATGTGTTGGAACTGTTCGAGCACGTGCGGCCTCACGACGGCCGTCCTCGTCGCGCGATCGAGCTCGGTCGGGCGTGGGCGCGCGGCGCGGTGAGGATGATGGAGGCCCGAGCGGCGGGCGGTCACGCGATGGCGGCGGCCAGGGACCTGCGCGGGGCACCACGGCACGCCGCCTACGCCGCGGGCCAGGCCGCGGTCGTCGCGCACGTGGCCGCGCACGACCTCGGTGCCGCCGCCTACGCGATCAGGGCCGTCCAGGCCGCGG
>DASYSM010000114.1:0-21124 GCA_036003325.1 Candidatus Limnocylindrales bacterium
CGTGGTAGAGCAGGTCGGCCATCTCGCCGGCAAGGGCCGCCCGGGTCGGGTCGCGGTCTGACCCGGCTGTCTGCGCCGCGGCGTCGTCCTTGGCGGCGATCAGGACCTCGGTCGCCTCTTCGCTGACCTTGCGGCCGGCGGCGTCGACACCGCCATCGAGGAGCGCCGCCGTGTAGGAACCGTCCGGCCGGATCGCCGCGCGCTCGGCGATCGTCGCCCACAGGGTCTCGAGCCAGGCGAAGCCCTCGGTCGAGCGTTCGGCGGGCGCCCCGTCGGGATCGAAGCAGCTGCGCGTCCCGCGATGGCACGCCGGGCCGGCCGGGTCCACGGTCACCAGCAACGCGTCGGCATCGCAGTCGACCACCAGGTCCACCAACCGGAGCACGTTGCCGCTGGTCTCGCCCTTGCGCCACAGCCGGCCGCGCGACCGCGAGTGGAAGTGGACCTCGCCGCTGGCCACCGTCGCCTCGAGCGCCTCGGCGTCCATCCACGCCACCATCAGCACCCGCCCATCGGTGGCGTCCTGGACGACCGCCGGGACCAGCCCGTCGGGCCCGAACACCACCCGGGGACGCGCAGGATCCGTCACGCGGCCGGCACCGGGACGAGACGGACCGGCAGACCGGCGGCGGCCATCGCGGCCTTGATCGCCGGGATCGAATGGATCCCGCGATGGAAGATCGACGCCGCGAGGACGGCGTCGGCGCCCCCGTCACGGACCGCGGCCACGAAGTCGGCCGGGCCGGCGGCACCGCCCGAGGCGATGACCGGGACGCCGACCCGCGAGGTGATGGCGCGCAGCAGCTCGAGATCGAAGCCGGCCCCGGTCCCGTCCCGGTCGATCGAGGTGACCAGCAGCTCGCCCGCGCCGATGTCGACCGCGCGTTCCGCCCACGCGACCGCGTCCAGGCCGGTCGATTCGCGACCGCCCTTGACCACGACCTCCCAGGCGCCCGGCACGGTCGCCCGGGCGTCGATGGCGACGACCACCGCCTGACGGCCGAACCGGCCCGCGCAGCGGGCGATGAGCAGCGGGTCCGCGACGGCCGCGGTGTTGAGGGAGACCTTGTCGGCACCGGCCCGCAGCACGTCGCGCATGTCGGTGACGCTGCGTACGCCGCCGCCGACGGTCAGCGGGACGAACGCGCGGCGCGCGGTCCGCTCGACGATGTCGAGCAGCGTCCCGCGGCGCTCGGGTGCCGCGGTGATGTCGAGGAAGACGAGCTCGTCCGCTCCCTCGGCGGCGTATCGTTCGGCCAGCTCCGGCGGGTCGCCCGCGTCGACGAGGTCGACGAAGTTGGTGCCCTTCACCACGCGTCCGTCGGCCACGTCGAGGCACGGGATCACCCGGCGTCGGAGCATCAGGCGGCCCGCACCAGGTCGACGAAGTTGGCCAGCAGCCGGAGGCCGTCGTCGCCGCTGCGCTCGGGATGGAACTGGACCCCGGCCAGGGCGCCGCGTGCGACCGCCGACGTGAAGGTCGCGCCGTGGTCTGTGGTGGCCAGGACGATCTCGTCGGCGGCGGGGTCCACCGCGCCCGCGTACGAATGGACGAAGTAGAAGTCGGCGTCGGGAGCGATGCCCTCGAACAGCGGATGGGGCCGGGTGCGCTCGACCTGGTTCCAGCCGATGTGCGGGAGGGTCGGGGCGTCGACCAGCCGGACCGTCCGGCCGGCAACGACCCCGAGCGTCGTCGCTCCGTCCTCGTCGCTGCCGTCGAACAGGAGCTGGAGCCCGAGACAGATCCCGAGGAATGGCCGGTCGGCGGCGATCCAGGCGCGGAGCGGGTCGGTCAGGTCGTGCCGGGCGAGTCTCGACATGGCCGGCGCCGCGGCACCGACCCCGGGCACGATCACGCCGTCGACCCCGCGCAGGCCTTCGCCGTCGTGCGCGACGGTCACCTCGGCCCCGACCGCACGGAGCGCCTGGTCGATGCTGACGAGGTTGCCGGCACCGTAGTCGACGACCGCGATGCGTGGCCGGGTCGTCACACCGTCACTCCAGCGTGCCCTTGGTCGAGGCGACGCCGTCGCGCCGTGGATCGATCTCGCAGGCGACCCGCAGCGCCCGCCCGAGCGCCTTGAAGGCGGCCTCGGCCAGATGATGGTCGTTGCGTCCCGTTCCGGTCACGTGGAGCGTCGCGCCCGCGGTCCGGGCGAAGGATTCGAGCGCATGGTCGACCAGCTGGAGCGGCAGCCCGCCCGCGTGCTGGCCGCGGAACGGCAGGTCGATGACGGCGTATGGGCGGCCGCCCATGTCGAGGGCGACGGTCGCGAGTGACTCGTCCATCGGCACCGTGCTCGACCCGAACCGCGCGATCCCGGTCCGATCGCCGAGCGCTTCGGCGAATGCGGCGCCAAGCACGAGCGCGGCGTCCTCGACGGTGTGGTGCTCGTCGACCTGGAGATCGCCATCGGCGTGGATCGCCAGGTCGAACAGCCCGTGATGGGCCAGCGACGCGAGGAGGTGGTCGTAGAAGCCGATGCCGGTGTCGATGGCGCTGTGGCCGGAGCCGTCGAGACCGAGGGTGACCGTGATGTCGGTCTCGGCCGTCGATCGGGCGACCGTGACCCGCCGGCCGTCGCGCGGCCCGATCTCGATGGCGCCCAGGGGCGTGGTCATGACGCGGTCTCCTTCGCGACCGCGATCAGTCGGTCGTTCTCATCGGGATCACGGACGGTCAGCCGCAGATGGTCGGCGAGCGGGTGGCCCTCGCCGAACGTGCGCGGGACGAGACCGTGCGAGAGCAGCGCCTCGGCGACTGCCGCGGCACGCTCCACGGTCCCGAAATCGACCAGGACGAAGTTGGTCACCGATGGACCGACCGACCAGCCGATCGCCCGGAGCGCCCGGGTCAGGCGCGCCCGCTCGCGTTCGACCCGGGCGAGGTTGGCGTCGAGGATCGACGGGTCGAGGAGTGCCTCGGTGACCAGGCTGACCGACACGGTCGAGACCGAGCCGGGCGGCCGGAACGGGTTGAGGCGGCCGACGAGCTCCGGTCGTGCCAGCGCGAACCCGACGCGCAGCCCGGCGAGGGCGTAGGCCTTGCTCGCGGTCCGGACGACGACCAGATCCGGGTACGCCTCGCGCAGGCCGACCAGCGACGAGCCCACGAACTCGGCGTACGCCTCGTCGAGGACGACGACCGGCGGCGCGTGACCGGCCGCCGCCGCGTCGGCGGCAAGATCGGCCAGCAGGGCGGCGATGGCGCCGTCGGGTTCGGGCAGCGCCGTCGGGTTGTTCGGGCTGCACAGCCAGACGACGGATGCACCGTGGTCGGCGACGGCCGCTCGGAGCGCGGCCCGGTCCAGCGCCCAGCCGTCTGCCGCTCCGAGTCGCGGGACGGCGATGACCGTCGCCCGGCGCTGTTCGGTCAGGACGCGGTACATCGCGTAGGTCGGTGTCGGGACGACGGCCGTGCCACCGGCCGGGATGAAGACCTTGGCCACGATGTCGAGGACCTCATCGGCTCCGGCACCGACCAGGATCTCGGCCGGGCTGACGCCGTACCGCGCGGCGGCCGCCTCGACCAGGCGGCGGTAGTCGGTCGGCGGATACTCCGAGAGCGGCACCTCGAACCGGCCGGCGGCCAGCAAGCGACCCATCAGCGCCGGCGGGGTGGGCGAGGTGTTGAGGTCGAACCGGACGATGCGTGCGGGGTCGACGCCGTACCTCGCCGCGACCTCGTCGTCGGTCGCCTCCCAGCTGTACGTCGAGGGTGCGTTCGGCGTCGTGAACGTGACCGGGGTCGGGCTCATCAGGTCGGGTCCTCGAAGCGGATCTCGACGGCGTCGCGATGGGCGAGCAGCCCCTCGGTCTCGGCCAGCGCCGCGATGGTCGCACGGATCGAGGCCAGGCCGTCGCGGTCGATCCGCTGGACCTGGACGAACTTGCCGTATGCCTCCACCGACAGGCCGCCGGACGCGCGGGCGAGGCCACCGGTGGGCAGGACGTGGTTGGCGCCTGTCGCGTAGTCGCCCGCGGATTCGGGCGCCCACGGGCCGACGAACAGCGAGCCGGCGTTGCGCAGGCGGGCGACCGTCGGCTCGAGCGGCACGACGTCGACCGACAGGTGCTCGGGGGCGTAGGCGTTGACGAAGTCGATGGCGGCGTCGAGTGTGGGCGCCAGCGCGATACGGCCGTGGTCGCGCAGCGCGACGGCCAGGATGTCCCGGCGCGCGGCGGTGGCCAGCTGGCGGGTGACCGCGGCTTCGACGGCATCTGCGAACTCGGCGTCCGTGGTCACGAGGATGGCCGGCGAGTCCGGACCGTGCTCGGCCTGGGTGATCAGGTCGGCCGCGACCCGGGCCGGGTGCGCGGGTGGTGCGGCGAGGACCATCCCCTCCGACGGCCCGGCCGGGAGGTCGATCCCGACCTCGGCCGAGACCTCGATCTTGGCCGCCGTGACCCACGCGTTGCCCGGACCGACGATCCGGTCCACCGGCGCGAGGCCGGCCTGCGGCAGGCCATAGGCGAGGGCACCGATGGCCTGGGCGCCCCCGGCGACCACGAACGCATCGACCTCGAGCAGGCCGGCGGCGGCCAGAAGGACCGCGTTCGTGCGGCCACCGCGGTCGGCCGGGGAGGCGACGACGACCCGCTCGACACCCGCCACGCGCGCCGGGACGACGGTCATCACCAGCGACGACGGATAGGGCGCCGACCCGCCCGGGACGTACGCACCGACACTGGACAAGGCTGTCCAGCGTCGCTCGATCTCGATGCCGGGGGCGATGGTCGTCCGGGTCGAACTGGGGCTCTGGGTCTCGGCGAAACGCCGGACGTGCTCGATGGCCGTGTCGAGCGCCCGTCGCACCCGGGGCTCCAGGCCGTCGAGGGCGGCACGCAGGTCGTCGCGATCGAGGACGAGCCGTCCGTCGGCGCGACCGCCGCCGACCGCGGCACCGGCGGCGCGGACCGCGGTGTCACCGCGGGCACGGACGTCGGCCAGTGTCGCGCGGACGGCGTCCCGCACCGCCGGGTCCGGCACGGCGCCGCGACGGATGAGCGACTCGTGGTCGCGGCGGGCGCCCGGCTCACCGGCCACCACCGCCGCGAGATCGAGCCGCCGGAGGCGAACCGGGGGCACGGCAGCGGTGGGGTCCGTCGCTCGACCGCCGGCGACGCGAGTCGCACTCACGGGACGATCTTCTCGATGGGCAGGACCAGGATGCCCGACGCGCCCGCCGACTTGAGCCGGGGCAGGAGGCCCCACACGTCGTCGGCGCCGACGACCGAGTGGATGGCGATCATCCCGGCGTGTGCCAGCGGGATGATCGTCGGCGACTCGAGGGCGGGCAGGAGACGCTCCAGCTCGGGCAGCGTATCGGCCGGGGCGTTCATCATCACGTACTTGCGGCCGCGGGCGGCGATGACCGCGCTGAGCATCGTGTCGACCGCCGCGACCTCGACGCTCCGTTCGCGGGACGCGGCGGGGTTCGCGATGAGGATGGCCTCGGACGCCAGGACGTCGCCGACCTGTCGCAGGCCGTTCATCGCCAGGGTCGAGCCGGTGGACACCAGATCGACGATCCCCTCGGCCAGCCCCAGCCGCGGCGCGACCTCGACGGCGCCCGAGATCGGGATGATCTCGACCTGGATCGCTCGGTCCTCGAAGAACCGGCGCGCGGTGTCGGGATGGGCGGTCGCGACACGGCAGCCGGCAAGGTCCTCGACGGTCCGGCGGCGGGAGTCGTTGGGCACCGCGGCGACCAACCGGCACCGGCCGTAGCCGAGAGGACGGATGGTCGGCAGCTCCGCACCGGTCTCGCTGAGGAGGTCCACGCCCGTGATCCCGAGGTCGGCCACCCCATCGCCCACGAACTCGATGATGTCGTTGGTGCGGACGAACAGGATGTCGAGGTCGTAGTTCTGGACGAGCGCCACCAGGCTGCGATCGTGCTCCTCGAAGACCAGGCCGGCGTCATGCAGCAGCCGCAGGGTCGGCTCGACGAGACGCCCCTTGTTCGGGATCGCCAGCCGGAGGCGACGGGTCATCGCTCGCCCGCGGCCGGGTAGGGGACCGTGCCCGCGCGCGACGCGACATCGAGCTTGTCGAGCATCGCGCGATAGCCGCCTTCGCCATGGTTGAGCCACGACGCGATCCGCGTGATGGTCGCCGTGCTCGCACCGGTCGTCCGCGAGATCTCGGCGTAGTGCATACCGGCGTCGAGCATCCGGACGACCGCCCAGCGCTGGGCGATGTCGCGCAGCTCGTTGAGCGTGCACAGGTCTCGGAAGAAGCGCTCCGTCTCGTCGAGCGTCTCCAGACTCCGGATCGCGTTCAACAGCGCCTCGACGTCGTCGGTCTTCCAGTCGTCGGCCATCGTGCCGTCACCCGCCGCTCCCGCATCACCGCTCCACCGTGGTAGCGTATTAGCGTGCTACTACGATAACATCCTGACATGATGATGGCAACGCCCTTCGAGATCCTGCCGGCGATCGACCTGCGTGGCGGTCGAGTCGTGCGTCTGCAGCAGGGCGATCCCGCGCGAGCCACTGTCTATCCGCCGGATCCTCTCGCTGCCGCCGCCGCCTTCGTCGAGGCGGGAGCCCGATGGCTGCACGTCGTCGACCTCGACGGCGCGCTGACGGGGAGGCCGAAGCACCGTCGGCAGATCGAGGCCATCGTGACGACCGTGGGGGAGCAGGCTCACGTCGAGGTCGCAGGGGGTCTCCGCGACGACGCGTCGGTCGGCGCGGTCCTGGCCTTGGGCGCCAGCCGCGCGGTCGTCGGGACGGCGGCCCTGTCCGATCCGGTCTTTGCGGGGCGCCTCGTCGACCGCCACGGCGCCGACCGGATCGCGATCGCGATCGACGTCCGCGACGGTCGGGCCGTCGGCCAGGGCTGGATCGCCGGGGCGGCCGGGATCGAGGCCACGGCGGCGATCGAACGCCTCGTCGACGTGGGCGTCCGGACCTTCGAGGTGACGGCCATCGACCGAGACGGCCTGCTCGACGGCCCGGACCTCCGGCTCTACGCGCGCCTGGTCTCGCTCGGTCGCGCCAGCATCATCGCGTCGGGCGGCATCGCGTCGATCGACGACCTGCGAGCCGTCCGCGACGCGGGCTGTGCCGGCGCCATCGTCGGGCGAGCGCTGTACGAGGGTCGGTTCGAGCTGCGCGAGGCGATCGACCTCGTCGCGCCCGGGGGGTGACGGCGCGGGCCCCCGATCAGTGTCCGGTGCCGTGCCCGCCGGCCGCCTCGAGTTCCTTGCGGTGCGACTCGATGACCTTGTCCGCGATATGCGAGGGCACATCCTCGTAGTGGTCGAGCGTCGCCGAGAACGAGCCGCGACCCTGGGCCAGTGAGCGCAGCTCGGTCGCGTAGTTGAACAGCTCGGCTTGCGGGACATGGGCGCTGATGATCTGCATGTCGCCGTCGGTATCCATGCCGAGGACGCGGCCACGCCGGCCGTTGAGGTCGCGGTTGACCTCGCCCATGTACGCCTCGGGGATGCGGATCTCGACGGCCATGATCGGCTCGAGCAGGGCCGGCTTGGCCTGATGGACGCCGTCCTTGAGCGCCATCGAGGCGGCGATCTTGAACGACAGCTCGTTCGAGTCGACCGTGTGGAAGGACCCGTCGTACAGGGTCGCGCGGAAGTCAGACAGCGGATAGCCGGCCAGCACGCCCTCGGCGGCGGCCTCGCGGATGCCCTTCTCGACGCCGGGGAAGAACCCCTTTGGCACCGACCCGCCGACGATCCGCTCGGCGAACTCGACGCCGCCATCGGGGTTGGGCTCGAGCTCGATCCAGACGTCGCCGAACATGCCGTGCCCGCCGGTCTGCTTCTTGTACCGGCCGTGCGCCTGGGTCTTGCCGCGGATCGTCTCCTTGTACGGGACGCGCGGCGTGTGGGTCACGATGGCGGCCCCGAACTTGCGCTTGAGCCGCTCGATGATGACCGCGTTGTGCGCCTCGCCCATGGTGCGCAGGACCTGCTCACCGGTCGCGGAGCGCTCGAGCCTGACGGTCGGCTCTTCCTCGAGCATCCGTGCGAGGGCCGGCCCCATCTTGTCGAGGTCGCCCTTGCTCTGCGGCTCGATGGCGACCATCAGCGACGGCTCGGGGAACGACAACGGCGGCAGGACCATCGACTTCTCGCGCGTCGTCAGCGTGTCGCCGGTCTCGGTCACGGTCAGCTTCGCGACGGCGCCGATCTCGCCTGCCTTGAGCTCGCCGATCGGCTCCTGCTCCTTGCCATGGAGCAGCAGGAGCTGGCCGATCCGCTCGTCCTCGTCGCGGCTGCCGTTCCACACGTGAGCCTGCGAGCGGAGCGTCCCCGACAGCACGCGCAGGTAGGTCAACCGGCCGACGAACGGGTCGGCCGTCGTCTTGAACACGCGGACCAGCAGCGGACCACTCTCATCGGCGGCGACCTCGACGGTCCCGCCGGACTTGTCGGTCGCCCTGGTCGGCGGCTCGTCGGCCGGGGAGGGGAGATAGCGGACGATCGCGTCGAGCAGGCCGCGCAGGCCGATGCCCTTGACCGCGCTGCCGACCAGGACCGGGGCGAGGATGGACTCCTTGACGCCCTTGCGCAGGCAGGCCTCGAGCTCCGGATCGGAGATCTCCTCGCCCTCGAGGTACTTGGTCAGGACGTCGTCGTCGGCCTCGGCCGCGGCCTCGAGCAGCTGGTCCCGGCGGCGGGACACCTCGGCCTCCAGGCCGGCCGGGATCGGGACCTCGACCTCGGTCGTCCCGTTCCATGTCCACGCCTTGCGATGGACCAGGTCGACGTAGCCCTCGAACGATTCGGCCGCACCGATGGCCAGCTGGAGTGGCGCGATCTTGTCGCCGAACGTCGCCCGCAACGCATCGAGGGCTGCGGTCGGGTCGCCGTTCTCGCGCTCGCTCTTGTTGATGAAGAAGCAGGCGGCGGTGTTGGTCTCGCGGGCGATGGCCACCGCGTGCTCGAGACCCGCCTCGACCCGGTCCGAGGCGTCCATCACGAAGATGGCTCCGTCGGCCGCGGCGAAGCCCTCGACGACATCGGCGAAGAAGTCCGGGTAACCGGGCGTGTCGACGAGCGAGATCCGCGTGCCGTCGGCCTCGAACGTGCCGACCGCGAGGCTCAACGACTCGTGCCGCTTCTGCTCCTCGGGCTCGAAATCGAGGTGGGCCGTGCCGTCGTCCACGCGGCCCAGGCGCGGGATCGCACCGGCCTTGTGCAGGAGCTGTTCCGCGAGCGTCGTCTTGCCGGCACCAGCGTGGCCGGCCAGGACGACGCTCCGAAGATGGGGGAGGTCGACGCTCTTCATCGTCATCGGTTCGTCGGTCCTTCTTCAGCGGCGGGCAGAGGGGACGTCCGGCGGGAGCGCGGGGTCCGGCCATGATAGTCCGCTATACTCCGGCCCGCGATGTCAGGTCATTCCAAATGGTCCACGATCAAGCGCGCCAAGGGCATCACCGACGCCAAGCGCGGCGCGCTCTTCACCAAGGTCGCCCGGGAGATCAGCGTGGCCGCGCGCCAGGGTGGCGGTGACCCGGACGCGAACTACCGGCTCCGGCTCGCGATCGAGAAGGCGCGCTCGGTCAACATGCCCGCCGACAACATCAAGCGGACGATCGACAAGGCGACCGGTGGCGGCGAGGCCGAGCAGTACGAGGAGATCGTCTACGAGGGCTATGGCCCCGGTGGCGTCGCCGTGCTCGTCGAGGCGCAGACCGACAACCGCAACAGGACCGCGGCCGAGGTCCGCTCGATGTTCACCAAGAGCGGCGGCCAGCTGGCCGGCTCCGGAGCCGTCGCCTGGCAGTTCGAGCCGCGCGGGCTGATCGCCGTGCCGCGCACCGGCGTGGACGCCGATGAGGTCGCCCTGACCGCCATCGACGCCGGGGCCGAGGACGTCGACACCGACGGCGACGAGACCATCGACATCTACACCTCGCCGGGCGACCTCGAGGCGATCCGCCAGGCGCTCGAGGCGGCCGGGGTCACGGTCGAGTCGGCCGAGTCGACGATGGTCGCCAAGCAGACGGTCGAGCTCGATTCGTCCAAGGCGCGCCAGGCGCTGCGGCTGGTCGAGCTGCTCGAGGACCTCGACGACGTGTCGCGGGTGACCGCCAACTTCGACATCCCCGAGGATGTCTACGCCGAGGTCGCTGGATGAAGGTCCTCGGGATCGACCCGGGGACAGCCGCACTCGGCTACGGGATCGTCGAACGGGCCGGTGGTCGCCTGCGCGAGGTCGACCACGGCTGCCTGGTGACGAGCCCTGACCTGTCGATGCCCGAGCGGCTGCTGGCCATCCACTCGCTGGTCGACGAGCTGCTCGAGCTGCACCGCCCCGACCTGATGGGCGTCGAGCGACTGTTCTTCTCGCGCAACGTCCAGACCGCGCTGGGGGTGGGCCAGGCGCGCGGGGTCGTCCTGCTGGCGGCGGCCGAGCACGGGACGCCGGTCCGCGAGGCGACCCCGAACGAGGTCAAGAGCGCCATCGCGGGCTACGGCGCGGCCGACAAGGAGCAGGTCCAGCGGATGGTCCAGTTGGTCCTCGGGATGAGCGATCGGCCTCGCCCCGACGACGCGGCCGACGCCCTCGCCATCGCGACCTGGGTGGCCAACACGGACCGCGGCGTGACCGGGGCCACCGCGGGCGTCCGCGACCGTGCGGCCGTCGCGCCGATCACCCGCGGCGAGACCGGCTACGAGCGTGCGGTCCGCGAGGCGCTGGCGAGCGAGCGCAACGCCGAGAAGAGCGCGTCCTAGCGTGACAGGGTGATCGCCTCGGTCGAGGGGACGGTCGGGGCAGTCGCGGCCGATTCGCTGGTGATCGAGGTCGGCGGACTCGGCTACCGCGTGTTCGCGGCTCCCGCCGTCCTCGCCGCGGCACAGCCGGGTGGCCGGCTCAAGCTCCACACGTACCATCTCGTCCGCGAGGACCAGCAGGCCCTGTACGGCTTCCGGACCGCGGAGGAGCTGGGCTTTTTCAACCTGCTTCTGACGGTCAACGGGGTGGGGCCCAAGGTCGCACTCGCCATCGTCGGCAGCCGGCCGACGCCCGACCTCCATCTGGCGATCATGGCCCAGGACCAGGCCGTGCTGGTGGCCATCCCGGGCATCGGCAAGAAGCTGGCGGAGCGGATCATCTTCGAGCTCAAGGAGAAGGTCACCGCGGCCGGCGTGTCGGTGTCGGGGCCGTCGGTCCCGGGCGCGGCGGCCAGCGAGGGCGAGATCGTCGCCGCGCTCCAGGCGCTGGGCTACTCGCTGGCCGAGGCCCGTGACGCGTCGCGTGTTGCCCTGGCCGACGTCGGTGTCGAGAGCACACTCGAGGAGCGGGTCAAGGCGGCCCTCCGGAGCCTGTTGCGCGACTGACCTGCGCCGGCTGCGGGCGGCCGGCCGCCGGCGGTCCCTCAGCGGCCCTCAGCCGGCCGCGTCCCGATCCAGTCCCAGCCGCACGGCGACCGCGGCCGCCTCGGTCCGCGTCTCGACACCGAGCTTGCCGAGGATGTGCGACACGTGGACGCCGGCCGTGCTCTCGCTGATGAACAGGGTGTCGGCGATGCGGCGGTTGGTGTAGCCCTCGGCGACCAGCGCGAGGACCTCGCGCTCGCGGGTCGTGAGGCCGAACGGGTCGGCCGGGCCGTCGGGTGCCGCGGCCGCGGTCTCGGTGTCGGCCGGTCCACCGCCCGACACGGGCTCCGCTCGAGCCAGGTCCAGCCGCATCCGCCTGGCCAGGCCCTCGATCTGCGCGACGAGCACGCCGGCGCCGATCCGGGTGGCGATGGCATGCGCCCGGCGAAGCGGCTCGGCCGCGACCGCCGCTCCCGCAGACCCGCCGGCTCCGGCGACCGCCTCGGCGGTCCGCCACAGCACGTACGCCTCGAGGAACGGCGCGGGACGCCCGGTGAGGGCCGGGCGCACGGCGTCCCAGTTCGCCGCATCGTCCTGGCCGGCCGCCCTGGCGAGCTCGGCGGCACACAGGGCCATCCGCCAGCCGAGCTCCTTCTCCGCCAGCTCGTCGGGCTGCGCGAGCCGATCCGCGGCGGCCCGGTAGCGGGCGATCACGTCGCTCGCGGCATCGACGGCCGCCCCGGCGGCGGCCGCGTCCCGCCCGGCCCGGGCACGGACGGCCAGGTCGGCGGCCGCGCGGACGCCCGGGATCGCGAGCTGGCCGAGGATGATCGCGTCGTCCATGTCGACCAGCCGGTCGAACCCGTCGCGGGCGATGGCGAGCGCCGCGGCGAAATCGCCGCTCCACGCCTCGATCTCGGTCCCGAACGCGTGGATGTCGATGACGAACTGGGCGTCGGCCAGGCCGACCGCCTCCGACCGGGCGATCTCGAGCTCGCGGCGGGCCGCGGGCAGGTCGCCGGTCAGGAGGTGCAGATGGGCCAGCGTCACGTTGAGGTGGATGGTGGTCACGCCGGGCAGCACGCGGTCGGCGTTGCGGTCGAGGAGGTCGGCTGCCTCGGGGTAGCGACTGAGCTCGATCAGCATGCCCGCCGCGTTGACCTCGAGGAACGTCCGAAAGCTCAGCTCGGTGCTGTAGCGGCGGGCGCTCGCCGCGCCCGACAGCGTGACCTCGAGCGCCTCCTCGACGAAGCCGCCCATCTCGAGCACGCTCCCGAGGTTGGCGTAGGCGCGCGGCACCTCCGTCGGGTCGTCGGCCGGGAGCGCGATGGCCAGGGCGCGCCGCAGGAGGTCGATGCCGCCCGCGATGTCGCCGAGGGTGGCGCGGTCGACGCCGAGGACGTTCATCGCCCGCGACTCGATGCCCGCGTCGCCGATGGCCCGCGCGGTCTCGATGGCCCGCTCGGCGAACGCCACGGACTCGCCCGACCGTCCGGCGAGCATCAGGTTCTGGGCCAGGCCCGCGAGCACGCGTGCCAGGCGGGTCGATGGCGGCGTGCCGTCGAGCAGGTCGACGGCCTCCTCGAGCAGCTTGATCGAGGTGGCCGTGTCACCCGCGAGCCAGGCAGCGCGGCCGCACTGCTCCCGGGCGCGTGCGCGTCGCTCGCGATCGCCGCCGGTCCCATCGACGTCATCGACCAGGTCGACCGCTCGCCGCGCGAAGGTGACCGCCCGTCCGGCATCGCCGACAAGGGTCGCGGCCGAGCTCGCGGCATCGTACAGGTCGGCAAGGTCGCGGTCGGTCGGCCGATCGACGACCGGCACGATGTCCCACAGCTCGATCGCGCGCTCGTACTGGCGGACGGCGTCCGCGTAGGCGTAGGCCGCGCGGGACGCCTCGCCGGCCTCGATGGCCGCCGCGAGGGCACGGGCCGGTTCGTGGGCCGCGGTCCAGTGGTGGGCAAGCTCCACCAGCCGGCTGGCCGCGGCGGCCCCGCCACCTGCCGGTCGAGCCTCGATGGCGCGGGCATAGGCGCCGTGCAGGGCGCGCCGCTCGGACGGCAGCAGCTCGTCGTAGGCGGCCTCCTGGACCAGCGCGTGCCGGAAGCCGTACTGCGCGACCTCGTCGTCGGGGCCGATCACCAGGAGCTGGGCATCGACCGCCTCATGGAGGGCGAGTCCCATCTCGGGCTCCGTCAGACCGCACACCTCGGCGAGGATCTCGTGGTCGACGACGCGTCCGGCGACGGCGGCGATCTCGACCAGTCTGCGCGCTCGTTCGGGCGCGGCGGACAGGTGGACCAGCAGCACGCCGCGCAGCGTCTCGGGGAGCCGTTCGCGCCGCTGGCCCGTCTCGTCGACGGCGGCGACCAGCTCCTCGGCGAAGAACGCGTTGCCGTCGGAGCGACGGGCGACCGAATCGACCAGCGTCTGGGGAGGGGTCCCGCCCGTGATCGCCTCCAGCAGCTCGACGAGCTCGTCGCGCTCGAAGCGCTCGAGGTCGACCCGCTCGACGCGCGGGTGGCGTTCCGCCTCGGCCAGCCAGCTCGTCAGCGGATGCCGTCGGTGGAGCTCGTCGGTGCGGAAGGTCCCGACGATGAGCAGCCGCTCGTCGCGGGCGTTGCGGGCAAGGAACGCGAGCAGGTCGCGGGTCGACCGATCGGCCCAGTGGAGGTCCTCGATGATCAGCAGGACCGGCGAGCCCTCGCCGAGGCGACCGAGGAGCCGCAGGATGCCTTCGAAGATGCGGGTCTGGAGCCATTCGACCTGATCGCCGGGCCTCGCTCCGTCGCCGACGACCATCGACAGCTCGGGGACGAGGCGGGCCAGCTCCGGGAGCGTGGGTCCCGCCGCCAGCGCGATGCGGTCGGGGTCCACGTCACGGACCAGGGCCCGGAGAGCCTGGACGATCGGCCCGAACGGAAGCCCGTCATCGCCGAGGGCGACCGTGCCGCCCTCGAGGACCAGCCAGTCGCGATCGCGCAGACCGGCCGCGGCCTCGGCGACCAGTCGGGTCTTGCCGACTCCGGCCTCACCCCCGACGAGGACCAGCGCGGCTCCCCCGGACGCGGCGACGTCGGCCGCCTCGACGAGCGTCTGGAGCTCGTCCCTGCGTCCGACGAAGACCGGGCTGGAAAGCCGCCGAGCCATGCCCGGAATGATAGGGCCGGGCGTCGCCCCTCTTTCCCCAGTAGAGGGACGACGCCGGTCCCGGGGTCATGCGCCGGTGGTGCTGCCCAGTCGGGCGTTCCCGCTCCTCGGGGAACCGGGCTGGATGGTCGCTGCGGACTTGCGGATCGCGCGGAAGAGGCCGCTGATGCCACCCCGTTCGAGACCCGGGTGCTGCTGGCCGCCCTCGCGGGCCGCTCGCTCGAGCGCCTTCTTGGCCAGCGCCCGCTCGCGGTCCTGCTCGACCAGCCAGAGGTAGGTGTCGGGATGCATGTGCACGGCGGTGCTCCTCGTCTGTGTCCGGTTGCCTCGACTCATCGGGCGAGGTCCCTGCCGACACACTGGCGGAGCGGGGGGCCGGTGGGCATCGACCGTTCTGCCGATACGGGCCGCGCACGACCCTTCATTTCTCGGAGCGCGACCGTCGGGGCACCTTTAGCCGGGCACCTTTGGCCGTGCCTGCAGCCCGGGGCGCGGACCCGGTCGACGACCGTCTACGGGCGACGGCCCGCGAGCGCGTCGGCATGCAGCCCGGTCGGGTCGATCGAGGCGCGACCGTGGCGAGCCGCGAGATCGGCCAGGCTCTGCTCGTCGAGGATGTCGAGCATCGCGTCCCGCACGTCGATCATCAGGTCGCGCAGCGAGCAGGTCGCCTCCTCGACGCAGGAGCACGGCTCGTAGTAGCGCAGGGACACGCAGCCGAGCGGCGCCAGGGCGCCGTCGAGCAGACGGATGACCCGCCCGAGCGACACGGTCGAGGGATCCGCCGCCATGGCATATCCACCGTGCGCCCCGAGGGTGGTGCGGACGACCCCGCCGTGCTTGAGCGTGGCCATGATCTGCTCGAGGAACTTCGCGGGCAGATGGTTGCGCTCGGCCAGGGTCGTCAGGGGGATCGGGCCCTCGCCCTCGTGGCGGACGAGGTCGGTCAGCGCACGAAGGCCGTATTCGGAGCGGCGGGAGAGGCGCACGCGAGCATGCTAGACCCGAACGCCTAGTCGAGGGGTGGGGATTCGACGTCCGGGCGTCAGCGCGGCCCGCCATCGCGCATCGAACATCCGTGCGATATGACCGCCGACGTGCTATCCTGACGCCCGATGGCCGACGACCTGTCACGCATCCTCTCGGCGGATCTCGAGGACGACGGCGACGTCGTCATCGAAGGCACGCTTCGACCGCGAACGCTCGACGAGTACATCGGCCAGCGCGAGGTCAAGGCCAACCTGTCGGTGCTGCTGACCGCGGCACGGGGCAGGGGAGAGGCGGCCGACCACGTCCTGCTCTACGGACCGCCTGGCCTGGGCAAGACGACGCTCGCGACGATCATCGCCCGCGAGCTCGGCGTCAACGTCAAGTACGCGTCGGGACCGGCCATCGAGCGCGCCGGCGACCTGGCCGCGATCCTGACCTCGCTCGAGGAGCGCGACGTCCTGTTCATCGACGAGATCCATCGGCTCAACCGGGCGGTCGAGGAGATCCTCTATCCGGCGATGGAGGACTACGCGCTCGACGTGATGATCGGCAAGGGTCCGTCGGCCCGGTCCCTCCGGCTCAGCCTCAAGCCGTTCACGGTGGTCGGCGCCACGACCCGCGCGGGCCGCATCAGCAGCCCGTTGCGCGACCGCTTCGGTGCGACCTACCGGCTCGACTTCTACACCGACGAGGAGCTGGCCGCGATCGTCGATCGCTCGGCGGTCATCCTCGGGGTGGGCATCGACGACGCCGCCATCCGGGCCATCGCCCGGCGCGGTCGAGGCACCCCGCGGATCGTCAACCGGCTGCTCAAGCGGACCCGCGACCACGCGCAGGTGCACGGCAACGGGCACGTCGACGAGGTCACCGCCACGGCCGCCATGCGGGCGATGGAGATCGACGACGAAGGGCTGGACTCGACCGACCGCAAGCTCCTCGCGGCGATCGTCCAGAAGTTCCAGTCGGGGCCGGTCGGGGTGGCCGCTCTGGCCGCCGTCCTGTCCGAGGAGGTCGAGACGATCGAGGACGTCTACGAGCCGTTCCTGCTGCGACTCGGGTTCATCGACCGCACGCCGCAGGGCAGGATCGCGACCGATCTCGCGCGCGCTCACCTGTCCGCCCTCGGCTACGAGATCCCGCCGCCGCGCCGGACCGAGCCCGGCATGCCCGGGCTGTGGGACCTGCCGGTCACGGACGACCCATCCGAGACGACCGGCGCATGACCGGCGCATGACCGGCGCCGCACGCTACGAGGTCATCACCCCGCCGCCGGCGGATGGCTCGACCCGGGCACGGGCCGGGCGATTGGCATTGACCCACGGCACGGTCGAGACGCCGCAGTTCATGCCGGTCGGGACGAACGCGACGGTCAAGGCGCTCACGCCCGACGACCTGCACCGCGTCGGCGCGTCGATCATCCTGTCGAACACCTATCACCTGTACCTGCGCCCCGGCCACGAGCGGATCGGCCGGTTGGGCGGGCTGCACACGTTCATGGGCTGGGACGGCCCGATCCTCACCGATTCGGGTGGGTTCCAGGTCGTGTCGCTCGGTGACCTGCGGGTCGTCGACGAGGATGGCGTCACGTTCCGCAGCCACCTCGATGGCTCGCTCCATCGCTTCACGCCGGAGGTGTCGATCGAGGTCCAGGAAGCGCTCGGCGCGGACGTCGCGGTCGCCTTCGACCAGCCCGTCTTCCCGAGCTCGCCACGCGCGGTCGTCGCCGACGCGACCGAACGCACCCACCGCTGGGCCGAGCGCTCGCTGGCCGCCCACAGCCGGCCCGACCAGGCGATCTTCGGGATCGTCCAGGGCGGCCTCGAACCGGACCTCCGGGCGGCCTCGACCCAGGTCATCGCGAGCATGCCCTTCGACGGCATCTGCATCGGCGGTCTGGCGGGTGACGAGACGCCGGCCCAACGCGACGCGACGCTCGAGGTGGCGATCCCGCTGCTGGCCGACGATCCGCGACCGCGCTACCTGATGGGCCTCGGCTCGCCGGCGGACCTGCTCGAGGCCGTCCATCGGGGGGTCGACCTGTTCGATTCGGTCCTGCCGGCGCGGGTGGCGCGGAACGGCCAGGTCTGGGTCCCGGGCGGTCGCCTCAACCTGCGCAACCAGCGCTATCTCGACGACCCGGCGCCGATCCAGGACGACTGTCCGTGCCTCGCCTGCGCGACCTTCTCACGGGCCTACCTCGCCCATCTGTTCCGGGCGAAGGAGCTGCTCGCATACCGTCTCGCGACTTGTCACAACCTGACCTTCACCCTAGACTTCATGGCCAGGATCCGAGCCGCGATCCGGGCCGGAACATTCCCCGCATCGATGTCCGAGTTGCGCCTTCGCGCGGGCCGGATAAGCGGCGGTGAAGCGGCCGGGAAGTCGGCGTGAAGGATCGATCGGTAGGCTGCTTGACGACGCGGAGGCGAAGCGATGGGCTCTCGAGATCGGCCTCACAAGGAGGCCAAGAAGAAGCCGAAGGCGAAGAGCGCCCAGCCGAGTCTGTCGCCCATGTCGGAACCCCCGCAGAACGTCGAGGTGATCCGCAAGCCGCGCAAGGAACGGACGGTCGTCGAGGACGACACGGAGCAGGCCTGATCGACCGGCGGAGCCGACGTCCGCTCCGGCGAGCGGTCCGATGGATCGGATGAGGAGCGTGACGGACAGATGGCGATGACCGAAGAGCGAGCGGCCGAACGCAACACCGCCGAACGGAGCAAGGCGGTCGATGCCGCCCTGGCCACGATCGAGAAGCAGTTCGGGCGCGGCGCGATCATGAAGCTCGGATCGCGCGACAAGCTCGTCCTCGAGACGATCCCGACCGGCTCGATCGCGCTCGACCTGGCGCTCGGGGTGGGCGGCATCCCGCGCGGCCGGATCACCGAGATCTTCGGTCCCGAATCGTCGGGCAAGACGACCGTCTGCCAGCACGTCCTGGCCGAGGCGCAGGCGCGCGGCGGGGTCGTCGCGTTCATCGACGTCGAGC
The DNA here is from genome assembly GCA_036003325.1 of Candidatus Limnocylindrales bacterium. GTDB lineage: Bacteria > Chloroflexota > Limnocylindria > Limnocylindrales > CSP1-4 > SPCO01. The sequence continues at coordinate 18,427 of DASYSM010000114.1, forward strand.
ACGCGCTCGATCCGGGCTATGCGCGGGCCTGCGGCGTCAACGTCGACGAGCTGCTCGTCAGCCAGCCCGACACCGGCGAGCAGGCGCTCGAGATCACCGAGACCCTCATCCGCTCGGGTGGCATCGACTGCGTCGTCGTCGACTCGGTCGCCGCGCTCGTGCCGCGTGCCGAGATCGAGGGCGAGATGGGCGATTCGTTCATGGGCGTCCAGGCGCGCTTGATGAGCCAGGCCCTGCGCAAGCTGACCGGTGCGGTGTCGCGCTCGAACACCGCGCTCATCTTCACCAACCAGCTGCGCGAGAAGATCGGGGTCATGTTCGGCAACCCGGAGACCACCCCGGGCGGCCGCGCGATGAAGTTCTACGCCTCGGTCCGGCTCGACATCCGGCGCATCGAGACGATCAAGACCGGCACCGAGTCGGTCGGCAACCGGGTCCGGGTCAAGGTCGTCAAGAACAAGGTCGCCGCGCCGTTCCGGGTGGCCGAGTTCGACATCATGTACGGCGAGGGGATCTCGAAGGAGGGCGGCCTGCTCGACGTCGGCGTGGCGATGGACACGGTCACCAAGACCGGTGCCTGGTTCACCTTCGGCGAGACGCGGCTCGGCCAGGGTCGCGAGGCGTCCAAGGACTTCCTGAAGTCCAACCCCCAGGTCGCCGCGGAGATCGACCGGCTGATCCGGGCCAAGATCAATGACGTGCCGATCCCGGTCGAGGGCATCGAAGAGGCATAGTGACCGCCGACACCGGCACGACCGGACCGGCCGGCTGTCGCCGGCGGCGCGCGTCGCTCACCGAACGGCGCGAGCGTCATGCCGCGGTCGACGATCCGAGCATCGTCCTCGAGGCGGCCGCGCGGTTCCTTGAGCCTCGGGCCCGGTCCGTGGCGGAGGTCCGGCGGCGACTGACCGGCGCCGGCTACCGGGTCGATCTCGTGGATGGCGCCATCGAGCGCATGCTCGAGCTCGGCATGCTCGACGATGAGGCGTTCGCGCGAGCATGGATCGAGTCGCGCGACCGAGCGCGACCGCGCGGCGAGCGGGCGATCCGCTCCGAGCTGGCCCAGAAGGGCGTCGACCGGACGACCATCGACCTCGTGCTCGAGGAGCGTCGCGAGGCCGCCGCCGGGGTGCCGGGCGATCCCGATGGCGATGACACGGTGGTCTCGGCCGACGAGGCGGCCGCGGGACGCTTGATCGGGCGGAACGCCAGGTCGCTCGCGCGCGTCGCGGACCCGCGCCAGCGCCGCCAGCGCGCGTACGCGTTGCTCGCCCGCAACGGCTTCGATCCCGAGGTGTGCCGCCTAGTGGCAGCGCGCGTCGGGGACGCCGCCGGGCCCGAGGCGGCCGAGCTCGGGGAGTAGCGCGCCGGGTTCTCGCGCCCGGGCTACGCGCCGGGCTCCGCGGCCCGCTTCCAAATAGGTCTCCGCCTCCTGGACCCGGCTCCGCAGCCGGTTCCAGCGCGCCCCGGCTACGCGCCGGTTCCGCGTTCCGTTCCCCGCTCGCACGTCCGTTGCGCAACGGACCCGCTCGCACGTCCGTTGCGCATGGGCCCGGCGCCGCGGACCGCTCCCGCGCCGTGCTCCCGCGCCCGCGCCCGCGCCCGCCGCGGGCCTACGCACCCCGCTCCTGCCCCCGCCCCTCGTTCCTGACAACCGCACGCCACCCGGGCATTCGCCGGACGGTTCCTGGCGGATAGAGCATCCAGCGAGCACATGACGGTTTCCTGGTTCGGGTTCACGCTCGATCGCGCCCACAGGTCCGCGCCCGCTCGGCTGTTCACGTGACGAATGCCCGCCTGATGAGCATCTGGCAAGAACGGTCGCTCGGGTGGCACAAGTCCGTCGCACGGGTGGCCCGAACCCTCGCACGGCAAGAGGCGACGCCGCACGGTCAGCGGATGGCGCGCCACGCATCGATGCGGTGGGTCGGAGGTTGGAGGAGCTCCAGGTGGACCCCGTCAAAGCCTTTGAAGTAGCACGCCTTGCCGCCCGTGTTCACCCCGGCGGTGATCTCGTTCGGCGGCGACAGGAATTCGACGCCCAGGCCAACGAGCCGCGAATATTCCGCGTCCGCATCTTCCACCGCGATGGCCACGTGCGCCTCGCCGGGATCCCTGATCTCGATCGCCCGAGCGACGCCGGCGGGCGTCCGATAGTGGACCAGCTCCAGGTCGTGGGTGGAGATGCCTCGGGGCTGGCCCGGTATGGCGAACTGGGCGACCTCGATGTCCGCGTCCGGGTACCCCACGAGGCGCGCCGTGTACGGATCGTGCTGGACCTGGCGATGTACCAGCTCCCAACCGAGGATGTCGCGGTAGAACGCGATGGCTCGGTCGAGGTCGGACACCGTGAAGCTCGCGTGCCACAAGCCGAAGTGTTCCACCGACCCTCCTCGCATCGAGCGTGCCGTCCGCGACGATGAATGCCCGGGCCAGCATCCCACCATCGGCCGTCGCACGAACGCGGCCGCTCGCCACCGCCTCCCGACGTTGCAGCCCCGTTAACGGTTGGTTGACCCTCGGAGACCCGGGCCGTAGGCTACGCAACAGACGAACCACGTGCCGATCTTCCGCGGCACGAACACCGCTGTGGCCCGATCGCGGCCCAGGGTGGGCGCCTCGCTCGCAGCGAACGCCCAGCCGATCGAGCGACCGTGTCACCTGGCACATGAGGCACGTCCGGCCCGCAATCGGCCGG
>DASYSM010000115.1:0-3481 GCA_036003325.1 Candidatus Limnocylindrales bacterium
CGGCCGGGCGGGTCACGACCTCGTCCACGAGCGGTTCTGCCTCGAGCAGATGGTCGCGGCGGTCGAGTCGATCTACGAGGAGGGCGCCCGCGCCGTCAGGCCGTCCGAGGTCTCTGCGGCCGCCGGCTGAGCCGTCCTCGACCGGAACCAGCGCGAGCCGGGGAGCGGCCGCGCCAGCCGGACCAGCGGGAAGAGCCCGACGAGGATGACCGGCGTCAGGTAATACCAGCGCGGCATCGCCAGGAAGACGGCGACGATCATCGTCCAGCGTCGGTCGGTTCGCGCACCCCAGATCACGACCAGGGCTGCCAGCGGGAGGCGCCAGCCGATGACGAAGATGCTCTCGTCCGGCTCCCGCCCGAGCTGCTCGATGTATTGGCGCCACAGATCGGGCGCAAGGATGTACGACCCGCCCGCGATCAACAGGGTGGCGCCGGCGGCGATGGCGAGATTGCGCCACTCCCTCCGCACCGCGAACCAGAGCAGACCGACGCCCGGAGAGAGCTTCGTGAGGATCACGAACGCCCAGGCGAACGGGTAGCGGAACCCGAGGAGCACCGCGACGACGATCAGCAGGTTGACGTTGACGGCGTTGAGCTCGATCGCGACCGCGGGGATGAACAGGGCGAAGAACGTTGCCGGCCCCGCGACGGCGACCAGGGCGATCGTCTCCACGGCACGGAGCAGGAAGGTGAATGCCTCGAATGGCATGATGGCCTGGATGACGCCCATCACCTGTGCCACCGGCGGGCTGTACAGGAAGCAGCCGTTCGGGTCATATGTGTTCGACGGGTCGAAGCCGTAGTAGCACCAGGCGTCGACCGGATTGCCCATCCGGGTGAACGTCACGAAGACGGCCACCGCCCAGCCGATGCCGATCGCCACGAGGATGAACCGGGGTGAGACGGTCATGCGCGCACCGTAGCGTCGTTGCATCTGACTGTCATCTGCCACCGTCGGTATGACGATAGTCCCGGTGCAGCCCCGATCGGCGCCCCGTAGCATCCGCCCGTGACCCTTCCCAGACTCTGGGCCTTTCTGGCCGTCGGCCTGCCCGTGCTGGCCGCCCTGATCGCGAACCTGCCGAGCGTGGATCTCACGTACCACCTGCGCGCGGGCGCCGCGATCCTTGCCGGGCAGGGCATCCCGACCGTCGACACGTGGACGTTCACGGCCGCGGGCACGCCCTGGACCGACCAGCAGTGGGGCGCGCAGGTGATCCTGGCGGGCGTCTACCAGCTTGCGGGCTGGACCGGACTCGTGGTCCTGCGGGCTGCGCTGATCGGCACCATCTTCGGCTGTCTCTTCACCATCGGCTGGCGACGCGGTCTCGGGATGCGGCGGGCGGCCTGGCTGGCGCTTGCAGCCTTCGTCGTGTCGGCGGTGGCGCTCGGTCTTCGACCGCAGCTGATCGGCATGGCCATCTTCGCGGTCGTCCTGTTGCTCGTCACCGACCGGCGCGCGCACCCGGGCCGCCTGTGGGCGATCCCGGTGCTGGTGATGCTCTGGGCGAACATCCACGGCAGCTTCTTCCTCGGGCCGCTCGTGCTGGGCCTCGCGTGGCTCGAGGATGTCCACGATCGCGTGCCGTCGCCCCACCGCCTGCTCCTGATCGCGCTGGTCTCGGCCCTTGCTGCCTGCGTCACACCGTTCGGCCCTGCGGTCTGGGCGTATGCGGTCGGACTGTCGACGAGCGCGGAGGTCACTGCCCGGATCACGGAGTGGCAGCCGACCACGGTGCGGACCATCCCCGGGATGCTCTTCTTCGGGTCGTCGCTCGCGGTCGTCGCGCTGATGGCACGGCGCGGACGGGCGACGCCGTGGCCGACACTCGCGTGGCTGGCCATCTTCTTCCTGATCGGTGTCTACGCGATCCGGGGCGTCGCCTGGTGGCCGCTCGGAGCCGTCGCCGCGATCGCGGGCGTGCTCGTCACCGGCCCCGCGGCCGACCCATCCTCGGAGAGACTCGGGTCGCCGGTCATGCGCCGGCTCAACCTCCTCGTGGCCGGGGCGATCGTCGTCGCCGGGATCGCCTTGCTGCCCCTCTGGCGACCGATCGAGCCAGGGCTCGACGCGCCGCAGGGCGTGGTCGGTATCGCCCCACCTGGGATCACGGCGGCACTGCGGGCGCACGCCCGACCCGGTGACCGCCTGTTCGATCCACAGGCGTGGGGATCATGGTTCGAGTTCGCGCTGCCGGATCTGCCGGTGGCCATCGACTCGCGGATCGAGCTCTTCCCGCCGACGGTCTGGACCACCTACGAGAACATCGTGGCCGGCGGCGAGAGCTGGGAGACGCAGCTCGACGGCTGGGGTGCCACGCTGGTCGTCACCGACGACGATCACCCGGCGATGGCGGACCGGCTGGCGGCAGCCGGGTGGCAGATGGTCTACAGCGACGACGACGGGTCGATCTTCTCGGCACCGGGCCGGTAGCCTGCGCCGGTCTGCCTCGAAGGCCGCATGACCGGTACCACCAGCGCGTCGGGACCATCGGGGTCGGTGCCACTGAGCACCGGGCTGCTAGAGTCGTGCCCATGACCCACGGACCCGCGGATCTCGACGTCGTCGTCCTCGGCGGCGGCGGCCACGTCGGCCTGCCCCTGAGCCTTGCGTTCGCGCAGGCCGGGCTGCGGGTCGGCATCTATGACACGAACCAGGCGACGCTCGACCGGATCGCCGCGGGCGAGATGCCGTTCATGGAGAACGGCGCGGACGAGTTGCTTCGCGAGGTCCTCGCGACGGGGCGTCTCGCGTTCGGCACGGACGGCTCGATGATCGGCCGGACGGACCAGCTGGTCGTCGTCATCGGAACCCCGGTGGACGAGTTCCTCGGCCCGTCGATGACCATCTTCGAGCGCGCGGTCGACCAGATCGCCCCACACCTGCGGGACGGCGCCCTGGTCGCGCTGCGGAGCACGGTCTACCCGGGTACGACCGGCTACGTCGCCCAGCACCTCGCCGAGCGCGGCTGCCGCGTCGATGTCGCCTTCTGCCCGGAACGGATCGCGGAAGGCCACGCACTCGAAGAGCTCCATTCGCTGCCGCAGATCATCGGCGCCGACGACGACCACGCCGCCGAGCGGGCCACGGCCCTGTTCGGGACGCTGGCGGGCAAGACGATCCGGACGACGACCAAGGAAGCCGAGCTGACCAAGCTCTTCACCAACACCTGGCGATACATGAAGTTCGCGGTGGCGAACCAGTTCTTCACCATCGCCCACGACGCCGGCGTCGACTACACGAACATCCTGCGAGCCATCCGCGAGGACTACCCGCGCGCGGCCGACCTGCCCGGTCCGGGCTTCGCCGCGGGACCCTGCCTGTTCAAGGACACGATGCAGCTGGCGGCGTTCACGACCGACCACTTCCCGCTCGGCCAGGCGGCGATGCAGGTCAACGAGGGCCTGCCTGCCTACATCGTGTCGGCCCTCGAGCGACGGTATGGCGGCCTGTCCGGCAAGACGGTCGGCATCCTCGG
>DASYSM010000116.1:0-43989 GCA_036003325.1 Candidatus Limnocylindrales bacterium
GCCCGGCGGCCGCTCTCTGATCCGGATATACGAGCGTGGCTTCCGTCACCTTCCGACAAGATGTGGAAGAACTCGGCGCATCCACGCTCAGATGTCAGAAATGTGTGCCTGCAAGGAACGATCGGGGTGGCACGGCGGGCACGCCGCTGCGGTCGCCGGGACGCGGATCGGCCAAGCCCGGAGAGCGTCTCTGCACGATAGATGCCCGAATCCCTGACAGATAGTCTGGGGGAGACTCTTCGGCACGATCCGGGCGTGATCCTGGCCGCCGTGGGCCGCCAAACGTGCCGATCTGAGCGTGGCGGAAGCGGATCCGGCGCCGCCAAGGCCGTCCGATCCCGACTACCAGTCGCCTGGAGCATATCTGGCAGGAGATCCGGGCCATTCGTGCCAGATAGTCTGGGGGAGACTACCTGGCAACGACTCAGGTGCCGACGGCCCGGTGCGCACCTGGTCGTGACGCGACAACGCCGATAGCCGGCCCCGCGGGGCCGGCGAGTGTGCTTGCAACCCGGCGAGTGCCTGCGGCTCGCGGCGCGTGCCGATGGCTCGCGGCGCGTGCCTATGGCCCTGCGAATACCGGCATGCCCGCGGCCCGGCGCGTGCGTGCCGGCCGGCCCGGCCCGCGCTCGCGAGCCCCTAGCGCTTCTTGCCGCGAACCTCGAAGAGATGGGCGGTCCACTCGGAACCGCCGCGGTCCAAGGTCGCCGAACTCCCGTGCCAGCCGCAGGTGCAGGTGATGGTCTGCGCCTGGTGCTTGTACTCGTCGATGACGTGCTTGAACGGCTCGACTGTGGCCGTGGGCTTGACCGGCGGGCGACTGTTCACTCGGACTCCTGCGCGAACGGGGACCTGGACGCGAGGTGCGGCTGGGCAGCACATCGTACTCGAAATGGCCCTTCTCCGCCACCGGAGACGGGCCTCCCCGCCTCAGTCGCCGGGAGGCAGCAGGTCCTCGCGCACGAGCTGATCGGTCGTGACCGGGTTCTTGACCAGGCCGAGCTTGCCCAGATACGCGATCGAGCTCGTCCAGCCGTCACGGTCGATCGCGCCAAGGCCGCGCCCGTCCTGGACCGGCCCCGACCACGTGGCGATGGTCGCCGCGAGGATGGCCGCCTGCGCGTCCCGTGCCGAGGCCAGCTCGGGGACCGCCTGGATCGCCGCATCCAGCCCGACGGTCGGGTCGGCCTTGATGTCGGCCATGGCGTGGAGGGTCGCGGCGACGAACCCGGCGATGGCGTCGTGCTTCGCGTCGATGGTCTTGTTCGCCGCCACCAGCCCGGGCCCCGGCAGCGGTGTGATGTCGTCGATGGTCAGGACGACCGGCGTCCCGCCATGGAGCTGGAGCTGGACCGGTTCGTTGTTGGCATAGCCGGTCGCGGCGTCGACGGCGCCCTGCTCGACCGCGATCTCCTGGGTGTAGTCGGGGTATTCGACGATCTCGACGTCGTCGGGCGTGAGTCCGGCAGACGAGAGCAGTGCCTGGAGCATGATCCAGCCCGAGCCATAGCGACCCGGGACGCCGATCTTCTTGCCCTTCAGATCGGCCGCGGTCTTGATCCCCGACGAGGCCTTCGCGAACACGATGTTCGGGAACTTGCCGTAGATCGTCGCGATGTACTCGATCGGGTTGCCGTTGCTGGCCGCCGGGATGACGCTGGTGCCGTCCCCGATGCCGATATCGATGGCCCCCTGGCCGACCAGCGGGATCAGGTTGTCATCGCTCTTGCTCTGGAACTCGATGTCGAGGCCGGCTTCGGTGTAGTAGCCCCGCTGCTCGGCGAGATAGAACTGGGCGAACTGGACGCTCGGGATGTAGCCGAGCCCGACGACGAGCTTGGTCGGGGCGATGCTCTCGTCGGCGCCCGACGGCGAGGCCCCGCCGCCCGAGGGTGCCACTGACGATGGCGCCACGCTCGGCACCGAGGGTGCGCTCGTCGAACCGCCACCCGAGCAGGCCGCCACGAGCAGGGCGATCACGACGGCAGTCGATGCCGCGAGCTGGCGATGGAGAAGCGATGCAGACACGAGTGGACCTCCGATCGATCGGGCCGGGCTAGCGCGCGCCGACGAGCCGATGCTCGACGGCGACGACCATCAGGTACAGGACGATGCCGACGAGGGCGATCGTCAACAGCGTGGCGAACATGAGCGGGATGTCGAACAGCGACCCGCGCGCGAGGTTGATGAGGACGGCCAGGCCCTTGCTGGCGCCGGCCCACTCGCCGACGATCGCGCCGACCACCGCGAGCGTGACCCCGACCCGCATGCCGCCGAAGATGTTGGGCAGGGCCGCCGGGATCTCGAGCGTGGTCAGGATCTGGCGGGAGGTCGCCCGGAGGCTTCGACCGAGCTCGATGAGCCGTGGATCGACCGAGCGGATGCCGACCATCGTCGCGATGGCGACCGGGAAGAAGACGATCAGCGCGCAGATCAGGACCTTGCTGAGGAGCCCGGACCCGAACCACACCACGAACAGCGGCGCGAGGACGAGGATGGGGATCGCCTGCGCCGCGACGAGGTAGGGCGAGGCCAGCCGTTCGAACAGGACGCTCCTGGCGAGCCCGTACCCGACGACCAGCGCCAGGCCGGCCCCCACCACGAAGCCGAGCAGGATCTCGACCATCGTCGCCACGAAATGGGGCCAGACGGTGCCGTCCAGCCAGGCCGACACGAAGCGCTCCCCGACCGTTTCGGGGGCCGGCAGCACGAACACCGGCAGCCCGGTCAGGACCACGATCAGCTTCCAGGCGACGACGAAGACGACGAACGCGGCGATCACCGGCAGCCAGGCGGTCCTGGTCATGACGCGAGCTCCGCCCCACTGGCGGGCACACCGTCGCCGAGGGTGGCGGCGGCCGCGTCGATGGCCTCGGGGTCGCCGAGATGGGCGCGGATCTCGCGCGCGATCCGCGACACCACGGCCTCGTCGAGATCGGCGATCGTTCGCGGCCGCGCGAGGTCGACCGGGATGTCGGCCGTGACCCGCCCGGGGCGCGGCGACAGGACGATGACCCGGTCGGCGATGAGGATCGCCTCGGGGATGCTGTGGGTGACGAGCACGATGGTCGTGGCGGCCCGCCCCCAGAGCCGCAACAGCTCGAGATCGAACCGTTCCCGGGTCAGCGCGTCGAGCGCGCTGAACGGTTCGTCGAGGAGGAGGACCGCCGGTTCGAGCGCGAGCGCGCGGGCGATCGCCACCCGCTGGCTGGTCCCGCCCGACAGCTCGGCCGGGCGTGACGCCGTGACCGCCGGGTCGAGACCGACCAGGGCCGACAGCGCCGTGAGGCGAGCCGAGCGCTCCTCGCGAGGCCAGCCTGCCAGCTCGAGCGGGTAGGTGATGTTGTCGGCGGCCGAGCGCCACGGCAGCAACCGCGGCTCCTGGAACACGAGGCCGATCCGCGGGTCCGGTCCGTCGATCGGTGCGCCGTCGAGCAGGGCCGCTCCGGCCGCCGGTCGGAGCAGCCCGGCGATGACCCGCAGCAACGTCGACTTGCCGCAGCCGTTGGGTCCGATCAGCGCGACGATCCCGCCGTCGGGGATGGTGAGGTCGATGCCGTCGAGGACGGGAAGCGCCGGGCCGGTCCGGGTCGGGAACGCGAAGGACAGTCCGTCGAGTCGGATCTCCCCCACCCCGGCCGTCATCGTCGCGCTCATGACTCGAACCGCGCGAGCGGGCGAAGCACGGGCGCGGTCGCCGGATACATCTCGCGGTAGGCGTCGAACAGCCGGTCGTAGACGGGCGCCAGCTCGTCGCGCGGCTCGATCCGGTCGGTGACGTGGGTCATCGCCGCGATCGCCGCGGGCAGGTCCGAGTACGCCCCCGTGCCCGTGGCGGCCACGATCGCGGAGCCGAGGACGGCGGTCTCGAGCACGTCGGGGACGAGGACCGGGAAGCCGGTCGCGTCGGCCTTGACCGCGTTCCAGAAAGCGCTGCGGGCGGGGCCGCCGCAGGCGCGCATCGCGGTCACCCGCACACCCGCGGCGAGCATCGGCGTCGCGACGTGACGGATGGCCAGCGCCGACGCCTCGACGATCGCCCGCGCGACGTGCCCGCGGCCATGGCCGAGGGTCAACCCGGCCAGGACGCCGCGCGCGTCGGGATCCCAGATCGGGGAGCGCTCCCCGGCCAGGTACGGCAGGAAGACCAGACCGCCGGCACCGGGTGGTGTGGCGGCTGCCTCCGCCAGCAGGGTCTCGGTCGTCACGGTCCCGCCGAGGATGGCGTCGCGGTACCAGTCGAGCGCCCGGCCCGTGGCCGCCATCGCCGCACCGACGCTGAACCGCCCGGCGAGCGGCGCCGGGGTGACGAACGCACCGGCGACCTCGACGGGCCGATCCCAGTAGACGCCGAACCCTCCGGCCGATCCGCCCGGATCGTACGCGTCCCCCGGCTCCAGCAGGCCGGCGCCGATATAGCTCGCGAAGGCGTCCACCGTTCCCCCGACGATCGGGGTCCCGGGTCGCAGCCCGAGCGCATCGGCGGCCGCGGCAGTCAGCCCACCGACGACCTGGCCCATGCCGACGGGCGGTGGCAACCGGTCACCGGGGATCCCGGCTACGGTCACCTGCGCGCGGTCCGCGACCACCTCGTCCGGGACGAGCGAGGCGATGGCGACCCCGCTGAGCCGCAGGGCAAGCCAATCCCAGGTCGAGAGATACCAGCACGTCGCCCTGGCGACGGCGGGCTCGTGCCGCTCGACCCACAGCGCGGCGGGCAGGCCACCGAGCGACCAGCCGCGGACGCCCGTCGTCGCGCTGAGGGTCGCGCTCTCCGCCGCGGCCCGGGTGTCGAGGAAGGTGATCGCCGGTCGGGTCGCTTCGCCTCGCTCGTCCACCGCGACGAGGGTCGGGCCGTGGCCGTCCACGCCGATCGCGGCCACCTCGGCCGTGTCGGGCACGTGGAGCGCGCGGACGGCTCCGACAACGGCCGACCACCACGACCCGGGGTCCTGCTCCGCCCAGCCGTGCCCCCCGGAGACATCGAGCCCGTAGCTGCTCCTGGCCAGGCCGAGGAGCCTCCCGTCGTCGCCGACCAGACCCGCCTTGACCTCGGTGGTGCCCAGATCGAGCCCGAGGAAGGCGCGCCGGCGCGGGCTCATCGGGCGCCGTCCAGCGCGAGGACGGCCTCGGCCGAGGCGACGTCGGTCACCAGCGTCCGGACGACGCCCGCTCGCAGCGCGCCGAGGATCGGACGGACCTTGGTCTCGCCCGACGCCACCCCGATCGAGACGGGGAGCCGGCCCAGCCGGCGGGCATCGAAGGCGACGACACGCTTGCGCAGCGCCGGGCAGACGAAGCGCCCCTCGACGTCGAACGGGGCCACCAGGACCTCACCGACCGCACCCGACGCCTCGAGATCGCGCTCGACCTTGTCGCCGACACGGGCGGCGCTCCAGGCCGGCCCACCGATCCCGAACAGGGCGACGTCGAGTCGCTCCCACAGGCGGACGATGGACTGGACGCCGGCATGCGCGACGAGCGCCCGTTGCGTGGCCGCGTCGTCGACCAGCCCGGGCGACATCAGCCCGCGCGCCTGCCCACCGAGCGCTTCCGCCACGCGTCGGTACGGCTCGCGTTCCGGTCCGGTGGACCAGTAGCCCCCGCACAGCGGCACGACGGTGACGGCCACCGGCGTGGCGGTGTCCTCGAGTGCCGCCGCGACCGCCGAGACCGAGGCGCCGTCGCCGATCCCGATCGTCGCGCCATCGCGGATGGCGCCGCGCAAGACCTCGGCGGCGAGCCGGCCGACCATCCGCCGCGTCAGGTCCTCGGGACCGGCGATCGTGGGGGCCAGGTGGACCGCGTCGAGACCGAAGCGCCGCTCGAGGTCCGTGGCGGCCGGGCTGTCGACCGCCGTTCGGTCGATGATGCGGATCTCGACGATGCCCTCGGCGCGTGCCCGCTTGAGCAGGCGCGACACCTGCGGCCGGGTCACGCCGAGCCGGCTCGCGATCGCGTTCTGCGTCTCACCGAGCTCGTAGTACAGCCGGCTGGCCCGCACCAGCTGGTCGAAGTCGCTCAATGTACAGATGTGCAGAACAGATGTGCATGCATCGCCCGCACATCATCCGGGCGTGGTCGGGCCCTGTCAATGACGCGCGATCGGAACGGCCGCTCCTACCCCCCGAGCAGGTGCCGGGCCTCCGCGCGCTCCGTCGGATCGAGCGCCGGGCCGAGCGCCACGGCCGCCTGCAGGTCGGCTCGACCGGCCGTCGCGTCGCCCTGGCCGAGCTCGATGGCCCCTTTGTGGAAGAGCAGTCGGGCATCGCCCGAGCCGTCGGCCGTGGCCAGGGACATCTGGGCGGCGGCCTCGTCATAGCGCCCGAGGCGGTAGAGCGCCCAGGCGACGGTGTCGTAGCCGGTGTAATCCGGGCGCGCGGCCAGCGATGTCCGCGCCTTGGCGAGGATGCCCTCCGAGGCCCCGCCATGGTCGAGCTCGAAGCGGAGGATCACCCGGTCATAGACGGTGCTCTGGATCTCGCCCAGCTTCTCGATGAACCGGACGGTCGCGAACTGCCTCGCCGCGCCGGTCGTGTCGCCGGTCGCGGCGAGGAGGTCCCCGAGCAGGCCGACCGTCTCCGGCTGTGGCGCGATGGCCGTCGCCGTCCGAAGGGCCGTGATGGCTCCCGAGGTGTCGCCCTGATAGGCATCGATCCTGGCGAGCCCGACGAGCGACCCCAGATCGGTCGAGCGGACCACCAGCGCCGCCCGGAAGGCGGCACCGGCGGTCGCCGCGTCGCCGGCCGTCCGGGCGTACTCGCCCACGGCGTAGTCGGAGAAACCGAGGTCGTCCGATCCGCCCGCTGCGACATCGGCGACTGCCTCGTCGCGAGCCTTCTGGGCCAGGGCCAGCGCCGTCTCGGCACCACCGGTCACGAAGGCGAGGCGGGCCAGGCGGATATCGACCGCCGTGCCTGACGCCAGTCGCTCGAGCGCATCGTAGTCGGCCCGCGCGCCGGCGATGTCACCGAGCTCGAGCGTGGCATCGGCCATGGTCGCGAGCGCGCCGAGCTGGCTCGGGTCATCCCGGTACAGCGCCGCAGCCTTCGCCTGGGCAGCGGTGAAGTCGTGCAGGTAGTACAGGATGGCGGCCTCCATCGCGCGTCCACCGGCCTCGGTCGGAGCCACCATCACCGCGGTCCGGGCGAACTGGAGGGCCTTCTGTTCGTCGGCGAGGTCGCCGCTCAGCCGTCCGCGTGCGTAGTACAGCGAGGCAAGCGTGGTGGCCGAGAAGAAGTCGCGCGGTTCCCTGGCGAGATTGGCGGCCCAGACGGTGATCCCCTGGTCGATCTGCGCGGTCGATGCGCCGATCAGGCCCGCGGCCCCACCGACCGGATCGATGCTCGTGGGATCCGCAGGCTGGGCGACCTGAGCCGGCGCGGTCGGCCCGGGCGCGTGGGTCCCGGTCCAGACGTAGCTCGCCGTCGCGACGATCAACGCGGCGGCCAGGACCCCGAGGATCCGTGGCCGGGGGAGGCCGGCGCGGGTCGGCGCCGGTGTGGTCGTGGTGCTCATCGAGACGCCCCTTGGCTGAGTGCAGGATCCGGGGACGACCCGTCGGGCCGTCCCCGGAGATGGGTCAGGGGTGCGGGTTCCCGAGGTACGGGAAGGAGCCTTGGTAGTCCCCGTGTGGCCCGACGCCATCCGAGGCCACCGCGCCGTTGGTGGTGATCCCGAGCTCGATGTCGATGACGTCATCGGACAACGCGCGACCGTTGAGGCCACCGGCCCGGGTCGCTGTGTCGTACGTCAGGATGTCGGGGAGGAGGAAGTCCGCCAGGCCCTGTGCCTGAGCGTTGGTGTAGTCGGGATGCCCGGTCCCCAGCGCCGCGTTGATGTTGGTCAGCGTGGCGATGATGTTGGTCCGGAACTGGCCGCCGTCCGCGGTCCGTTGCCTCGACGGACGCGTGGCATTGAACAGATTCTTGGTCGTCGCCGCGTTCGGGTCGACGATCTTGTTGTTGAACACCGTGTTGATCGCCGGGCGGCCCATCTGATCGCCGGGCATCCAGGTGCTGCCGTTCCACCAGGTCGTCTGGCCCCAGACGCCGATCTTGCCCCCGAGCTGGTCGTCGGGCACTTCGATGACGATCGCGTTGGTGTCGAGGCCGCTGAAGAAATCGCTGGGATGGTCACCGAGCGCGTCGGATCCGATGTGGAACAGGGTGCCGACGAAGCCGGTGAGGTCGAAGAAGAACGGATCGGAGCGCACGCCGGCGAAGACCCGGCCATCGCCCTGCAGTGTCGACATCCCGTTGCCGGCCGTCGAGCCCGAGCCGCGCAGGCTGCCCTGGCCGAGCGACACGGCATTGGCGCCCGTGTAGCGGGTGACCGTGTACTTCTGGTGACCGGCGGCGCCGTCGTCGAACCGGACGACGAAGGCCAGATCCTGGACCGCGTCGCCAGTGCGATCGACGTTGATGATGTAGCGGACATTCGCGCCGAACTTGCCACCGAACGCGTTGATCGCGGGGTTGGTCGTCATCACCAGGACGGTCCGCGATGCGTTCGCGCCCTGGAATGCGTAGACGTCGTTGATGTCGCGCTCGCCGTGGACCGATGTCGGGGCGAACGCGCCGCCCGAGTTGCCGAGGCTGCCGAACTGGGACGCGTCGATGTGGTCGGCCGCGCTCGACAGCAGAGGGGCCGCGCCGATGGTCAGCACGACGAGTGCCGCCCCGAACGCGGTGATCGTGAATGGACGTTTCATGCCGATGCTCTCCTGGACCCGTGGGGCTGGCGGGTGCACCGGTCCCCGCGGAGACCGGCCGACCCGGATGGGCGAAGCGATCGACGGGGTCGCGAGGTCCGTCGAGCGATACGCCGGGTATGCGTCGGATCGCGAGGTTCGGATGAATCGGGTGGCCGGCGGCCGGTGCGATGGCGCCGGCAGGGCGGTCGAGGCTAGACGACCCGCCCCGGATTGAGGATGCCGAGCGGGTCGAGCGCGGTCTTGATGGCGCGCATCACGCGAACCGCGTCGGCGCCCTTCTGGACCTCGAGCCAGTCGCGCCGGGCGCTGCCGATCCCGTGTTCGGCCGTCACCGTGCCGCCCAGGTCCAGCGCCGCGCGATAGAGGTCCTTCTTGACCGCTTCGGTCTTGGCCTCCGCGGTGGGGTCGCCCCGCTCGAACACCAGGTCCGGGTGGAGGTTGCCGTCGCCGGCATGCCCGAACGTCCCGATCCGGACGTCGTGGCGGGCCGCGATGCGTTCGATCTCGCGCAGCATGTCGGGCACGCGCGCGCGCGGCACGCCGATGTCTTCCATGCGGACCTCGCCGAGACGCTCGAGAGCGTAGTGCGCGGCCCGCCTGGCCTGGCGCAGCCAGTCGGCCTCCTGGGCGTCCGCCGCGCGGATGACGTCGGTCGCGCCCGCGACGCGACAGGCGGCCTCGGCGCGTTCGAGCTCGTCTGTCGCGGCGACGCCGGGCAGATCGGATTCGATCATCAGCATGGCGGCCGCCGTCCGGTCGAGACCGAGGTCGTTCATGTCGTCGACCGCGGCGATGGTGAACCGGTCGAGGAGCTCGAGGGTGACCGGTGACAGCCCGGCGGCGGCGATCCCGGCCACCGCGTCCCCGGCGCCGTCGAGGGTCGGGAAGAACGCCAGCATCGTCGACCGGGGCGGCGGCGCCGGTCGAAGGCGGAGGGTGGCCTCGGTCGTGATCGCGAGGGTGCCCTGGCTGCCGACGAACAGATGCGTCAGCGAGTAGCCGGCGACGTCCTTCACGTTCTTGCCACCGGTCCTGATGATCGTGCCGTCGGCCATGACGACCTCGAGGGCGAGGACCGAATCGCGGGTCTGGCCGTACTTGACGCAGCACAGGCCGCCCGCGTTGGTGCCCAGGTTCCCGCCGATGGAGCACAGCTCGTAGCTGGCCGGGTCGGGCGGATAGAACAGCCCCTCGGCGGCGACGGCCGCCTTGAGATGAGCGTTGATGACGCCGGGCTGGACGACCGCCACAAGGTTCTCGCGATCGATCTCGAGGATCCGGTCCATGGCCGTGAAGACGATCGTCAGGCCACCCTCGATGCCGGCCGCGCCACCGGACAGCCCGGTGCCCGAGCCGCGCGGGACGACCGGGATGCGCAGCTCGGCGGCGATCCGGACCAGCTCGGCGACCTGGTCGGTCGTCGTCGGAAAGACGATCGCGCCGGGCAGACCGGCCCTGTTGTAGGCGGTCTCGTCATAGCGATGGCTCTCCCGGTCGAGCGGGTCGGTGAGGAGCCTGATGCCGGGCAGGCGGCCGGCGATGGCGGCCGCAAGACGGTCCGTCGCGGACGGATCTGCGAGGGCGGACTGGTCTGTCGTCACGACCCGCAGTCTACGCGGGCGGAACGGAGCTGCCGGTCGGCCGGCGGATGGCCCGCCGGCCCCGGATCGTCAGGCCCGCGTCGAGGGTCGGCAGGCGGACGCCGACTCGAGCAGAGCACCGGCGGCAGCCCACTCCGCCGCACAGGAGGTCTTCAGCCTCGTCGCCTCGTGCCGGAGGAGCCGGCGGAGGTCGTCATCGACCGGCCCGAGGGTCGCCACCGCCAGGCGCTGCAGCGAATCGCGCACGAACGCGGCGTACCTCGTCATCGGCCCCGCCTCGGCGAAGGAGGCCTCGAACCCGGGCTCGAAGTCGATGGCCACCATCATCCGCGCGAAGAAGCCGCCGATCGCGTCCGCCCCCGCATCCCAGCCTTGTGAGTGGCCGCCACGCCGAAGGAGTGGCGCCGGCGATGAGAACGCGACCACCACCACATCGTCGATCGATGCCGCGTCCAGGCGGCCGCCGAAGGTCAGGTACTCGTTCGAGACACCCAGTCGGTCCACGAGCCGGATCGGACCCCACGAGTAGTCCTCGGACAGGGGCATCCGGGTCGTGTGGGTCAGGGTCCGCCGTTGCCCCCGACCGCCTTTCGCCACCCAGTAGTCGATGGCCTCGGGGTCGTAGTGGCGCAGCGTCGGAGACGGCCTGAGTGCCACCAGGAGGAAAGCCGGACCGGGGCCGTCCGGCAGATCCGGATGCGCCACGAACCCCCAATGGTCGACCCTTCCGACGACCTCGGTCGCGCGGACGGTGAACGCCCCATCAGCCTCGGCGGATGCCTCCGGGTTCGGTATCGGGCGCGTCACCCTGGTGTCCATCGGTCGACGACTCGACTCCGTCAGGCGGGCATGGCTGCGGCGAGCTCGGTCCCCCACGCCCTGGCCCGTTCCAGCTCGCCCGCGCGCAGCGGCCCATACGAGCCCTTGACGACGAACCTGCGCCCTTTGGCGAGACGCGTGAAACCGGCCCGTTCCAGCCTGTCTCCGATGGCCCCGGTCGCGCCGCCCGGCGACCAGTGCATCGCCGTCTCGAACTCCGCCGAACGCCCATGGCCCGACGGCAGCTGGTCCAGCCAGGAGCGCATGGAGGGGTGCGACAGGTCGGGTGGCGTCGGTGCCTTCGTGTCGCGGGCCATGGTCGCAAGCATCCTGTCGCTCGGCAGGCTGAATGCCATGACCGGGGCGCCCGCGACGATCAGGTCGGCGTCGGCGACCGTCGCTGGAGACGCTTCGTCCGTCGTGAGCACCCGCGCCTCGGGTCCGAAGCCGTCTGCGATGGCCCGTGCCACGGCGGCGGTGTTTCCCCAGTGCGATTCATAGACGACGATGACCTTCATCGGTGGTCCTCCCAGAGGAGATCGGAGCACGATCCACGGCTCCTTCCGGAAGCAAACGCCATCGCCGACCCGTGGGCGAGTGCCGTCCGACACGATCGGCCCGGACGAATGGCACTCCGTCCCGCTCACGGGCAGCCGCCCTGACCGTGGTCCCGGCCGAGCGTGACATTTGGCCCTAGGGCGAGACACCGCCGACGCCCACGATGCTGTCCGGAAGGCGGCCGGCTGGCCACATGACGCGCGACCCGTCCCGCCCTCGACCGACCGATACGGAGGTCCGCCGTGACCCTCACTGAAACCCGTCGACCACCTGTCCCCGAGACGGGCACAATGCGTGCCACTGTCTTCCACGGCCCCGGTGACATCCGCGTCGAATCGGCCCCGAAGCCCCACGCCGGCGTCGGTGAAGCCGTCATCCGCGTGACGATGACGACGATCTGCGGGACCGATATCCACATCCTCAAGGGCGAGTATCCGGTCCGACCAGGGCTGATCATCGGCCACGAGCCAGTCGGCGTGATCGAAGAGCTCGGCGCCGGGGTCACCGGCTACGAACTCGGTCAGCGCGTGCTCGTCGGGGCGATCACGCCGTGCGGGCAGTGCCGTGCCTGCCTGTCCGGACATCTCAGCCAGTGCGGCCACGGCGGTGGCTACGAAGCCCTCGGTGGCTGGCGCTTCGGCAACACCATCGACGGCGCCCAGGCCGAGTATCTCCTCGTCCCGTCGGCCCAGGCCAACCTGACCCCGATCCCCGAAGACGTCACCGACGAGCAGGTCGTGCTCCTCGCCGATATCGCCTCGACCGGATTCAGCGGCCCGGAGTCGGGCGGCGTGAAGATCGGCGACGCGGTCGTCGTCTTCGCCCAGGGCCCGATCGGCCTGTGCGCCACGGCCGGCGCCAAGCTGATGGGTGCCTCGCTCGTCATCGGCGTCGACAGCGACCCGGTCCGCCTCGAGATGGCCAAGCGGATGGGGGCGGACGTCGCCCTCGACTTCACCCAGCTCGATGTCATCGCCGAGGTCAAGCGCCTGACCGGCGGCGGCGCCGACGTGACGGTCGAGGCCCTCGGCACCCAGGGCACGTTCGAGAACGCGCTCCGCTGCCTGCGACCGGGTGGCACCCTGTCGAGCCTCGGCGTCTACTCCGGCAAGCTCGAGATGCCCTACGACGCGTTCGCGGCCGGGCTCGGCGGTCATCGCGTCGTCACCACCCTGTGCCCGGGCGGCAAGGAGCGGATGCGTCGGCTGATCGCCACCGTCCAGTCGGGTCGGTTCGACCCGCTGCCGCTGATCACCCATCGCTTCGCGCTCGACGACATCGTCGCCGCGTACGACCTGTTCAGCAACCGTCGCGACGGGGTGCTGAAGGTGGCGATCCGCCCATGACCAGCTGACCGACGATGCCCCGTGCACCGGGAGGCGCGGGGCATCGCATCGGTCGGCTGTTCGCGGTCCGCGGATGTGGGCGCGAAGGGAGGCCAGTCCGTGGACCAGCGCTTCGAGTGCCTCGACGGGAATGAGGCGGCAGCTCGCATCGCCTATGCCGTCAGCGAGGTCATCTCGATCTATCCGATCACGCCGGCCTCCCCGATGGCCGAGCATTGCGATGATTGGTCGGCGGCGGGGCGGCCGAACCTGTGGGGCAGCGTCCCCGACGTCGTCGAGATGCAATCGGAGGCAGGTGCCGCCGGGGCCCTCCACGGGGCGCTCCAGACGGGCGCGCTGGCCACGACGTTCACCGCGTCGCAGGGCCTGCTGCTGATGATCCCCAACATGTTCAAGATCGCCGGCGAGCTGACGCCGGCCGTCATCCACGTCGCCGCCAGGACGATCGCGACCCACGCCCTGTCGATCTTCGGCGACCACAGCGACGTGATGCATGCGCGCACGACCGGCTGGGCGATGCTGGCCGCGGGCACGGTCCAGGAAGCGCACGACCTGGCCCTGGTGGCGCACGCCGCGACGTTGCGTGCCCGCATCCCGTTCATCCATTTCTTCGATGGGTTCCGGACGTCGCACGAGATCGACAAGATCGCGGTGCTCGGTGAGGACGACATCCGGGCGCTCGTCCGGGACGACGACGTGCTGGCATTCCGGGCTCGAGGTCTGAGCCCGGATGCGCCCGTCGTCCGTGGGACGGCCCAGAACCCGGACGTCTTCTTCCAGGCGCGCGAGGCCGCCAACCCCTACCACCTCGCCGTCGCCGGCGTCGTCGAGCAGGTCATGGACGAGCTCGCGACGCGGACGGGTCGGCGCTACGGGCTGGTCGACTACCACGGCGCGCCCGATGCGGATCGGGTGATCGTCGTGATGGGCTCGGCCGGCGGAGCCGTCGAGGAGACCTGCGACGCGCTGATCGATCGCGGGGAGAAGGTCGGGATGCTTCGCATCCGCCTGTTCCGGCCGTTCCCATCCGAGCAGCTGATCGCCGCGCTTCCGCCCAGCGTCCGGGCCATCGCGGTGCTCGATCGGACCAAGGAGCCGGGCGCCGTCGGCGAGCCACTCTACCTCGATGTCGTCGCCACGCTGGCCGAGGCGATGGACCGCGACGAACCGCCGTTCGCGACGGCGCCACGGATCATCGGCGGGCGCTACGGGCTGTCGTCCAAGGAGATGACGCCGTCGATGATCAAGCCCATCTTCGAGGAGCTGGCGAGCGCGCGTCCGAAGCGGCAGTTCACCGTCGGGATCGACGACGACGTGACCCATCTGAGCCTGCCGATCGACCACGACTTCGCGATCGAACGCCCCGCCGGGGAGGTGCAGGCGGTCTTCTTCGGGCTCGGGTCCGACGGGACGGTTGGTGCCAACAAGGCCTCGGTCAAGATCATCGGCGAGAGCACCGACCTGTTCGCCCAGGGCTACTTCGTGTACGACTCCAAGAAGTCGGGGTCGATCACCGTGTCGCACCTGCGTTTCGGGCCGCAGCCCATCCGGTCGACCTATCTGGTCGACTCCGCCGATTTCGTGGCCTGCCACCAGTTCGGGATGCTTGGCCGAACCAAGGTGCTCGAGACCGCCAAGGATGGCGCGACCGTCCTGCTCAACTCGCCGTACGGGCCCGACGAGGTCTGGGATCACCTGCCCGGCGGCGTCCAGCGCCAGCTCGTCGACAAGCACATCGATCTGTGGGTGATCGATGCGCTGGCAGTCGCGGCTGAGGCAGGGATGGGCAGCCGGATCAACACCGTGATGCAGCCGTGCTTCTTCAAGCTGGCCGGGATCCTGCCGCCCGATGACGCCATCGTCCAGATCAAGGCGTTCGTCCAGCGGACGTATGCCAAGCGCGGCGAGGCCGTCGTGGCGCGCAACTTCGCCGCCATCGACCGGTCGCTCGAGCGTCTCGGACACGTCACCCTGGGTCGCGTCACCGATGCGCAGCCGACCACGATCCCGGTCCCCGACGAGGTCCCCGATGTCGTGGCCCGGTTCACGGCCCGACTGATCGCCGGCGAGGGCGACCAGCTGCCGGTCAGCGCCTTGCCGGTCGACGGCACCTTCCCGACCGGTACGGCCAGATACGAGAAGCGGGCCATCGCCCAGACGATCCCGATCTGGGATCCGGCCATCTGCATCGACTGCGGCAAGTGCGCCATGGTCTGCCCGCACGCCACCATCCGGATGAAGGTCTTCCCGGCGGCCTCGGTCGAGGCCGCGCCGGTCGACTTCCTTCACAAGGAGTTCCGATCGCGTGAGCTCCCGGACCACCGACTGACGATCCAGGTCGCGCCGGACGACTGCACCGGCTGTGGCGTGTGCGTCGACGTCTGCCCGGCCAAGAGCAAGACCGATTCGAGCCACAAGGCCATCAACATGGCGCCCGTCGCCGAGCACCGCGCGGTCGAACGCCGGCGATGGGAGTACTTCCAGTCGATCCCGCGGCTCGATCGCGACGCGCTGCCGCACGACACGGTCAAGGGCTCACAGGTGCTCGAACCGCTGTTCGAGTTCTCCGGCGCCTGCGCTGGCTGCGGCGAGACGCCGTACATCCGTCTGGTCAGCCAGCTCTTCGGCGACCGGATGATCGTCGCCAACGCGACCGGTTGCTCGTCGATCTACGGCGCGAATCTGCCGACGACGCCGTGGACGGTCGACGCGGCGGGGCGTGGACCCGCCTGGAGCAATTCGCTGTTCGAGGACAACGCCGAGTTCGGCCTCGGGATGCGCCTCGCGCTCGACGTGCAGACCGACCAGGCGCGCCGGCTGGTGGAACGACTGGCGCCCGAGATCGGCGACGAGCTCGCCCGCGACCTGCTCGACGCCCGCCAGGACACCGAGTCCGAGATCGTCGTCCAGCGTGCGCGAGTCGCCCGGCTGTGCGCCGCGCTCGCGCGGGTCGACGGTCCGGCGGCGGCGGACGCCCGCCATCTGCTGGCCCTCGCGAGCGACCTCGTCCGCCAGGGCGTGTGGATCATCGGCGGCGATGGCTGGGCGTACGACATCGGTTTCGGCGGGGTGGACCAGGTCCTCTCATCGGGCCGGAACGTCAACATCCTGGTCCTCGATACGGAGGTCTACTCGAACACCGGGGGCCAATCGTCGAAGGCGACGCCTCGGGGCGCGGTCGCCAAGTTCGCGGCAGCCGGCAAGGGCAACGCCAAGAAGGATCTCGGCGCGATCGCCCGTTCCTACGGCAACGTCTACGTCGCGCAGATCTCGATGGGCGCCAACGACCAGCAGACGACACGGGCGCTGCTCGAAGCCGACGCCTGGCCGGGTCCGTCGCTGGTCATCGCCTACAGCACCTGCATAGCCCACGGGATCGACATGGCGAAGTCGATGACCCACCAGAAGGACGCGGTCAGGAGCGGCTACTGGCCCCTCTACCGGTTCCATCCGTCCGAGATCGAGAGCGGCAAGCCGTTCAAGCTCGATTCCGCGACGCCGACGATCCCGATCGCCGACTTCGTCGCGACCGAGACGCGTTTCGCGGTCCTCCAGCGGACCCACCCCGAACGGGCCGCCGACCTCGCGACCCTGGCTCAGGCCGATGCCGACGAGCGCTGGCGCTACTACGAGCAACTGGCCGGGATCGAGCGCACCGTCCCGCACGTCAGCCGACCCGATGGGGGCCTCCTGTCGGGGGTCGGCAGCGGCCCGGATCCCTCCGAGGTCGACGAGGAGGGGTCATGACGGTCGACCTGCGGACCCGCTACCTCGGGCTCGAGATCCGTTCCCCGATCGTCGCCTCGGCCGCGCCGCACAACGCCGACCCGGTCATCGCTCGGCGGCTCGAACGGGCAGGCGCCGGCGCGATCGTCCTGCCATCGCTGTTCGAGGAGGAGATCCTGGCCGAGGAGATCGGGCTCACGCGCTCGCTCGAGCAGGGCACGGAAGTGTTCGCCGAGGCCCTCGACTACTTTCCGGCTGTTCGATCGTTCGACGGCGCTGCCGAGCGGTACGTGACCGGACTCGAGCGGGTCAAGGCCTCCGTCACGATCCCGATCATCGGCAGCCTCAATGCCAGCAGCCCGGGTGGCTGGGTGACCTATGCGCGGCGGCTCGAGGACGCCGGAGCCGACGCCCTGGAGCTCAACCTGTACCACGTCGCGGCCGACCCGCGGCGGTCCGCCGACGACCTCGAGGCACGCGACCTCGCGCTGATCGCGGCTGTCCGTGGCTCGATCACGATCCCGCTTGCGGTCAAGCTCAGCCCGTTCTACTCGGCATTCGCCCATTTCGCCGCGGCCGCGACCGACGCCGGGGCCGACGGGCTGGTGCTGTTCAATCGCTTCTATCAGCCGGACCTCGATCTCGACACGATCGAGGTCGTCCCGCGACTCGAGCTCAGCCGGCCGTCGGAGATGCGACTGCCGGTCCGCTGGATCGCGATCCTCCGACCCCAGCTCGATCCTGACGTCTCGCTCGCGGCGACGTCGGGCGCACACTCGGGCGCCGATGTGGCCAAGGGCCTCCTCGTCGGCGCCGACGTGGTCATGATGACCTCGGCCCTGCTGCGACACGGACCCGAGCATGTGGCCTCGGTCGAGACCGAACTTCGCGGATGGATGGCCGACCATGACTACACCTCGGTCTCGGAGCTGCGCGGGAGTGCCAGTGCGGCGACCGTCGCGGACCCGTCCGAGTTCGAACGAGCCAACTACATGACCACTCTCCATTCCTGGGCCATGACCGAGGGTTGACCCTGGGCGGCGCCGCCCGGAACGGCTCGCCGACCCGTCTACGCGGTTCCGTCCGACCCGGGGATGCCGGGAGCCCCGCGACCGGCAGGGCCACCGGTCGGCCGGTGGGCCATGCGACGGTCCGCGGCGAGGGCCTTCGGCATCTGGCGGAAGGTTTCGGGCAGAAGCGGGCGCCATGCCCGCCAGCCCGCGACCAGCCACGCCGACACGAGCCGCTCGACGGTTCCCCAGGGCAGCTGGTACTCCTCGCGGACGGTCTCCGGGAGCAGCCCGACCGACGGCCACAGGGTCCATGCGTATGCCCACGGCGGCACCCTGCCGAGGATGGGGGCGATCGGCGCCAGGGGCGGTCGCAGCACGGCCTCCGCCAGCTCGCGCGCGACCGCCGAGACGCGGACCGGGCCCGATGGCCCGAGCATCCCGGCCATGTACGAATCGAACGTCGCGAGGTCCGCCGGCAGCACCGCGTCGGGCACCCCGAACGCCCGGCCGATCGGCCGCGTCTCGGCGTAGAACGCGGCGCGCCGCTCGCGTCCGAGCGGCTCGAGCCAGGCGTCGGCCACGGCGATGGTGGAGTCGATCAACGTGGCGTGGACCCACAGCGAGAGCTCCGGGTCGCGCGCGGCATAGCCGGGTCCGGTGATCCCACGATGGAGCGTGTTGAGCCGCCGGATCTCCCCGCGGGCGGCCGCGCTCGTCCCGTACACGATGGTGAGGTAACTTCGGAGGGTGCCGGCGAGACGGCGCCACGGATCGGCCCGGAAGTCGGAGTGGTCGGCGACGCCGGCGGCGACCGCCGGGTGCGCCAGCTGGAGGAGCAGGGCCCGCGGCCCGGCGCCGAGCAGGAGCATCGCCTCGCGGTTGAGCAGCCACGCCTCGGAGCCGGGACCGTACAGGCCCGGGTCGGGCCCGGCGGCCCCGCCGACTGGCCGGGAATCGGCAGTGCCGGCGACCCCGTTCATCCACGCACGCGCCACTCGCGTATCCATCGGAGCACGATATCGGACACGCTGGAGGGACGCCGTCGATGAGCACGGGGACGCGCTGGGGATCCGACTTCGACCCTGACCGACTTGCCCGGCTCGAGACGAGGATGTGGAAGGCCTACTACCGCCGCCAGCCGGCGCGCCTGTTCGGCCTGCTCGTGGAGGCGATCCACGAGCAGGCTCACGTGTCCTGGCCGCGGGCGTTGTGGGCGAGCCTACTCCTGACCCGCGCCGCGGCCGGGTTCGCGCGCGCGACGGGCGACTACGAGCGCTACGCCCCGGACATCGGTCGCGGGTACAGGGCACTCAGGCTGCCCGACCATGTCGATCCGGAGGCGGTCGCGCGGAACGAGCTTCGCTGGTGGGTGGTGCGGCGGGAGGTCGGCCTGGCCGCGGGCGCGGCGGCGGGTGACGCGATCACCGACCTGTACGCCAGCCTCTATGACGTGCCGCGCGAGCGGGTGGCGGAGGCCGGCCGACTGCGCGGGATGGCCGCCGAGGTTCGTGACCGCGGCGCGACCGACGATCCGGACGGTCCCGCCGGCTTGGGAGCGGCCTATTGGCCCAAGGTCGCTCGGCTGCTGCGGGATTCGTATCGGAGTCTGAGCGCGGGACTCACGGCCGAGGCCGCCGGGCGCGACGCCACGCCCGCGGTCGCGCCACCGGCAGAGGCTCGCTAGGCTCCCGGCCGCGCATGCGGCGGCCGCGCCCTACCGGTCGTCCGGACGCCGCCCGACCACCCACCAGGCGACCGGGAACAGGACTGCCGCAAGGATGATCTTGATGATGTCGCCGACGAGGAACGGGGTCAGACCCTGGGCGATGGTCTGCTCGACCGTCAGGCCGGTGACCACCTTCAGCCACGGGAGCCCGACCGCGTAGATCATCGCGCTGCCGACCACCATCGCCCCGAGGGCACCGCCGATCTTGCGATCCCAGCCCAGCTCGGCCAGCCGTCCGACCACGGCACCGGCCAGGATGAACCCGATCAGGTACCCGCCGGTGGCGCCCCAGATGACCGTGAGCCCGCCCTTGCCCTCCGCGAAGAACGGCAGCCCGACGACCCCGAGCAGGACGTACAAGGCGACGGCGACGGCGCCGCGCCGCAGCCCGAGCGCACCGCCGACGAGGAGGACGCCGAAGGTCTGACCCGTGATGGGGACGGGTGAGCCCGCGACCGGGATGCTGACCTTCGAGGTGAGGTAGATGAACAGGGCTCCCGCCACGACGAGGGCGACGTCGCGAGCCCGGGCGTTGATCCGTTCGCCGAGCCGGATGGGGACGAGGAAATCGGCGATGGTGAGGCCCCGATCCGCGGCAGTCGAGCGGTCGAGCCTGGGGATGGCGATGGTCATCTGGACTCCGGATCAGGGTCACGCGGTGGCGACCAACGACCCGAGTCTAGCATCGCGTCACTCGTACTGGACGGCTCTCACGATCGACAGGCGGCTGGCGATCCGGGCCGGATAGGCGGCCGCGAGCATGGCCACGACGACCCCGAGAACGAGGGCCAGCCCGACGATCGACCACGGGATCCCGGCGGCGATGTCGGGTCGCCCGCCGGTCAGGGCGACCATGATCGCGCCGACCACGAGACCCAGCCCGATCCCGAGGATGGCTCCTGCGAGCCCGAGCACCCCGGCTTCGACCACGACCGAGCGCCACACCTGGCGGCGGGTCATCCCCGCTGCGCGCAGGATGCCGATCTCGCGGACCCGCTCGATGACGTTCATCGTCAGCGTGTTGACGATGCCGAGCGCGGCGATGACGACGGCGATCGCCGCGAGAGCGTCGAACGATCCGAAGATCCGGCCCAGCGCATCGCTGATGGCCCCCTCGATCCGGTCGAGCGGGACGACCTCGAGGGCCAGCTCGTCGGCCGACGACCGAAGTGCGTCGCGGGCCGAGGCCGGCGCATCGGGCGCGAAACGGATGGCGAAGAGATCGGCGCCCGCGACTCCGAGGCGAGTGGTCGCGTCGGTCCAGCCGACGAGCATCGCCTCGCCGGCCTTGCCCGGGATCGATCGCTCGACGACACCCGCGATCCTGAGCTCGAGCTGGCCGCCGTCGGCGGCAGGGACCGCGATCGTGCCACCGACCGTCAGCCCGAGGCGGTCGGCCAGCGCCGCGGGCACGATGGTCGCGCCGCCGGCATCGAGAGCGGCCAGAGCGGTCGCCCGGTCACCGGCCACGAACCGGAGTCGGCCATCGGCCAGCATGTCGGCGCCGACGACGGCCGCGGCGTCCGTCCGGACACCGGCCAGCGCGATGTCGAAGGTCCCGATCGGGCTGACCCGGGTGATCCCGGGCACGTCGGTGCGGATCTGGTCGGCCACGCCTTCATCGGCGGCGATGGGCCGGATCGAGGTCGCGACCAGCTCGCCCGGGATGACGTCGGCGATCCAGCCGGCCGCGGCGGCGCGCGCGTTCTGCCCGACGCCGCCGAGCGCGACGATCATGGCCAGCCCGATGGTCAGGCCGCCGAGCGTGAGCGCCGTCCGGCTCGGATCGCGCACGACCGAGCTCCGGGCGATGCGAGCCTCGAAGCGGAGAAGCAGCGCGAACGGCGCCCCGGCGATCCGGGCCATGGCGGGCAGCAGGAACGGGATCAGCAGGGTGCCGACGAGCAGCGCGCCGTAGACCAGCAGCGCCTCGATGACACCCGCGTCACCGACCGGGCGCGGCAGGACCAGCAACCCGACGATGGCGACGACCACGAAGACGACCGTCAGCCAGCGCAGCCGCGCGCTCCGCGCCCCTGCCCGATCGAGCCGCGCCTTGAGCGCTTCGACGGGCTGGATCCGGCTGGCACGGCGCGCCGGTTCGAGCGCCGCGGCCAACGTCACCGCCACGCCGACCACGACCGCGATCGCGATCGCATCCGGCGGGAAGGCCGGTCGGTCGAGGGTGACCGACCCGATGGTCCGGACGAAGGTGACCATGACGACGGCCAGGAGCGCACCGATGGCAAGGCCGACGAGCGAGCCGACGATCCCGATGGCCAGGGCCTGGGTGAGCATGAATGACATCACCTGCCCCCGACGAGCGCCGGCTGCGCGCAGCAGCCCGACTTCGCGGATCCGCTCGGTGACGGTCATCGACAGCGTGTTGAAGATCAGGAACGCGCCGGCGAACAGGGCGACCGCGGCGATCAGGGCGGTCGTCGCCCGGAAGTCGGTGGTGGAGGCGCGCAGCGCCGTGGCGAGGTCCTGCGGCGACGACAGCACGTACGGTTCCCTCGTGAGGCGTGACTCGAGGGCAGACGTGACGGCCGCCGGGTCCGCGCCCGGCGCGAGGCCGATGTCCACGCGGCTCACCCCGCTCATCCCGAACACGGCCTGGGCCGTCGCCAACGGGACGATGACCGTCCGCCCGAGATCCCCGGTCAGCGGTCCGTCACCGGCGACGATCCCGACGACCCGGTAGGTGATCTGGTCGCCGGCTCCCCGCATGCTGATGGGTGAGCCGAGCCCCAGCCCATCCTGGGCAGCGAGCCGCTCTGTGATCAGCGCGCTGTGCTCGCCCGGATCGGCGAGGGCGGACCCGGCCACCAGGACCAGGTCGTGCAGCCGGCCATCCACCCGCGGATCGATGCCGAGGACGGTCACGGGCGGGAGGAGGGCGGTCGCCCCTGACAGCGGCGGCTCGAGGTAGGTCCGCCGCTCGAGGACCGGTGTCGTGACCGCGACGCCGGGCGTCCCGGCGATCGCCTGCACCGTCCCGGCCGACAGCCCGGTCTCGCTGAAGGCCGCCACGCGCAGATCGGCGCGGCCGACGAGGTCACGCACGGTCGTCGCGACCGAGGTGTCGACGCCGGCGTCGGTGGCCAGCCCTGCGAACAGCACGGCGACCCCGAGAGCGACCCCGAGCACGCTCAAGCCGACCCGAGCGGGTCGGGCGCGCAGGCTGCGCAGGGCGAGCGTCGTCAGCGACATCGGTGGCTTCCGCTACAACCCGAGGTCGGCGAGCCGCGCGATCAGCGGCGTGGCGTCGTGGGTGTCCCGGCGGCCGAGCTCGATCGTGTCGCGGATCCGGCCGTCCCCGACGACCAGGACCCGGTCGGCGTAGGCGGCTGCCTTCGAATCGTGGGTGACGAGGACGACCGTCTGGCCGCGCTCGACGCACGAGCGCCAGAGCGAATCGAGGATCTCGGTGCCGGTGGTGTAGTCGAGGTTGCCGGTCGGCTCGTCGGCGAACAGCAGCGCCGGCCTGGTGACGAGCGCCCGGGCGATGGCCACCCGCTGCTGCTCGCCGGCCGACAGCTGGTCGGGCTTGTGCTTCTCCTTGCCGGTCAGGTCGACCAGGGCGATGACGTCGCGGATCCGGTCGCTCACCTCACCGCGGGTCGGATCACCGCCGGCGATGGTGAACGGCAGTGCCACGTTCTCGGTCACGTCGAGGAGCGGGATGAGGTTGAACGACTGGAACACGAAGCCGGTCCGGTCCCGGCGCAACCGGGTCGCGGCGTCGTCCGACAGCTGGGCGATCGACTGGCCCTCGAGGGTGACCTCGCCAGACGTCGGCCGATCGAGACCGCCGAGCACCTGGAGCAGGGTCGACTTGCCCGAGCCCGACGGACCCATGAGGGCCACGAACTCGCCCGACTCGACCGACAGCGACACGCCGCGCAGGGCCTCGACGACGGTCGAGCCGAGCGGATACGTCTTGGTCAGGTCGTGCGCCTCGAGGATCGGCTGCGCGACGCTCCTGCTGATCGGCGTCTCGCCGGGAACCGGCGCCGGGACGACTGGACCGACCTCATGGCGCGGGCCGGAGCGTGGTGAACGGGTCGCGATGGCCATGGGGGTCAGCCTCCGAAGAAGAAGCCGGCGACACCGCCGACGATGGCTTCGAGCAGTCCGTCGGTCGTGCTCGGATCGACGACGCGCATGCCGACGGAGCCGTCGGTGATGCCGATGTCGCCAGGCGGCGTGGCGCTCGTGGTGGGCGTCGGGGTCGGGACGGTCGGTGACCGGCTCGGGTCGACGGTCCCGATGACCCCGGCATCGGTGGCGGCCGGCAGGGTCGCGCTCGCGGTGACGCTCGGCGTCGGCGCCGGGGTCGCCGCGGTGGTCGGCGCCGCGCTGGCGGCGGCCCGGGTGGTCGCGCGTGGCGTGGACGTCGGTCGGGGGGTGGGTCGCGGGGTCGGTCGGGGGGTGGACTTGGCCGTCGGCTTCGGGGTCGGCTTGGGCGTCGGCTTGGGGGTCGGCTTGGGAGTCGCGGTCGTCGTCGAGCCGCACTTGTCGGCGAACAGGACGGTCCACATCTTCTTGCCGTCCGAGCCCTTGTAGGCGCCGATACCGATCACGTCCCAGGCGGTGCCCAGGATGTTCGCCTTGTGATCGGGCGAGCTCATGAACGAGTTCTGGATCGCGGCCGTGGCGAGGTCGTCGGGATAGTTGTTCCAGCCGATGTTCTCGCCGGCCACGTGGTAGCAGTAGCCGATGGCGTCGAGCTTGTCCCAGACCTTGCCGTAACCCGGGATGGTGTGGCTGAAGTAGTCGCGGACGATCATGTCCTTGCTGCGCCAGCGGGCGACGGATGTCAAGGTCGAGTCGACCTTGAGGGCACGGAGCCCGGCGTTCGCGCGAGCGCGATTGGTGAGCGTCACGAGCTGGGCTTCGGACGTGGAGCTGAACGAATCGGCATCCCAGGCGAAGATCCGGCTCGGCGCGGCGAACGTGGCGAGCGAGGTGATCGAGAAGAGCAGGGCGACCGCGACCACGAGTCGGCGCGACGGCGAGACGGCGGCCCAGCGGCTCGGGCTGGCCAGGATGCGAGGCAAGGAACGGTCGACCAGGGACATGCGCGCTGCGTACTCCGGGGCTGTCCGGGGGTGTCGTGGTGTCCTGGTGACCGTATGGTGGGAAGCGGTGGATGTCCGCGGCGCGAAGGTCCGGGCATGGTTGGCTCCCAGGTACCGGCGGGTCGGGGCCGGTCTGCTGCAGAAGCGTCCAGCAGGGTGCGGTCGGGTGCGGTCCGGGCGGTGCGGAGGCGGTCGGAGCCAGGCGCGCCCCGTCGGCGGCGCCGTCAGACGCCGCCCGTCAGGTGAGCCGCTATACTCCCGTCGCTCGTCCCGCCACGAGGCGCGGGTCCGCCACGCACGAGCACCGCGGTGGCCTTAGCTCAATGGCAGAGCATCGGATTGTGGCTCCGAAGGTTACGGGTTCGAGCCCCGTAGGCCACCCCACCCTTCCGCCGGCCCGCGGGCCGGTCCATCGGCCGCGCCAGACGTCGACGCCTCGACCCGGAAGCGACGGCCTTCAGACTTCGGGTGAGGCCGCGGGGCGCCATCGGGGCCGACGGTGGCGCCACTCGCCCAGGAGCAGGAGCGCCCCCGGCAGGACCACGAGGAGCAGGAACGAGCGAGGCCACTGGAGCCAGTCGAGGACCGTCCCCAGCACGGTGACGTGCCACAGGACCCGGCCGCGGACCAGTCGGGCCGGCACGGGCGCGGGATCGTTCGTCGCATTCGCGTCCCCGCGCGTCAGGAACGCGAGCTCCGCACCGGGCGCCGCGCCGACGACCCGGTGTGTGACCAGGCGGCCCGACTCACGCGGGTCCTCGAAGACGATCGGCATCCCGACCTCGATCTCGGTCGGATCGATCTGCCCTGTCACCAGCAGCGAGCCGACCGGGTAGGTCGGGCTCATGCTCCCGCTCTCGACGTGCTGCAGCTGCCACCCGAGCAGCCACACGCTCACGAGGAACGCGGTCAGCGGCACGAGAGTGACGATGACCGCGGCGAGGATGGCGGTCTGCCACCCTCGCCAGCGCCGTGTCACTGCCGTGTCACCGTCGATGCCGCGGCTAGTTGGACGGGACGGTGCCGTCGAAGGCGAACCGCCACGTCGCCTCGTCCGACTGGCTGACCTGGGCGGCGTCGCCGGTCGCGCGCCAGAAGACGCGGAACCGGACGCAGATCGAGCCACCCGGGGGCAGGCTGCCGAGCGCCTCCGGCGTCGAGCCAAGAGTCGCCAGGGCGGAGGACAGATCCGGGACGCCGACCTGGCCGACTCCGGAGCCCGTGCTGCAGTCGTACAGATCCGTCTCGATGGTGAGGTTCGGGCTGAGCTCGCCTTGCTGCGGGACCATCGTCGTCGCATCCTCGCCACATGTGGTGTCGCCGAACGCGGCCTCGTCACCCGTGCAGGCGGTGTCGGTGTCGACGATGTCGATGGCGCTCGTGGTGAGGTCGACGGCGCTCGAGCCGTCGTTCCGGACGCACAGGAACCGCTCGTCCCCGCTGCCCGTGCTCGCCGTGAAGTCGAAGAGCGGCGTGCTCAGGTCGTCCACGAAGTCCGCGCACATGAACGGGCCGCTGTTCATCGGATCCTGCGGCTGGGCTGCTGCGATCTTGAGGTCGGCGGCCTTGCCGAGCGCGGTCGTCGTGACGTCGCTCGGGCCGGTCGTGGCCCGGTCACTGAACACCGCGAAGATCCCGGTGCCACCGACGAGCGTGATGAGCATCCCGAGGACGATGACGATGCGAAGTGAGTGCCTGGCCATGGTTCGCTCCCTCTCACTCTCTCGATCCCGGATGTCGCGCCGTGCGGGCTCGAAGCGAGCCCGCGGGGCGTGCTGACCACCTGCGAGGACCGCGTGCCGCGGCGGCCGGGCCGGGTCACTCCCTGAACCCTTTCTCGGATGGACGGGCCGTCAGACGTCGACTGGATGCTCCTGGATCTCCCGTATCGGGTAGCCGGGACCACCGATGTCCGACAGGCTCCTCGCGTGGACAGCCGATGCCATCGGTCTTTCGACCGATGCACCCATGTGCCGGAGCCCTACATCGACCAACGACACATCGGGCCGGCAGGGTGGACGACCCGCGTAGAATCGATGGTCTCCCCGACCCGCCCACGAGCGGGACACCAGAGCCCCTCGGACGGGCCGGAACGCGACCTCGAGGAGGTATCGATGCACGCGTTCCTGGTCGAACTCGACAACAAGGCGGGTGAGCTGGCCCGGATCACGGAGGCGATCGCGGCCAAGGGGGTGGACCTCCGGGCGGTGAGCGGCTCGACCTGCGGTTCGAGCGGCAGCCTCGCCTTGATGACCGACGACGAGGCCGAGACCCGTCAGATCCTGACCGACACCGGGGCAACGTTCCGCGAGCTCGAGGTCACCGAGGCCTCGGTCGGGCAGGCGCCGGGCTCGCTGGCCACGATCGCCCGCCGGCTGGCCGACGCCGGCGTCAACATCGAGGCGGTGATGCCGATCGGCATGGTCGGCAACGAGATCTCCATGGCCTTCATCACGAACGACCCGGCCACGGCCAGGACGGTCCTCGGTCGGGCGGGGTCGGCCACCGGCTGATCTGCCCCGGAATCATCCTTGCGTGGGCCCGACCGCGCGCCTACGATGGCGCCACCCCGAGCAGCCCTCGTACGGGGCCCGTCCACGTCCGCCTCGGCGGCTGGATGCATGGGCCCGCGAAGGACCGCCGGGAGCGGAGGTACCGCCATGGCGACCGTGACGTTCGAGAACGTCAACAAGATGTACGGCGAGTTCCACGCCGTGAAGGATCTCAACCTCGAGATCGGTGACGGCGAGTTCATGGTCCTGGTCGGACCATCGGGCTGCGGCAAGACGACCAGCCTGCGGATGATCGCCGGGCTCGAGGAGATCAGCAGCGGTACGCTCCGGATCGGCGACCGGGTCGTCAACGACGTCCCGCCCAAGGACCGCGATATCGCGATGGTCTTCCAGAGCTACGCGCTCTATCCCCACATGACCGTCCGCGACAACCTCGCCTTCGGGCTCAAGCTGCGCAAGGTCCCCAAGGCCGAGATCGACCGGCGCGTCAAGGAGACGGCCGCGACCATCCAGCTCGACAAGCTGCTCGATCGCAAGCCGAAGGAGCTGTCCGGCGGCCAGCGCCAGCGCGTCGCGCTCGGCCGGGCGATCGTCCGCGAGCCGGCCGTGTTCCTGATGGACGAGCCGCTGTCGAACCTCGACGCCAAGCTGCGCGTCCAGACCCGAGCCGAGATCGCCCGCATCCACCAGCGCCTCCAGACCACGATCGTCTATGTCACCCACGACCAGGTCGAGGCCATGACGATGGGCTCGCGGATCGCGGTCATGAACGAGGGCCTGCTCCAGCAGGTCGGCACCCCGCAGGTCCTCTACGACACGCCGGTCAATCGGTTCGTGGCCGGCTTCATCGGCAGCCCGGCGATGAACTTCGTCGAGGTCCACATGGAAGGCTCGGGCGAGGGCGCCCGGCTGGTGGGACCGGCCGACTGGTCGATCCCGATCCCCGCCCGGTACCGCGAGGCAGCCACGCCCAAGGAGGGCAAGACGCTCGTCGCGGGCTTCCGGCCGGAGCACCTCGACATCGGCGATGCCGCCTCGGGTGTGGCGTCGTTCCGTGCCCGGGCCGACGTGGTCGAGTACCTCGGCAACGAGGAGCTCCTCCACCTGAATGCGGCCGACCAGGACGTCGTCGCCATCGTCGACTCGTCGCACAACGTGCGGCCGGCCGACATCCTCACGATGGTCCTGCCGCTCGACAAGCTCCACCTGTTCGATGGCGAGACCGGGCTGACGCTCGCGCCCGACGTCGCGGCGGTCGCCGCCTGAGCGGGCAGCCGCCCCAGGACGACACACCGGCCCCGGAGGGATCCTCCGGGGCCGATCTCGTCGAGCGCGTCGTCGATTCGCGGGTGCTGCACAGGGGGCGGTACCTGACCTTCCGCATCGACACCATCGAACGTGCCGACGGCTCGCGTGCGACGCGCGAGATCGCCGGCCACCCGGGCGCCGTGGCCATCCTCGCCATCGACGACGAGGACCGGGTTCTGCTGGTCCGCCAGTATCGGGTGGCGGTCGGCGAGCTCCTGCTCGAGATCCCCGCCGGGACGCTCGACGTCGCCGATGATGGCTCGATCGAGGATCCGGACGTGGCCGCGCCGCGCGAGCTCGAGGAGGAAACGGGGATGCGCGCCGGGTCGTGGCGCAAGATCGCCGCGTTCTACACGGCGCCCGGCTTCGCGTCCGAGCTGATGCACCTGTATCTCGCCACGGATCTGCGAGCGGCCGACGGCGACCGGCTCACGCCCGACGAGGATGAGCGGCTGTCGGTCGAGCGGATGTCGTGGCGGGATGCCGTCGCGGCCGCGGAACGCGGCGAGATGCACGACGGCAAGACGCTGGTGGCGCTGTTCTGGCTGGCCGGCCTGCGGAACGAATAGGCGGCGGCCGGCAGCAGGGGCCGGCGCGGCGGCCGGGGTTCAGCCGAGTCGCGCCAGGGCGTCCGCGTACAGGGCCGTGCCGGGGCTGAGCGCGACCGCGAGACGCAGGTGCGTGCGCGCCTCCGACCGACGACCGAGACGCTTCAGGCTCTGGCCCAGCGCGAAGTGGCCATAGTGCGACGACGGATCGACCTCGAGCAGTCGCTCGAACGTCTCGCGTGCCCGCTCGGCCTGGCCCGAGTTGAAGTAGGCGCGCCCGAGCGCCTCGATGATCGAGCCCTTGCCCGGTTCGAGCCGGTCGGCTCGCTCGAGGACGATCGCCGCCTGGGCGTGGTGCCGCTGATCGAGGAGCTGCTGGCCGCGCTGGAGGAGGTCGTAGGCGGTCTCGGGCTCGGGGTCCCGTTCGTCGTCGGCGGCGTCGTCGGATCGCGAGGACTGCATGCCGCGATGGTGGCACGGAGCGTGTCCGGGCGCCACCGACCGCTCCGCCCTACCCCTCCCGGTAGGGCGCCAGGTCGACCGGGCGGAGTCGCGGCGACTCGGTCAGGCCGGGGATCCGGCCGCGCTTGGCGATCGGCTGCCCGTCGATCTCCTTGATGTCCCCGGTGAAGTCGATCGGCGTGGCGCCGCTGATGTACGAGCCGACCGCGAACGAGTCGACCGGCGCGCCCGCGTCCTTGAAGTAGGCGATCCGCTCGGGGTTCAGGCCGCCCGACACGGTGATCTGGACGTGCTCGAAGCCGGCCTGGTCGAGCCGGGCGCGGACCTCGTGGACGAGATCGGCGGTGACGCGACCACGTTCCGCCGGCGTGTCGAGGCGCACGCCGTACAGCCGGTCGCCGAGCGCGTGCGCCACCCGGAGAGCCTCCTCGGCCTCGTCCTTGAAGGTGTCGACGAGGACGATCCGCGGCACGTCCGGCTCGACGTGCCGGTCGAACGCGAGCGCAGCCTCGACCGTGTCGCCGAAGATCAGGACCAGCGAATGCGGCATCGTCCCGGTCGGCGCGAGACCGGCCAACCGAGCGCCGGCGGGTGTCGAGGCCCCGACGCAGCCGCCGACGATGGCCGCGTAGTCAAGGACGTCGGTGATGTCCGGGTGGATGTGCCGCGCCCCGAAGCTGATGACCGGGTCCGGCGCCGCGACCTCGACACAGGCGCGTGCCGCGGTCGCCCAGCCGGTCGACTGGGCGAGCATCCCGAGGAACGCCGTCTCGTACAACCCGAACCGTCGATAGCGGGCGCGGATCCGCAGGACGATCTCCTTGGGCTCGATGGCGTCGCCGTCATCGAGCGACTCGAGCCGTGTCTCGGTCGGATCGGCCGGGGCGAGGACGTGCCCGAGCAGGTTGCGTGCCTCGTCGACGCCGCACAGGATGCCGGCCTGGCGGGCGAAGACCTCCATCGTGACCAGCGGGTCGCGGCCCTCCGACGCGAGGATGGCCTCGGCGCGCGCGAAGTAGACATCGGCCGAGTCGCCCGACAGGATCTCGTGCGACGGTCGCGTGCGCGTGAGCCCCATCAGTCCGGTCCTTCGCCTCCCGAGCCAGACCATTCGTCGACCGCGTCCGGCACTCCCGGCGCCGCGAACGGCACGGCCGCGTCGGCCGGTCCGATCGGGTCCGGAGTGGCGGCGAGTGTAGCGTACGCATCGGGCGTGACGGCAGGCGATGCCCGACGATGACGGCGGCGGACCAGCCAGTAGCCGAGCGCTCCAAGCGCGACAAGCAGGGCGATCGCGACGCCTGCCGCACCGATGAGGCGGGTCTGGCCGAGCGCCTCGGCGCCGCTCCAGGTGGACGCCGCCGCGGCGGCCGCCGTCGCCGAGCCGGCGAGGTCGCCGCTCGCGAACAGGGAACGGGCGCGGGCGAGATCCGAATCGGGGGCCGTCCCCCACACCCCGATCTCCTGGATCGCGTCCAACCCGACCGGTCGGGCAGCGACGGCATCGCGGTAGTGGCCGATGGCGTCGAGCTCGGCACTCGCCTCGGCGGTCGCGCTCGTGAAGCCATCGTCCGCCGCGAACGCCGTCTCGAGCGTCGACGGGGCGGTCAGCCCGGCCGCCGCCGCCTGGTTGGCGATGGCGGTCCGCTGATCGAGGACGGTCTTCGCCTCCGCGAGCAGGCCCGTGGCCTGGTCGAACTGCCAGGCGCGCATCGCGTCGCGCACCGAGCGCGGGAGCTGCCAGTCGCCCGCCTGCGCGACCACGGCGTCGTAGTCGGCCCGGGCGGCCGTCCGGTCGTCGAGCAGCGGCAGGTCGGTGTCGCGCGCCACCCAGGTCCGCCAGAGGTCGTCGAATGAGCTCGTCGAGTGCTCCTCGAGCAGATCGAGCAGACCGCGCCAATCCGGCGGAGCGGACACCGTCTCGGGCGCCGCCGACGCGGCCGGCGCGGTCGTCGTCGCGCCATCCCCGCTCGCCGGCGGCTGATAGGCACCGACCTTGGCGGCCGCATCGGCCCACACGGCCTTGAGCGCCTGCGGGCCGGCCCGCTCGGCGATGGCCTGCGCGAGCACGACGGTCGCGGCGTAGGCGTAATCCTCGGTCGTGTCGTCCTCGCGGCCGATCGCCCCCCAGGCGTTGAGTGGGATGCGGGCCGCCTTGAGCTCATCGGTCAGTGGATCGGCCGCGGCCTTGATGCCGAGCGCCTTGGCGGCCTGGAGCCCGTAGTAGGAGGCGAACCCCTCATCGGCCCAGCGATCGGCCAGCAGTGACCCGTTGAACCAGGCGTGGGCGGACTCGTGGAGGACGACGAAATCGTCGGCATAGTAGGCGACGTCGATGGTGCCCTGGCTGGGGTCGAACAGCCCCGCATAGCCGCCGGTCGTGCGGCTGACCGATTCGCGAACCGTCAGACCGCCGGAGCGCGGCCAATCGAGCCCGACCTCGGTCGCGATCGCCGGCAACCCCCGGGCCATCAGGTCGCCGACCCGTTTCGACCAGGCCGGATCGTCGGCCCACGACCGGATCGTCAGCGCGACCGGCTGGGAGCCGACCGCTGCGGACACCGTCCGGTCGGCATACGAGCCGGTGCGATCGGCGACCAGATAGGCGAAGAACTTGAGCGGCTCGGCGAGCTTCCCGGTCCGCAGGGTCACGACCCCGTCGGTGCCGGTCGTCGGTGCCGGGATGTCGCCCGACTCGACCTCGACCTGGTAGCCGGCCGGGAAGGTCACCGTGACGGTGCTGCCGGGCGTCGCGTCGGTGGCGAACGCCCATACCGGGAAGGACGCCAGCGACGTGCCGATCCGGACGTCGCGCGAGGCGTCGCCGCCCGGGTCGACCAGGTCGAATGCCAGCCGGTACGAGGCGGACTTGCCGCTGAACAGCTTGGTCGCGAGGTCGAGCTGGACCACCGTGTAGGTCGCCGTCTTCTTCGACACGGTGGCCTTCGGGGTCCCGGAACCCGACCAGGTCAGCTTGAAGCCGGACGTGTCGGGGAGGACGGAGATGAACGCCCGGTCGAAGTAGAACCGCTTGGTCGAGGTGTCGTGCAGGTGGTTGGTGAGGACCATGTCGAGCGTCACGTGGACGCGATGATCCGCCGGCTGCACGTCGTAGCGGGCATCGCTGACGATGGTCAGGTCGGGGGCGGCCGCCCGCACCTCCGCCACGCCGACCGGTCCGGCCAGCAACCCGGCCGCCGCCACGACCGCCAGCAGGAGGCCCGCGATGCGGCGGCTCACGGCTCGAGGAGCTCCGAGAGGCGGGACGCGTAGCGATCGAGGAAGGCCCGGTTGGCGGACGTCCTGTCACCCGGGTCGGGCATCGGCCCGCCATGCCACAGCCAGTCGCCCGATTCGTCGAGCAGCCGGTCGGCGATGCCGAGGATCCGCGCGATGGCCAGGCCCAGGGCGTCGGCGGAGGCCTCGGCGATGGGCAGCTCGACCGCCAGCAGCGGCCGCTCGTCCTCGGCGACCGAGAACTTGGCGAACGGGAACTCGTCGTTCCAGCGCAGCAGCTTGCGATAGGACTTGCGGAACATGTCGCTGATCGGCGGCGCGTACTGCGCCCAGCAGATGACCGCCAGGGCCGGATCGAGGATGACCGTCATGCGCAGGTCGAACCGGCGGCGGCCATCGAGGACGAGGTCCCAGCTGGCGATCCCATCGCGGTCGGCTCGGTCGGTCGGGCTCAGGCCCAGCTCCGCCAACCAGCCTTCGACATCGGCCGGACGCACGGGAGGGGGCCGCCTCTCGGCGGATGACATGGCCCGGGGAGTCTAGCCGAAGTCGCCCGAGGCGACCGTCCGGCGGTCCGGTCGGGCGGTCAGGCGTCCGTCACGGTGCGCTTGCCGCGGCTGCCCGATCCCCCGACGACCGCGGCGACCAGTGGACGCTCGGCCGGGACGGACGCCGGGGCCGCCACGGCGGCACGAGCCCGCGAGCCACGGGCCGTGCGCTTGGGCTCGACCGACTCGCCACTGCGGACGACGCGGCCCGAGAAATCCGACGAACGGACATCGGCCGCGACCTTGACATTGCGTCCGATCCGGGCTCCGCGCGGCACCACCGCACGCTTGCCGACGACCGTGATCCCGGTGTTGAGCCGGCCCGGCTCCTGCTTGTTGGGACGGTCGTCGTACGGACCGTCGCCGACGATGGCGCCCTGGCCGATCACGACCTCCTTGTCGAGGATGGCCCGATCCACCACGGCACCCGACCGGATGACCGAGTCGAACATGACGATCGAATCGCGCACGACCGCCCCGACGTCGACCCGGACCCCCGGCGACAGCACGGAGTTGACGACGGTCCCGGCGATCACGCAGCCGTGGCTGATGAGGCTGCGGTGGACCTGGGCGGTCGGGCCGACCTTGGCCGGCGCGCGCTCCTCGGACCGGGTGTGGATGACCCAGTCGGCGTCGTACAGGTCGAGATCGGGATCGTCGTCGAGCAGGCGCATGTTGGCTTCCCAGAACGACTGGATGGTGCCGACGTCCTGCCAGTAGCCGTTGTAGCGATAGCCGAACACGCGGGCCCCGGCCTCGAGCATGGCCGGGATGACATGTGCCCCGAAGTCGACCCGGTCCTCCGACAGCCAGCGTCGCAGCGTCTTCTTCGAGAACACGTAGACGCCCATCGAAGCGAGGTCGCTCTTGGGCTGCTTGGGCTT
Organism: Candidatus Limnocylindrales bacterium; assembly: GCA_036003325.1. Classification (GTDB taxonomy): domain Bacteria; phylum Chloroflexota; class Limnocylindria; order Limnocylindrales; family CSP1-4; genus SPCO01. The sequence goes on from DASYSM010000116.1 coordinate 34,090, forward strand.
CTCCTGCCACTCGACGACGCGGTCGTTCTCGTCGAGGGCGAGGATGCCCATCCGCGTCGCCTCGGCCAGCGGGACGCGCCGGACCGCGATGGTCACGTCGGCGCGGTGGCGGCGGTGGGCGGCCACGAACGGTGCGTAGTCCATCTTGTAGATGTGGTCGCCGGCGAGCACAAGGACGATGTCGGACGGGTCGTGCTCGAGGACGTCGATGTTGCGCAGGACCGCGTCGGCCGTGCCGCGGTACCACTCGGCGAGCTTGCCGCGCTCGATGTACGGCTGGAGGAGCTTGACCCCGCCCCGGTTGCGGTCGAGGTCCCAGGGCCGGCCGAGCCCGATGTGGTCGTTGAGCGAGCGCGGGTTGTACTGGGTCAGGACGACCACGTCGTCGATGTCCGAGTTGACGCAGTTGGACAGCGTGAAATCGATGATCCGGTACTTGCCGCCGAACGGCACCGCCGGCTTGGCCCGCTCCTGGGACAGGATCGAGAGGCGCTCTCCCTCGCCCCCTGCGAGGATCACCGCCATCGTCCGCTTCACGCGGTCGATGCTAGCACGCGGTCTGGACCCGGTCGATGAACGGACCGTGAACGCGCGGCTTCGATCGCAAAGGCTAGAGGAACAGCCTCGGGTTGACGAAGTTCCCGTTGAGCATCACGGCCCAGTGGAGATGGGCGCCGGTGGCGTGCCCGGTGGCTCCCTCGTAGCCGATGACCTGGCCGGCGCTGACGTGGCTCCCGGCGTGGATCCCGCCCGGGTACTGGGGCGACATGTGCGCGTACCAGGTCTGCATGCCCTGGCTGTGGGCGATGATGACGATCCAGGCCGGGTCCGCGCCGTCGGCATAGTTCCAGCCGATGTAGACGACGGTGCCGTCGCCGGACGCGTGGATCGGTGAGCCATACGGTGCCACGATGTCGATGCCCTGGTGGTAGTGCGCGCACGACCCGTAGGGCGGCTCCCACGAGAACCCGGTGCAGCCGAACGGCTGTGTGACATCGCCGGCCATCGGCCAGCGAAGGGTGCCGTTGTAGGCCGACGGGATGCTCCCGCTCTGCATCTGCTTGGCGATCAGCGAGGCGATCTGGGATTGCAGCTTCTTCTTGGCGGCCGCCGCCTTCGCCAGCGCCTTGTTGGCCGCCGCCTTGTTCCGCTCGAGGGTCGCGAAGTCCCTCTTCTGCTGCGCGAGCGACGCGGCGACGCGCTTCTCCAGCGCCTTCAGCTGGGCCTTCGCCACATTGAGCGCTGCCAGGCTCTTGTCGAGCGCGCGCTTCTGGGCAGCCGTCTGCAGGCGCAGGTCGTCGACCCGGGCGCGGGTGTCCTCGGTCGTCTGGTGGAGCGAGGCGAGCGTCTCCTGGTCGAGGCTGATCTGGTCCGCCAGCGCCTTGTCCTGCTCGCCGATGTCGATGTAGTCGCTCATCTCGGACAGCAGGTCGGTGAACGTCCCACCCGACAGGAACGACTCGAGGAGCGAGGTCCGGTCGGTGTCGTAGGCGCTGCGCATGCGCTCGGCCAGGAGCGCCTTGCGCTCGGCCAGCTGGCCGCGCTTGGCCTCTTCGCGGGCGGCGACGACCATCAAGGTGGCGTCGAGACCCTTGACCTGGGTGACGAGAGCGGCGTAATCGGCCTTGATCACGTCGATCTTGTCCTGCATGTCGTTGATCTTCTTCTTGACCGTGGTCAGGTCGGCGTTGATGCCCTTGAGCTGGACGGTCGTGTTCTTGATCGCATCGGCCAGGTCGCTCTGGAGGGCGTTCAGCTGGTCGACCTGCGCCTTCTGGGCCGCGATGTCCTTCTTGAGCTGCGCCGCGCGCGCCTTGGCGTCGGACAGCTCGTCGGCGCGCACGCCAGACGGTGCCGCGGGCGCGCCGAGCACGCCCACGACGAGCGGAAGAAGGAGGAGGAGGGTCCCAAGGCGTCGGCTGAACCGCCGTTGCCTCGATGCCGGTCGGGGGGTCGACTCCCATCCGCCTGGAGACGGACGGACCGCGCGATCGGCGTGGCGGGGCTTCACGAAGGCGACGTCATCGTGCGAGCAGACTCCCTTGTAGCCACATCGCACGGCCTCGCATAGCCGGACGATGCCCCGATGGCTGCGGCGTGATGAGGATGGGGCCTCTGCCACGTCGCGACGCGTTGCACGCGTTAACGGGGATGATACAGAAAAAGGCTAGCGGTGCGACACCCGTGAAAGCGATGGCCCGATAGTCCCGCCCGACGGCCACCACTCACGCCCGGATGAGCACCGCCCACAGGGCGCCGATGATGAAGAACGGCCCGAACGGGACGTACGTCCGTCGCCCGATCCGGTGGGTCGCCAGCAAGACCACCAGGACGACGCCGGCCAGCAGCAGCGCCACGAACACCGAGCCGAGCGCCCGACTGCCGCCGACGAGCAAGCCGACCCCGATCAGCAGCTTCACGTCCCCGAGACCGAACGCGCCGGCCCCGAACGGGATGGACGGCAGGTACAGGACGGCCGGGATGGCCACCGCGGCGATGATGGCCAGGACGACCTCGCTCCCGACCAGCGGGTTCGTACCGCTCAGCGCGTAGACCAGGGCGACCGGGATGACCGGCAGGGTCAGGACGTCCGGCAGCAGACGCTGGTCGAGGTCCGTCGCGAGACCCATCACGAGGGTCACGAACCACGCGCCGAAGATCGCGAACGCGACCGGGTCCGAGCCGAACCGGATCGGCAGCAGGCCCAGCGCCAGCGCCCCGACCAGGGCGACGGTGGCGGTCCGCCAGTCCACCGCGCGACCGGGCGGATGCTCCTCGTCGTGCTCGGGCCAGCGGGTCGCGAGCCGATCCGCCGCGAGGCCGAGGGCGAAGCCACCGGCACCGAGCAGGAACGCGAGCGGCTCCATCGGGCGGGTGGCCTGCGGTGGGTGGGGCGCCGCGACCGGTCAGCCGGCCCGCGCGCCCGCGAGCGCGAGCTCGACCAGGGTCGCGTGCGACGCCCCGGTCGCACCGCGGGGAGCGAATGGCAGGGCCTTGCGGAAATACGCGGTCCCCGCGATGTCGAGATGGACCCACGGCACGGTCACGAACTCGCGCAGGAAGAGGGCGCTCTTGACCAGCGACGCCTCGGCCGAGCTCGAGTTGGTCAGGTCGCCATACCAGCTGTCCATGTCGGGCACGTAATCGTCCACGAGCGGCAACTGCCAGTAGCGCTCGCCTGCCCGCTCGCCCGCGGCCACGACCTGGTCGTAGAAGTCCTGGGGGCGCCCGAAGGCACCGGTGATCAGGTGGCCGAGCGCGCGCGAGACCGCGCCGGTGAGCGTCGCGACGTCGACCACGTGGGTCGCCCCGAGCCGTTCGGCATAGGTCATCGCGTCGCCCAGGATCAGGCGGCCCTCCGCGTCGGTGTTGATGATGTCGACCATCTTCCCGTTGAGTGCCTTGACCACGTCGCCGGGTCGGGTCGAGTGCGGGCCGGGCATGTTCTCGACCGCGGGCGCGACGGCCAGCAGCGGTGTCCCCGGCGCCAGCTGGGCGACCGTCGCGATGGCCGAGATGACGGTGCACGCACCGGTCTTGTCCATCTTCATCTCTTCCATCCGGGCCGCCGGCTTGATGCTGATGCCGCCCGAGTCGAAGCAGACGCCCTTGCCGACGATGGCCAGGTGGCGATCGAGCGCGTCGCGCTCGCCTTCCCCGCCCGAGCGCATCACGATCATCTGCGGCGGGTTGTCGCTGCCGCGACCGACGGCCATGAACATGCCCATGCCCATCTCGGTCGCCTGCTCGGGTCCGATGACGTCGATCCACAGCCCGTGGCGCTCGGCGACGGCGCGCGCCTCGTCGGCGAGGACCAGCGGGCTCACGTCGTTCGACGCGCGGTTCGACAGCGTCCGGGCGAGGTTCGCTCCGTCGGCGATGATCAGGCCACGTTCCGCGGCCGTGGTCAGCGCAGCTGCGTCCCCGCCCGGCGCCACGATGATCAGCTCGTCGAGGACGGGCGGAGCGGTGTCGACCTCGTCGCGATAGATGGTCCGCGGGTCGTACGAGCCCTCCACGATGCCCCGCGCGACCAGCTCCGCGGCGGCCTCGGCATCACCGCCGAGCCCATCGGCCAGTGGCGTCAGCCACACTGCGAGGCGATGGACGGTCCGACCACCGAGACGCCGCTCGGCCGCCGCCGCGACGCGCAGCACGACTTCCCGATCGAGGGTGGCCACGTCGCCCAGGCCGACGGCCAGGAGCCGCCCGCTGGCCGTCTCGCCACCGGCCGCGAGCGCGCTCATATAGCGTTTGCCGGTCAGCTCGCCGAACGCCACCAGTCCCTGGATCTCGCCGCCGGCCCGCCGATCGAGCTCGCCGAGAGGACCGTCGAACGCCGGCGCGGCGGCGACGGGGACGACGAGGACGTCGGCGGGAACGTCCCACGGCTGGTCGGTGGCGACACGAAGCTGCACGGGTGTTCATCCCTCCGGAAGTGAGCCTCCGAGCGTCGTCACTGGATCGCTCGGCGAGGCTGGGGTCAGTGGCTCAGTGTAGTCACCGGACCGGGGTCAGGGCGCGCTCGACGGCGCCGGGCTGTCCGGGCTGTCGGGCGTGTCGGCCTCGAGCGCGTCGCTGAGCTTGCCCTTGGCCTCCTCGATGGTGATGACGGCCCCGTTCATCCCGCCCCGACCGATGTCGGCCATGATCACGACCAGCCCACGGGTGTCCGGCGGCAGATTCGCCCGGGCGGCCTTCTCGGCCTTGACCGCCGCGCGGGTGGCGGCAGTGATCCTGCCCTTGACCTTGGAGATCTCCTTGTACAGGTTCCCGAGCGCCGTGTCGTAGGCCGCGTTGCGGCTGATCCATTGGTCGAGCACGGACACGTCCACGGTGTCGACCAGCTGGTTCCGGATCACGCGCGCGGCGTCGAGCTGATCCGCGGCCTGGCCGAGCAGCTTGAGCGCATCGCTGTACTTGGAATGGACACCCTTGTCCGCCGCCTGGCCGACGAGCGCATCGTGGGAGGCGAGCAGGCCGCTCATCTTTGTCGCCGCGAGCGCCCCGATGGTCAGCCGAGCCCACGCGAAGTCGAGGCCCTGGGTCGCGTCGAGCGCGGCCACCAGACGGTCGTGGCGCTGGACGACCGCGTCCGAGACGGCAAGCCCGGCCGTCGGCGTGCCGACGTAGGGCACGGCGGCGAGCTCGTGGCGCAATGCCGCGGTCCGAGCGGTCACGTCGGCGACCAGCTTGTCGCCGGTGGCGATGGCCGCCTCGCCGGTGGTGGGGTCGGCGCTGTTGAGGGCGGCCAGCGCGCCGCGGGCCTGCGTGCCGAGTGCCTCGACCTGGTCGGCAAGGGCGGACAGGTCACCGTTCGCCGCATCGAGCATCGGGGTGACCTCGGCGTCGCCGGCGGCGGTCACATCGGGTCGTCCGTCCGATCCGGGCGGATGATCCATGCCGGCCACGATCCCGGCCGCGCCGAGGGCGATGACCAGGATCACGGCCAGCCAGATGAGCGCGCCGCCGAGCGTGCGGAGGGGCCTCACGCCGGGCACCGGGTGGGTTCGGTCATACGGCCTGGACGACCTGGTCGCGCGGCTTCGCCCGAAGGTAGCCGAGCCGACCCTCCATCGCGCGGGGCTCGAACCCGAACCGGTTCGGGATCAGGTCGAGCGGCCCGATGTTGTCGAGGCGCAGCTGGCGAAGCTGGTCGGTGGCGACCGGGAACGGGATGCGCAGGCGCTCGGCCGTGCCGGCCACGAGCCGGATGAGCGGCAGCGGCATCGGGACGATCGCCCGCCGCTTGCCGAGGGCCGTGATCACCTCGCGGGTGATCTCGCGATACGTCCAGTAGCGCGGACCACCGAGCTCGAAGACGCCGCCGACGGTCGTGGGGTCGGCCACGGCCCGAACGACGACGGTCGCCACATCGTCGGCGTGGATCGGCTGGAAGCGAGCCGAGCCATCGCCCGGGACCGGGACGACGCCGGGCGAGAGCCGGACGAGCCCGGCGACGATGTTGAAGAAGCCGTCGCCCTCGCCGAACTGGAGCGACGGCTTGACGATGGTCCAGGCGAGATCGGACGCGCTGACGAGCGCCTCGGCCTTGGCCTTCGAGCTCGCGTAGTGGAGGGCCGGGTCGTCGGTCACGCCCATCGCGCCCATGTGGATGAGGCGCCGCACCCCGGCCGACTTCATCGCCGCGACCATCGCCCGGGTGCCTTCGGTGTTGACGAGGCGGAGGTCGGCGCCGCCGTTGTAGTCACGCGGCAGGGCGACCAGGTGGACCACGGCGTCGACACCGTCGAGGGCCGGAGCAAGGGTCGCGGGCCGCGTCAGATCGCCGATCCGGACCTCGACGTTCGCGCGCCTGCCGGCCGGCAGGCGGCCGAGGACGGTCTCGCCCGAGGTCTGCGTCCTGCACAGCGCGAGGACCCGATGGCCCGCGGCGACAAGCGTCGGAACGGTGTGGCTGCCGACGAAACCGCTCGCGCCGGTGACCAGGATGGTGGACATCGCGCCGGAATCGTAGCATCGACGGCATGGAAGACCCTCTGGCCACGCCGCTCGCCGGCGCTCCGCTCCGTCGCCTCATCGAGGCGATGCCCAAGGCCGAGATCCATCTCCACCTCGACGGCTCGCTCCGGATCGACACGGCGATCGAGCTCGCCCGGACGCGCGGGATCGACGCGCCGCGCGATTGGGCGGGCATGTCGGCGGCGCTGATCGCGCCGATGCCGTGCGCCTCGCAGGCCGAGCTGCTGCGGGCATTCGACCTGCCCATCGCGCTGATGCAGGACGCCGAGGCGCTCGAGCGCATCACCGGCGAGCTGGTCGAGACCAAGGCGGCCGACGGCGTGCGCTATGTCGAGATCCGCTGGGGACCCCTTCTCCATGTCGCGGGCGGGCTGTCGCTGGCCGACGGGATCGCGGCCGTCTGCCGCGGCGCGCAGGACGCGGCCCATCGGACCGGGACGATCGTCCGGCTGATCGCGACGGCCCTGCGCTCGCACGAGCCCGATGCCAATGTCGTCCTCGCCGAGACGGCCGCGCGGTTCCGCGATCAGGGGCTCGTCGGCTGGGATCTGGCGGGCCCCGAGGAGGCGTTCCCGGATCCGATGGTGCATGCCGCCTCGTTCGCGGCCGCGCGCGACGGAGGCCTGCGAATGACCATCCACGCCGGCGAGTGGGGCGGCGCCGCACAGGTCCGGCGTGCCCTCGAGGTCGAGCCGGAGCGGATCGCCCACGGCCCGGGCGCCGCCGACGACGCCGAGCTGTGCGCCGAGCTCATCGCCCGCCGGGTCACGCTGGACCTCTGCCCGACCTCCAACTGGCAGGCCGGCATCGTGCCGTCCGTGGCCGACCACCCGCTGGCCCGGCTCGACCGGGTCGGCGTGTCGGTCACCCTCAACACCGACGACACGACCGTGTCGGACATCACCCTGTCGGAGGAGTACCTGTCGGCGGTCACGACCATCGGGCTCACCGTCCCTGAGCTCTGGGCGATGGACCGCCGGGCTCTCGACGTCGCCTTCGCCGACGAGGCCGATCTCGAACCACTGCGCGCCGCGTTCGACGCCTGGGCCGCCGCGATCCCCGACCTGGCGGGGTGACCGCGGGCCGGGCCGCGGCGGCCTCGGCGGGCCGCGGATCCCGCCGGAACGGGTCGCCCACATCGACCGAAATGACATGGTTCCGATCAAGCGAAACCATGTCGACCGACACGGTGGGCCGTGTCGAGCGGCCGCGGGCCGCGCCGGGCAACCGCCGCGAGGTCCAGGCGACCGGGCGGGGGCAACATCCACGCGGCCGCGCGGCGATGCGAGGTCCATGCGGCCGCGCGCGCCGATGCGAGGTCCAGGCGACCGGGCGCGCCGATGCGAGGTCCACGCGGCCCGCGGCACCATGCCCGATCGGTCGCGCAGGATCGATCGTTCCGCTATCTCGGAACTATCGCAAGAGTGCCGTCGTGCGCGACGTCGCCCAGCGGGGACGCACGGATCGGACCACGAACGGGTCCGGTCAGCGATCCGCCAGGCGATCAAGGGCTGCCGCAAGCTCCGCGGCATCAGCGGCGATGGCGTCGGGCTGCTGGTCGGCGGGGAGTGCCTCGACCTCGGCCCGTGTCGTGACCCCGGTCAGCATGAACACGCAGCGTGCCCCGACCGCGTGAGCGGCGGCCAGATCGGTGGCGATTCCGTCGCCGACCATGATCGCCTCACCGGCCTCGCGGCCCACGGCGTGTGCCGCCGCCTCGAGCAGGAACGGGGCCGGCTTCCCGATCGACACGGGCACGACGCCGGTCGCGGCCTCGAGCGCGATGACCAGGGACCCGGCACCGGGCCGCAGCCCACGCTCGGTCGGATAGACCGGGTCGCGGTTGGTGGCGATGAAGTGTGCCCCGGCGCGGATGCAGTCGTTGGCCACCACCAGCCGCGCATAGGTCAGGTTCGGATCGAGCCCGACCACGACCGCGTCGGGCCGGCCGGCGGCCGCGAACCCGTCGATGCCCTCCTGGCCCATCCGGGTCGCGGCGGTCCCGGCGGTGACGACGTCATAGCCGACGTCGCGCAGCTCGCGCTCGAGCCCGCCGCCGCCCAGGACGAGCACCCGCCGGATGCCCGGATCGTGCTCGCGCAGATAGGCGGCGGTCGCGCGCGCCGATGACACGACCGTGTCGGGCGAGACCGGCGCGCCCATCGCCGCGAGCCGGGTCTGGTAGTCGGCGCGGTAGTGCATCGAATTGTTCGTGACGTACACCACGTCGTCGCCGCGGGCCGCGCGATCGGCCAGGACCGCCGCCACGCCCGGGACGGGATCGGCACCGCGATAGACGACGCCGTCGAGATCGACCAGCAGCAGCAGCCCCATCGACCGATCGTAGCCGGGCGGCTTCCGGCGCGTACGATGGGTCGATGCCCCAGCCCGACCGCGACCCGCTCGCCGCGACCCGGCGGCTCCTGATCGACGGGAACAACCTTCTTCATGCCATCGCGAAGGCCTCGGGCGGCACCGGAGCGGCTCCGCCGGCCGCGCTGATCGGCCGCCTCCGTGGTGCGATCCCGGCGCCGGTCACCATCGAGCTGGTGTTCGACGGTCCGGCCGAGCGCGGCCTGCGCAACGAGCGGATCGCCGCGGGCCTGGTCGTCCGCTACAGCGGCGCCCGGACCGCGGACAGCGTGATCCTGACGATGGTCGAGGACGTCCGTCTGCTCGAGGGCGCCGCGGGGACGGCCGCCCTCCTCGTCGTCACCGACGACCGGGACCTTCGCCACGGGACCCGCCTGCGCGGGGCGCGGACGGCGGGCTCGGCGTGGCTGATCGGCAGGCTCGGTCGAGGCAAGCTGGCCTCGCCATCGGTCGGCAATCCGCGGCCGCCGCGCCCGTCGAAGGCGGCGACCGCGAGCGGCGCCACGGATCGCGAGGCGGACGAGTCCGACCGCCGCGGCTGGACTCCCGGCCGTGGCGCGACGACCAAGAAGGGCAACCCGCGCAAGGCGCCCAAAGGGACCGGGACTGGTAGGATGCCGCCGTGAACCTGGTCGAGTTCCTGAACCAGATCTGGACCCAGATCCTGCAGGTCACGGCGATCTTCGTGACCCCCGACTGGGGCTTCCTGATCAGCCTCCTTCCGGTCTTCGTCCTGCTCGGTCTGGTCGGGCCATTCCTGACCGGGCTGGTGCTCGGGACCGGCGCCTACCTCGTCTCCAAGCCGCGGGCCAAGGTCGCCTTCGAGGAAGGTCCGCGCGTCGCCGAGATCGGTCCGGGTGGCGACCCGGTCTTCCCGGTCGGCCTCCCCCACTGCCGCCGCGACGGTCTCGTCTATCCGTCGGGAACGCTGCGCTGCGAGCGCTGCCACGACGAGCTCGCGGTCCTCTGTCCGATGTGCGGGCTCGGCCGCTCCGCGCTCATCGACACCTGCTCGAACTGCGGTCTCGTCCTCAAGGTCAAGAC
>DASYSM010000117.1:0-39375 GCA_036003325.1 Candidatus Limnocylindrales bacterium
GGCCTTCGAGCTGACGCTCAACGACCCCGAGGACGACGCGCTCCGGGCGATCGAGTCGGCGGCCGCCGTCGCCCCGCGCCTCGGACTCGACATCGGCGCCGGGACGGTGCTGTCGGTCGCTGCCGCCCGCCGCGCCGTCGACGCCGGTGCGTCATTCCTGGTGATGCCACACCTCGACCCCGACATCGTGACGTGGGCCGCACGGCGCGGGATCCCGGCCTTCCCCGGCTGTGCGACTCCGACCGAAGCCTTCGCCGCATGGCGGGCCGGGGCCGCCGCGATCAAGGTCTTCCCGGCGTCGAGCCTGGGACCCTCGTTCGTGCGCGAGCTTCATGGCCCATTCCCCTCGATGCCGCTCGTGCCGACCGGCGGTGTCACGCTCGAGACCATCCCGGCCTTCATCGCGGCGGGAGCTGTCGCGGTCGGTCTCGGCGGCTGGCTTCTCGGTGATGGAGACCCGACCGGGATCCACGAGCGCGCCGCCGCGGCGGTCGCTGCGGCGGCAGAGGCTCGGGCCGCTCGCGCGCACGCGCCGCGCTCGTGAGCGCGCGGCGACACATCGCGGCGATGCCACCCGTCTGCACGATGGCCGCAGATGTCTGTGATGTCGCGCGCCACCGCCGAAACGTCGCTCATCGCGTTCGTCCGGCATCCTAGGGCGGATCACCCGTCCCGTACCACCAGCCCGGATCCTGGAGTCCGTCCTTCCTGATGTCCGCCGCCCGACCTGCCACCAGCCCCCGACGCCAGCGCCGCACGAGCCCGACGACCGTCGGCTGGATCGCGATCATCGCGTTCGCCTTCCTCGCCGGGATCGGCGCCATCACGGCCGTCGCCGTGGTCGGCATCTACCGTTCGCTCGCGACCGATCTGCCCGACCCGAGCCAGCTCACGGACTACGTGCTGCCCGAGCAGACGATCGTCTACGACCGGACGGGCAAGATCGAGCTGGCGCGCTTCGGCGACGCGAAACGCGAGGTCGTGACCTTCGATCAGATCCCCAAGGTCCTGCTCGACGCGACCACCGCGGTCGAGGACAAGACGTTCTGGGACAACGCCGGCTTCGACCCGGTCGCCATCGTCTCGGCCGCCATCGACTCGCTGCGCGGCGACAGCCGCGGCGCATCGACCATCACCCAGCAGCTCGTTCGCGAGCGGCTGCTCCCGCAGGATCTGGTCCAGGATCCGAACCGGACGATCGAGCGCAAGCTCAAGGAGATCATCCAGTCGATCCGATTGACCGAGGCGTACAAGGGCGAGCAGGGCAAGCAGCAGATCATCACCGCGTACCTCAACCAGAACTACTACGGCAACCAGGCCTACGGCGTGAAGGCCGCCGTCGACTCGTACTTCGGGATCGACATCTCCAAGATCGACCCAGCCCAGGCGGCGATCATCGCCGGCCTGCCGAAATCGCCCTCGAACTACGACCTGGTGCGGAACCACATCGAGACATGCACGACGGTGGTGGCCGAGGGCGATCCCTGCCCGAAGTCGCAGTGGGTCGTACCCGCCACGACGACGATCGTCCAGCGCCGCAACCAGATCCTCGAGCTCCTCGCCTCTGGCGGACGGACGCCGATGTCGGGCGACCAGTACACGCCGGAGCAGTTCAAGGCCGCCGAGCAGGAACCGGTCGTCCTGTCGAGCCAGACGACCCAGAACTGGATCGCCCCGCATTTCGTCTGGGCCGTCCGCGATGAGCTGACCAACAAGCTGTGCGGCGATGCCGACACGTGCGACGCCATCCAGCGCGGCGGACTGCGGGTCACGACGACCCTCGACGTCGGCCTCCAGAAGATCGCCGAGAAGTGGGTCAAGGCCGCCGCCATCGTGCCGCACGCCAAGAACCCGACCGCGGCGGCCAAGGCGCTCGGCTTCAAGAAGCTCGAGCCGTGGATGGCCAACCTCAAGGACAAGAAGCTGCGCAACGGAGCGCTCGTGGCGCTCGACTACCAGACCGGGGAGCTGGTCGCCTATGTCGGCAGCGCCGATTACTACGCGACCTCGTCGAAGCCCGAGTTCCAGCCCCAGTACGACGTCGTCGGCAAGGGCTACCGCCAGCCCGGATCGGCATTCAAGCCGTTCAACTACGTGACGGCCATCGATGACAAGAAGATCACCGCCGGGACGATGCTGATGGACGTGGGCACGGACTTCGGGAATTACGCGCCCAACGACGCGGACAACCTCGAGCGCGGCCCGGTCCGCGTCCGCAACGCGCTCCAGTTCTCGCTCAACATCCCGGCCGTCAAGACGATGGCCATCAACGGCCCGGACCGGGTGTTCGCCAAGGCCCAGCAGTTCGGCATCCAGTTCCAGGGTCCGCGGACCGCGGAGCTCGCACTGGCTCTCGGCGTCCAGGAAGTCCGCCCGGTGGACCTCGTGACCGCGTACGGGACGCTGGCCAACGGTGGCGCGGAGATCCCCCACACGACGATCCTCGCGGTCAAGGATGCGAACGGCACGGAGGTCCCCGGCGTCCCGGCCTACACCCCGCCCGCGGGCAAGCAGGTCGTCAGCCCGCAGGCCGCCTTCATCGTCACGGACATCCTGGCGGGCAACACCAACCCGAAGGTCAATCCGTTCTGGGGCAAGTTCTCGGTGACCGGCCCGGGCGGCCGACGGCCCGCCACGCTCAAGACCGGCACCAACAACGACGCCAAGGACCTCAACGCCTATGGCTACATCGCGCCGCCGACGGACGCCGGCCGGACGGCCGGGGCCTACGCGCTGGCGGTCGGCGTGTGGGACGGCAACTCGGACAACAGCCTCGTCTCGACCGCCCGCTCGCCGCTGTTCTCGATCGATGTCTCGACCTACGTCTGGCAGGGCTTCCTGCAGGAGGCCAGCGGGAAGTGGCCGGTCACCGATTTCAAGGCGCCCGACGGTCTGGTCAGGGTCAAGATCGACCCGTTGACCGGCTTCCCGACGGCATCGAGCAAGAACGCGGTCAATGAGTGGTACATCGCCGGGACCGAGCCGAAGGACCGGCTGGCGCCCGACACCTGCGGGATCGACGTCGTCGCGGCCGTCCACGTCGAGAGCGACCATGCGTCGTGGATGCAGGCCGACCAGGACTGGCTGCGTCGGGCCGCCAGGGGTCCGGGTGTGGCCGGTGGCCCGAACCGGACGCGCACGGCCTACTTCTACAACGGCGCCTACCACCCATACGGCTCGACCTGGGGTGTCCTGGTCGGCGGGTCGTGCGGCAAACCGAGTCCGTCGCCGACGTGTTTCGTCGTGCCGACGCCCGATGCGAACGGCGTGACGCCGTCCTTCTCGATCCCGACCCCGACCGGGTCCGGGGTGGCGGCCCTCCCCTGCCCGCCCGCCAGCCCATCCGCGACCCCGTCCGTCGAGCCGTCTGTCGAGCCGTCGGCGCCACCCACGGAGCCACCACCGACCGAGACACCGACACCCACCGAGAAGCCGACCGCCAAGCCGAAGCCGACGCCGACACCGACTCCGGAGGTCACGCCCGAACCGTCGATCGGCCCGAACCCTTCGTGACCGAGGCGGCCCTCGACACCGCGTCCGGCGATGGCCGTCCGACGGTGGTCGAGGTCCGCGGGCTGACCGTGCGGCGGGCCGGGCGGACGATCCTCGGCCCGCTCGACCTGACCATCCGTGACGGCGAGCGCTGGGCGGTCCTCGGGCCGAACGGCTCGGGCAAGACCACGCTGCTGTCGTGCATCGGCCTCGAGCTGTGGCCTACCGCCGGGACCGTCGAGGTCCTCGGCGAGCGGTACGGACGGATCGATTCGCGCGAGCTGCGGCGGCGGATCGGCTCGGCCGGGAGCGCGATCGAGGGCGGGCTGCGCCCTGACCTGACCCCGATCACGCTGGTGATGACGGCCCGTCATGCCGCCACCGAGCCGTGGTGGCACGTCTACTCCGATGGCGACCGGGACCGGGCGCGTGCTCTGCTCGACGATCTCGGACTGGGCGGCGTCGCGGAGCATGCCTTCGGGACATTGTCCGCCGGGGAGCGGCGCCGGACCTCCATCGCGCGGGCGTTGATGCCCGATCCCGACCTGCTTCTGCTCGACGAACCGGCCGCCAACCTGGACCTCGGAGCGCGCGAGACCCTGCTGGCCGACCTCGCCGCCTTGGCCGACGCGGCTCGCCCGCGCGCGATCGTCCTGGTCTCGCATCACGTCGAGGAGATCCCGCCCGGGTTCACCCACGGGCTCATCCTCGCCGGCGGCCAGCCCGTGGCAGCGGGTCCGCTGGCGGAGGTGCTGCGCGACGACGTGCTCAGCGGCGCCTTCGGCCTGCCGATCCGGGTCGAGCGACGCGATGGCCGCGCATGGGCCCGCATGGCGGCGCGAGGTGATGCGACGGGTCGCTGACCGTTGACATGCGAACGTCACACCGAGCCGCGATGATGGGGCGGTGAGCACCACCGCCAGATCGTCGCGCCCCGCGCCGCAGCCCGTCGAAGCGGCGGCCGGGTTCGACGCCAGCGCGGCCATCGCCGGGGTCGCGGCGACGGCGGCCGCGCTCGGCGTCTCGGAGCTGCTGGCCGGCCTGCTGCCCGGCGCGACATCGCTGGTCGCGGCGGTCGGACAGGCACTCATCGACAACCAGCCACCGGGCGCCAAGGACATCGCGGTCTCGTTGTTCGGCACCAACGACAAGCTCGCCTTCGAGCTCATCATCGTCGCCATCTCGCTGCTCATCGGCGCCGGTCTCGGGCTCCTTGCGCGACGACGTTTCGAGATCGCGGCGGTCGTCTTCGTCGTCTTCGGTGTCGTCGGCTTCGTCGCGTCGCTCGCCGATCCGCTCGCCAGCTCCGCCGTCGCGGCGGCCTCGGCGGCGATCTCGATCGGGGCCGGGCTGTGGGTCCTGTCGTGGCTGCTCGACGGCACCGCCAGGCGCGTGGCGACCGGCAAGAGCGGCGCCACGATGCCCGATTGGTCGCGCCGATCGTTCATGATCCGGGCCGGCGGCGTCGGTGTCGGCGCGCTGGCAGCCGGCTATCTGGGTCGCTCGCTGCTCGATCGGCAGCGTGTCGCGCCGGTGAGCGATGGCCCGGCGGTGCCGCCCGCGTCGGTGACGGTCCCGGCCCTCGATGCGACCCAGGACCTGTCCACGACCATCCCCGACCTGACGCCGATCGTGATGCCCAACGACCGGTTCTACCGGATCGACACCGCGCTGCTGACCCCGGTCGTCGACACGGCCGGCTGGACGCTCAAGATCCACGGCCTGGTCGACCGCGAGACGACGCTGACCTGGGAGCAGCTCATCGCGCTGCCGATGTTCGAGCAGTACGTGACGATCTCGTGCGTCAGCAACGAGGTCGGCGGCACGCTGGTCGGCAACGCCAAATGGACCGGGGTCCGCCTGCGCGATGTGCTCGCCATGGCCGGCGTCCAGGCCGCGGCGACGCAGCTCGTCGGCCGCTCGGTCGACGGCTTCACCGCGGGGATGCCGACGGCCTGGGTGATGGACACCGCGCGCGAGCCGATGATCGCGTTGAAGATGAACGATGCTCCGCTGCCGCCGAACCACGGCTACCCGGCGCGATTGATCGTGCCGGGACTGTACGGCTACGTGTCGGCGACCAAGTGGCTGGCCGAGCTCGAGCTGACCACGCTCGAATCGTTCGATGGCTACTGGGTCCCGCTCGGCTGGTCCAAGGAGGCCCCGATCCTGACCCAGTCACGGATCGATACACCGCGCAGCGGAGCGAAGGCCGGCCAGGTCCACGTCGCGGGCATCGCCTGGGCACCCGACCGCGGGATCTCCCGGGTCGAGGTCTCGATCGACGGACTGTGGCAGGACGCGCGCCTGTCGACGCCCATCTCGAACGCGACCTGGGTCCAGTGGGTGTACGACTGGGCCGCGCAGCCCGGTGGCCATACGATCCAGGTCCGTGCCACCGACGGCACCGGCGCGGTCCAGCCCGAGCAGCCGTCGCCGCCGGCACCGGACGGGGCGCGCGGATGGCACACCGTCAACGTGTCGGTCAGCTGACGCTTCCCGGCGGCACGGATCCGAGGCGCTCTGCCCCAGAACCCTCGACCAGACCCGGCTCGTCCGCCAGCAGGCACTCGGCGTATGCGATCGCCGCCTCGACCGACAGCTCGGTCACTGCGTCGTCCTGGCCACGCAGCTGGTACAGCGCCCGAAGCTGGACCAACCGCTCGAAGAACTGTCTCCTCTCGTACCGTGTCATCGCAGTCACCGACCTTCGTTCTCGTCCGACCGGCGGGGTTGCGGTCGCTGTCGCGATGCTGGGCGTCAGGGGGCATGCCGGACATCGAGCGTTCGGTGTATTCGATGGCGCCCGGGGGCCTTATTTCTCAGGCGTGGAGGCCTTAGGGCGGACCGGCGTGGAATCGGTATAGAGTCAGGGCATGGCACGACGCCGCTACCTGTTCGACCCGCCCGAGCGCTTCGTGGCCGGGACCGTGGGCCGCCCGGGCGATCGGACGTTCTTCCTCCAGGCCCGCGACGGCCCGCGCGTGGTCAGCATCGTGCTCGAGAAGGTCCAGGTCGCCGTTCTCGCCGACCGGCTCGGCGAGCTTCTGTCCGAGCTCGAACGACGGGGCGTGGCGGCGGCCGCGGCGGCCCGGGCCGCCGGCGATGACACCGGGCCGCTCGATGAGCCGCTCAACGAGGCGTTCCGGGCCGGGTCGCTGACGCTCGGCTGGGACGGTGAGGCGGAACGGGTCCTGGTCGAGGCCCGCGCCGAGTCCGAGGACGGCGAGGCGATCGATCCCGACGAGGACGACGACGATGACGAGGACGGTCCGGACCTGCTCCGGGTGCGGATCACCGCCGATGCCGCCCGGTCGTTCGTGAGCCGGGCCTCGCGGGTGATCGCCGCCGGCCGGCCGCCCTGTCCGCTGTGCGGCGCGCCGCTCGACCCGCAGGGCCACATCTGTCCGCGCCGCAACGGCCACTACGTCAACTGACCGCGGCCGGCCGTGATCGACCGCGGGACGGCGCTCGAGGCGCTGCGCGAAGGCGACATCGAGATCATCGGGCGGATCGTCGCCTCGTCGAACAATGCGATGCTCGTGACCGTGACCCGGACATGTCCGGAGCCTGAACCGGTCCTCGTGCTCGACGCGATCTACAAGCCGACCCTCGGAGAGCGCCCCCTCGACGACTTCCCCGACGGCACGCTGGCGCGCCGCGAGGTCGCCGCCTGGCACATGTCGGAGGCGATCGGCTGGGGCATCGTGCCGCCGACGATCCTGCGCGACGGGCCGTTCGGCGAGGGGATGGTCCAGGCGTTCGTCGAGGCCGACCCCGATGTGGACGTGGTGGCGATGGTGGTCGAGGACGACCCCCGGCTGCGGCGGATGGCGGTCCTCGACGCGGTGATGAACAACACCGACCGCAAGGGCGGTCACATCCTCCCGGTCGACGGGGGACGACACGTGTACGGCGTGGACCACGGCGTCACCTTCTCGCCCGTCCCGAAGCTGCGGACCGTCCTGTGGGGCTGGCGCGGCCAGGCGCTCGAGCAGGACGAGATCGACGGGCTCGAACGGGTCCGCGAGGGGCTCGAGGCCGACCTCGGGGAGACGTTGCGCGGGCTGCTGTCACGGCTCGAGGTCCGGGCGACCGCCCGGCGGGTGGACGGGTTGCTTGCTTCTCGGCGGTTCCCCTACCCGTCCCCGGACTGGCCCGCGATCCCGTGGCCGCCGTTCTGACCGGCGGGCTACGATTGACGCCTCAGCAGCCACCAGCCAAGGAGTCCGCCCATGCCTGACAGCCAGCCCGTCGCGTGGCGTTCGGTCGTCTACGGGACCCCGGTCATCTCGAGTGACGGCGAGACCGTCGGCGAGGTCCGCGAGGTCCTCGGGTCCGACGCCGACGACATCTTCCATGGGCTGCGCGTCGCACTGCACACGGGCCACCGTGACGTGATGCTGTCGTCCGACGACGTCACGAGCCTCACGACGACCGCGGTCGGGAGCGGGCTGTCACGGGCCGATCTCGAGGCACTTCCCGCCTACGACGAGGCAGCCAGCTATCACGTCGCGTCGGTCGGGACGTTTCGCAAGCACCTCGGCTGGAAGAAGGATTCCGAGAGCGACGAGGAGCCGGGCTGACGGTCCACGGGCCCGGCGACCGCGTCGGCGAGGTCCATCGCGGACCTCGCCACGCGTCGAGGATCAGGCGCGGCCGAAGACGGCCCGGATGCCTGGCTGATTGAGGTAGTAGATGATCCCGCCGTCGATGGCGATCCCGATGATCTGGCTCACGATCGATGACCCACCGATGATGTTGAGGACGGCCAGCACGATGCCGAACGCGGCACCGGCGATGCCAAGCGCCCATGCCCACGGCTGCAGGGTCCACGCGCCATAAGCGAAGGCGATGATCAATGCGGCGTAAGCGAGGAAGGCGAGGCCGAGGATCGCGCCGAGTCCACCGAAGATGATCGTCCCGCCGAGGAAGATGACGAAGCCGCCGAGGAGTGCGAAGACCCCGCCGATCGCTGCCAGCACGGCGAGGATCGTGACGCCGGTCGGGCGCGCGGGCGCGCCGGTCGCTGCCGACGCCGGCGGAGTCCAGCTTGTCGGAGCAGCTGCCGGGGCCGGAGCGGGGGCCGCGGGCGCGGGCGCGACGGGTGCCGGAGGCGGCGCGGCCGCGGGCTCCATCGACGGCGGTGGCGTCGGATCCGGGGGTGTCTGGTCGGTCATGTGACGCGTGCCTCCCTGTGCGGATCTGGGAGCGGATTCGTCCGCGGCCCTCGGGCCGAGCCCCATCCTAGCGGCCGCGCCGCACATGACAAGCCCATTCCGGTGCGCCGAGGCCCCGTCAACGGACCAGTTCGCCGGCCAGGAGGTCCATCAGCAACGCATCGACCCACCGCCCGTCGCGCATCCGCTGGTACTGGCGCATCCGTCCGACCGGCCGGAACCCGACCTTGGCGTAGGCGGCGATGGCCCGGGCGTTGTCGGCCGCGGGGTCGATCGTCAGCCGATGGTGGCCGCGCCCGTCGATGAGGTGGGCCGCCAGCGTCCGGATCGCGTCGGGGCCGAGGCCGCGCCCCTGGGCGTCCGTCCGCAGGAAGAGATCGATGCCCGCGCTGCGGAAGTCCGGCTCGTTCTCCTCGACCGCCTGGATGTAACCGATCACGACGCCATCGTGCTCGATGACGAACGGCATCTCGTCGGGGTCGCCGACGATCAGCTCCGCGACCACGCGATCGAGATCGAAGTCGCCCCACCAGCGGGCGACCTCCGGTTCGGCCAGGATCGCCGCCAGCGTCGGTGCGTCGGCCGGCGTCGTCGGACGCAGCGTGACCTGCCTGCCGCGCAGCTCCATCGGCCGAGCCTACCCCAAACGCCCCGGATGACCGGCAGCGAAGGTGTCGCGGCTACGATGGCCGGGTGCTGACCGCCGACCCCGACACGCTCCTCGCCGGCCTCGACCCGGCGCAGCGCGAGGCCGTGACCGCCACCTCGGGCCCGGTGTGCATCCTCGCCGGCGCGGGCAGCGGCAAGACGCGGGTCATCTCGCGACGCGTGGCGTATGCGATCGCGTCGGGGGTCGTGCGGCCACGCGACGTCCTGGTCGTCACGTTCACCGACAAGGCCGCCACCGAGATGGCCCGCCGCCTCGCGGGACTCGGCCGTCCGGGTGTCGCGGCGTCCACGTTCCACGCCGCGGCCCTCCGCCAGCTCCGCCACTTCTGGCCACGGGTCCATGGCACCGACCCGCCGGCCATCCTCGATTCGAAGGCGCCGATCCTCGCCCCGCTGGCGGCCGGCCTGCCCGGTGGCTACCGCTACCTCGCGGTCCGTGACCTGGCCGGCGAGATCGAATGGGCCAAGGCCAGGCGGATCCGGCCGGCCGACTTCGAGATGAGCGCCATCGCCGAGGGACGCGCCGGGTCGCTCCCGCCCGACCTGATGGCCCGCCTGTATCGTGACTACGAGAGCCGCAAAGGTCGAGCCGGACGGATCGACTTCGAGGACATGCTCGAGCTGACGATCGGGCTGATCGAGGCGGACGCCGCCATCGCCGCCGAGGTGCGCGACCGCTACCGCTGGTTCTCGGTCGACGAGTTCCAGGACACCAATCCTCTCCAGGCGGCTCTGCTCGACGCCTGGCTGGGCGGCCGGGACGACCTGGCCGTCGTCGGCGACGAGGACCAGACCATCTACACCTTCACCGGCGCGACGAGCGACTACCTGATCGGCTTCGCCGACCGCTATCCGCGCGCCCGGATCGTCCGGCTCGAGAGCAACTACCGCTCGACGCCGGAGGTGCTGGCCCTCGCCAACACGGTCCTCGCAGCGGGTCGTGTCGCAGAGGACGAACGGCTGCCCGGGACGGCGCCGCGGCCCCCCAAGCGGCTGATCGCGAGTCGGCCCTCCGGTCCCGCGCCCGAGGTCCGTGGCTACCCGAGCGACGACGCCGAGCTGGACGGCATCACCGAGGCGGTCCGGGCGCTCGCCCGCGACGGCACCGCGCATGGCTCGATGGCGGTCCTCGTCCGGACGAACGCGCAGCTTCCCGCGCTCGAGGACGCACTCGGGCGGGCCGGGATCCCGTTCCACGTCCGCGGCGAACGGTTCTTCGCGCGTCCCGAGGTCCGGCGGGCCGTTCGCGTCGCGACCGCGCTCGACGGTCGGCCCGGCGCCGATGGCGCCAGCTTGCCCGGGCGCCTCGCCGGCGCCTTCGAGCGCGAGCTGGGCATCAGCCGCGACATCGTTCCCGAGGGCGAAGCCGCGGCTGCCCGCCACGCCGCGGTCGTCACCCTGCTCGAGCTGGCCGAGGAGCTGGTCCGTGGCGACCCCGCCACCGACGTCCCGGCCTTCCTCGCCGAGGTCGAGCGGCGGACCGCCGTCGAGGCCGGCGGCGAGGCGGCCGGCGTCGAGCTGCTGACGTACCACCGCGCGAAGGGCCTCGAGTGGGACGCGGTGTTCCTGCCCGCCCTCGAGGAGGGAACCCTCCCGATCCGCCAGTCGACCGAGCCCGCGGAGCTCGCCGAGGAACGTCGGTTGCTGTACGTCGGGATCACCCGGGCTCGGCGCTCCCTGTGGCTGTCATGGGCGACCAGCCGGACCGGAACGAGCGGGCGGGAGGGTCGGCGCAGCCGGTCACGCTTCCTCGACGGACTCGTGCCACGGACGGTCGGACGGGGAATCGTCGCAGCGAGCCACGCTCCGCGCGAACGAGCCTCGACGGTCGACCCGGCCGACCGCTCGCCGCTGTCCAACGCGCTCCGTGCCTGGCGCACGGCCCGTGCCCGCGCCGACGCGGTCGCGCCGTTCATCGTCTTCCATGACGCGACCATCGAGGCGATCGCCGCCCGACGGCCGCGCTCGATCGCCGAGCTCCGACGCGTGCCGGGCGTCGGGCCGACCAAGCTCGACCGCTACGGCGAAGAGATCATCGGCGTAGTGATCCGCGGCGACTGACGACGGCCGCGCGCAGGAACGCCCATGCGCGCGACGGCTGGTTACGCGCGGACCTCTTGGCGCATGAAGGCGACGTAGGCGAGCGCGAAGCAGGCCACGGTCATCGCGACGAGCACCACGACCTGCGGCCAGACGAGGAGGACGCTCTGGTCGAAGGCGAGCAGCGTCGGGATCTGCTGCTGCGCCTGCTGTGCCTGGCCGAGCGACCCGGGCAGCGTCGCCTGCGGGTTGTTCGTCGGGTTGAGCAGGACCGAGGTCACCTCGGAGTAGAGCTGGCCCGGCAGGAGCCGCGAGATGAATTGCTGGGTCTGTGCCTGACCGATCAGCTCGGTGGTGGTCGAGCCGGTGAGCGGCGAGACCGCGTTGCCGATCGCGTCGAGGATGAACGGGCCGAACGTCGTGAACAGGAACCACACGCCGAAGCCGATCAGGGCGGACGTCGCCGCCCGCCGGAACAGGACCGACAGCAGCAGCCCGAACGCGAGCCACAGCCCGACGTAGACGAAGGTGACCAGGATCCAGGACACGAGCCGCAGGATCTCCTCGGGTGCCGGGACGATCCCGAGCCGGAAGATGCCGAACCCGGCGATGATCCCGATGACCGCCACCAGGACGATCCCGATGACCGCCAGGCCGGCAGCGAACTTGCCGTTGATCACGTCGTCGCGATAGATCGGCTGGGCGAGGAGTCGCGGCAACGTCCCTTCGGAGCGTTCGCCGTTGATGGCATCGAACGCGAAGGCGAGGCCCAGCAGCGGCGCCACGATCGACACGAACGAGGCGACCTGGAGGAACGTGTAATCGGGCGATGACAGGATGAACAGGGCCAGGAAGATGGCCGGGGTCCCGCTCGCCTCGGTGGCGTGCGCGCGGATCTGGTCGGCCGCGGCGTAGAGCGGCACCATCGCGGCCAGACCGAGGACGATCAGCAGCACGATGAACCGGATGCTCAGGAGGTCGTCGCCGAGCTCCTTGGCCGCGATGACGCGCCAGCCGCCATGCGGCACGCGCAGCTCACGACGCGGCTTCGCCGTCGTCTCGGCCGGGATCGGGCCGTCGCCGGGGATGGTGGTCGCGCTCATTCGGGCCTCGCTTCGCCATCGGAGATCGCGTCGCCGTCCGGTCTCGCGTCGCCTTGGGGCCTCTTCTCGCCGGCGGGCCGGCTACTGCCGCGGCGCTTGACGCCGGTCCGCTTGGTGGTCGGTCGCGGCCGCTCGACCGCGTGCCGATAGATCTCGTCGAGGGACGGCACGATCGGCCGGATCGCGGTCAGCCGAAGCCCGTTGTCGACGGCCGCGACCAGGATGTCCTGACGGACGCGGCCTTCGGCGCTCGCCGGCTGGACATGGACCCGCCAGGTCCCGTTGCCCAGGCCGCCGGCCTCGACCGAACCGACCGCGGGGATCGCGTGGAGCGCGGCGGAGGCGCGATCGACGTCTGCCTGGGTCGGCAGCTCGAGGCCGACCTCGATGACCGCCGTGCCGTCACCGAACTGCCGGGCCAGCTCATCCACCGTCCCGACCCCGATGAGGCGGCCCGCGGCAAAGATGCCGATCCGGTCGCACACCGACTGGACCTGGCTGAGCAGGTGGCTCGACAACATGATCGCGAGGCCGCGCTCGTCGACGAGCTTGCGCAGGAGATCGAGGATCTCGATGACGCCGAGCGGGTCGATCGAGGTCGTCGGCTCGTCGAGGATCAGCAGATCCGGCGACTTGACCAGCGCATCGGCGATGCCGAGCCGCTGGCGCATGCCGCGCGAGTACTGCTCGACCGGGTCGTTCGCCCGGTCGGTCAGCCCGACCTGCTCGAGCACCTCGTCGATGGCCGACTCGGCCTCGTCGCGTCGGAGCCCGTTCAGCCGGGCCGTGTAGCGCAGGTTCTCCCGGCCGGTGAGGTCCTCGTAGAAGCCCACCGCGTCGGGCAGATAGCCGACCCGGCGCTTGACCTCGCGCGGCTCCCAGGCAGGGTCCAGGCCCATGACGCTGGCCTCGCCCGAGGTCGGTTCCGACAGGCCGAGCAGCATCAGGATGGTGGTGGTCTTGCCCGCGCCATTCTGGCCGAGCAGCCCGAAGATCTCGCCGGGGTAGACCGCCAGGTCGAGCTTGCTGACCGCCGTCAGCTCCCCGTACTTCTTGGTCAGGCGACGTGTCCGGATGACGGCCTCGGGCCGGTCCGGATCGACGGCCGCCGGGTCGAGGGCCGCGACCGGGGCGGCCGGCCCTGGTTCGGTGGCTGCGACGGCGTCGCTCATCGCCGTCCGAAGCGTCGGAAGACGAGCCACAGGCCGAGCAGGATGACCACGATCAGGCCGATCCCGATGATCCCCCACAGCGACGACGTCTGGACCGTCACCCGGATGTCGGTCTTGGCGGTCGCCAGCGACGATGTCCCGGTCATGGTCGCGACGTAATCGCCGGTGATGGCGTCCGAGGAGGGTGTCACGTGGGCGACGACCTGGACCGTCTGTCCGGCGGGCACGTCGACCGGCGTCGGATCGAACTTGACGACCCAGCCGGTCGGCGCGCTGGCGGTCATCGCCACGCCCGGGATGTCGGCCGTGCCGCTGTTCGTCAGCGTCAGGGTCAGGTCCTGCGGCGAGCCGGCGGAGGCGTTCATGCTCAGGACGCCGCTCGGCGTCGACATCGCCAGGCTATAGCTGCCGGTGATCGTGACCTGGAGATCGGCGTGGGCCTTCTGGCTGCCGCTGGTCGTGTCGACGGCGATCGGATAGTCGCCCGCGGGCGCGCCGGCCGGCGGCTTGGCGGTGACCGACACGGACGCGGTGTTGCCGGCCTTGACCACCACGCTGGCGGCATTGGCCGTCGAGCCGATCTCGGAGGTGACGGTCCAGCCGTCCGGACCGGTCGAGGTCACGCTGAACGGCAGGTCGTCGGACGTGTTGTTGGTGAGGGTCAGCGAGAACGTGAAGGTCGTGTCCGTCGAGCCCTTGAGCTGGGGCGTGTCGGATGTGAGCGTGACGTTGCCGGCAGCGTTGGGCGACACACGGATATTGGTCGTCATGGTGGCCGTCGCTCCGCCGGAGGTCACGCCCTTGACGTCGATCTGCTGCGTGCTGGCCGCGGCGTCGGCCGGGACCGTCACGTTGAGCGTGATCTTGGTCGGCGTCGAGCCGTCCGAATCGACGCCATCGATGGTGAAACCGCCGCCGCGCAGGACCGCGGTCCAGCCGTCGGGGACCTTGCCGACGGTCAGCGCGACGCGACCGGGCTTGTCGGTCGTGATCGTGACATCGAAGCTCGGGTTCGCTCCGGGCGCCACCGCGATCGCCGGGAACGGGGTCGTGATGGTGAGCGGCGACGCCGCCGTGACGGCCGGAGCCGCCGACAGCAACGCGAGCCCCAGCACGGACGCCACGAGTCCGAAACGCGCCGTGCGGGACCGACGATCCCCGGCCTTTGGCACCACCGACACAAGCCACCTCCTGGAATGCGATCAAGATTGGCGGCTGCTTGGGGACAGCCGGTCGCACGCGCTCCCTCCGCGCGCCGACGGCGCGGAGTCTGACGCGCCGACAGGGTTCGAATCAACCAACGTTCGGTGAAGAGACCGCAATCATCGCCGAAAACCGATGGCCCCGGACCATCGGCGGTTTGACGGATCGGCCGACAGGGACGATACTCCTCGAGTAACCAGTCCGACGCGACGACCCGGTTAGAGCGCCCGATACGCGCTCCCGGCCCGGCGCGCAGACACCTCAGACACCCCGGCCGCGCAGCCGATCGCCCAAGACCGCGATGACGGCGCGCCAGAAAGTACGACACACGAACACCATGATGAATCGTTCCACCACGACGTCCGTCACCGGACGCGCCTCGGCCATGCGCCGGATGCGTCGCCGGTCGTCCGCGGCAGGCGGCAACGGCCGCCTCTTCTGCAGCACCAACGGCTGCCCCAGCTTCCTCGAGATCGATCCCGAGACCGGGCTGGCCACCTGTCACATCTGCGGGTACGTCCGCCGGGTCCACTGAACCCGGGCGGTCGCCTCGGCCGACCATCCCACCGCCGTACGCCGGTCCACTCCTCCCGTGGGCCGGCGTCGCGGCGTCCTGGGACGTCGCGCGCCGCGAGATGCGCGCGCCGACCGCCGGCCGGGGCGCCATGCTGACGGTGTGACCGCCGCGCCCAACCCAGCCCGACTCGACCGCCAGCGGCTCGCCCGTCTGATGGCCGGCGAGATCGCCCGCTTCACCGACGAGCATCCGCGCTCGGCGGACCTCCATGCGTCGGCGCGGCGCGCGCTCCTCGAAGGCGTCCCGATGCCCTGGATGGTCAAGTGGGCGAGCCCGTTCCCGCCGTATGTCGCGTCGGCCAGCGGGGCCCACTTCCAGTGCGTCGACGGCCACGACTACGTCGACCTGTGTCTCGGCGACACCGGCGCCATGGCCGGTCACGGGCCCGCCGCCACGGTGGCCGCGGTCGAGCGTCAGATGCGCCGCGGCATCACCCACATGCTGCCGACCGCGGACGCCGCGTGGGTCGGTGCGGAGCTGACCCGCCGGTTCGGCGTGGGCGCATGGCAGTTCGCGCTGTCCGCCACCGACGCCAACCGCTGGGCTCTGCGGCTCGCGCGCCACATCACGGGCCGTTCCAAGATCGTGGTCCACGACCACTGCTACCACGGCTCCGTCGACGAGGCCATCGCGATGCTCGGCCCCGATCGGTCCGTGGTCCCCGTCCGCGGCTCGGTCGGGCCACAGGTCGACGTGGCCGAGACGACCCGCGTGGTCGAGTTCAACGATGTCGACGGACTCGCCGCTGCGCTGGCCGACGGCGACGTGGCGGCGGTCCTGTTCGAGCCCGCGTTGACCAACGTCGGGATCGTCCTGCCGGAGCCCGGCTATCTCGACGCCGTTCGAGAGCTGACGGCACGCGCCGGCACGCTCCTGATCATCGACGAGACCCACACGATCTGCGCCGGGCCGGGCGGGGCGACCGGCGCCTGGCAGCTCACGCCCGACGTGCTGGTCATCGGCAAGACGATCGGCGGCGGCCTGCCGGCCGCGGCCTACGGCTTCAGCCCTGAGGTCGCGGACCGGATCGCCGGGTCGATCGCGGTCGACGACTCCGATGTCGGTGGCATCGGCGGGACACTGGCCGGCTATGCCCTGTCGCTGGCGGCGGTCCGGGCGACGCTCGGCGAGGTCCTGACCGACGACGCATTCGAGCGGATGATCGCGCTCGCACGGCGCTGGGAGAGCGGCGTGGATGACGTCCTCGCGGCCTCCGCGGTCCCCTGGCACGTGACGAGGTTGGGGGCACGCGCCGAGTACCATTTCATGCCGGAACCGCCGCGGACGGGCGCGCAGCAGTGGGCCAACGCGGATCCCGAGCTCGAGCGCTTCCTGCACCTGTGGGCGATGAACCGGCGGGTCCTGATGACACCCTTCCACAACATGGCGCTGATGTCGCCCGCGACCAGCGAGGCGGATGTCGACCGTCACACGGCGGTCTTTGCCGCGGCGGTCGAGGCCCTGTTCGCATGAGCGATGGCCCGCGCGTCCGATTGCGCGATATCACCCTCGCGGATGCCGACATCCTCGATGGCTGGGCCCGCGATCCGGTCAACATCGGCGAGTTCAACGACTTCGGTGTCGAGCGCGACACGGTCGATCGCGACGCACTCGCCCGCGGACCACTGCGCAACGAGCACAACGGCCAGCTCATCGTCGAACTGGTCGCGGACGCCCGTCCCATCGGGACCGTCGGCTGGCATCGGGTCGGCTACGGCCCGAACCCGGAGTCCGGGGTCTGGAACGTCGGGATCGCGCTGATCCCCGAGGCACGCGGTCACGGCTACGGCACCGAGGCCCAGCGGCTCCTTGCCGCCTACCTGTTCGCCACCACCGGGGTCAACCGTGTCGAGGCATCGACCGACATCACCAACCTCGCCGAGCAACGGTCGCTCGAGAAGGCCGGCTATGTCCGGGAGGGCGTCGCCCGCGGCTCGCAGTTCCGGGCCGGCGCGTACCACGACCTCGTCACCTACTCGAGACTCAGGAGCGACGACTCCTAGCTCGCGGTCACCACTCGGCGTCGAGCATCGCCTCGAGCCGGGCGGCCACGGCCGCGGGATCGAGCGGGCGCCGGTGCTGTCGGTCGGTCGGCGCTTCGCTGTTGACCCGGGAGATGGCCAGGTTCGCTGCCTGGACCAACCGCTCGAGCTCGGCCCGCGCCCGCCGCCGACCCAAGGCCGACATCGCCGGCGCCCGCTCGATCAGCGTCTCGATCTCGGCGAGCAGCCGGCGCGCCTCCTTGTCGGCCTCGATCCAGGGCGGCGCAGCACCGGCGTTCTTGAGCATCCGGTGGGCCATCGCCCAGTCACCGGCGGCGCTGTCGTCCTCGAGCGGCAGGGGCTCGCCACGGTACGGCAGGTCATCGAAGGCACCCTCGGCCATCGCCTCGCGGATCTGCCGCTCGACGAGGCTCTCCCAACTCGGTCCGACCTGCCGCCGGCCCTCGGCATCACGCCGCTGAACGCTCACGCCATGATGCTATCGCGCCGTCGCGACAGGCGAGCTGTCACGATCCGCTGGTACGGTTGCGCGGCATGGATCGCATCGACGGCCGGCCGGTCTATTCGGCCACGGACCTCGTCGCCTACCTCGCCTGCGAGCACCTGACCCAGCTCGAGCGCGCGGCGCTGGCGGGCCTCATCCGGCGGCCGATGCGCGACGACCCGGAGCTCGACGTCATCCGCCGTCGCGGGTTCCAGCACGAGGCGCGCTACCTCGCCGACCTGGAGGCGGAGGGACGCGACGTCGTTCGGATCGAGACCGACGGCTCCGCCACGGACCGCGGGGACGAGCTGCGGGCGGCGGCGAGCATGACCGTCGAGGCGATGGCCGCCGGCGCCGACGTGATCTATCAGGCGACGTTCTTCGATGGCACCTTTCGCGGTCATGCGGACTTCCTGCTCCGGGTCGACGCCCCGGACCGGCCATCGCGCTGGGGCCCGTACCACTACGAGGTCGCCGACACCAAGCTCGCCCGTCACGTCAAGGCGAGCGCCGTCCTGCAGATCTGCTCGTACGTCGACCAGCTCGAGCGGATCCAGGGCGTTCGACCCGAGTGGCTGTACGTCGCCTTGGGCGGCAGCGCGCGCGCGGTCGAGAGGTTGCGCGTCGACGACTTCATGGCCTACTACCGCAGCGCCCGGGATCGCTTCCTGCGGACCCTCGCGGACGAGACGCCCCCGACCGACCCGCCGACCGGCACCTACCCGGAACCGGTCGAACACTGCGACGTCTGCCGGTGGGCCGCCGAATGCGTCGCGCGTCGGCGCGCCGACGATCACCTGAGCCTGGTCGCCGGGATCTCGGCTCGCCAGCGCCGCGCCCTCATCGAGCGTGGCATCCCGACCCTCGAGGCGCTCGGGGACCTGCCGCTCCCCATGGTCCCGCCCCTCGGTGACGTCGGCGCCAGCGCACTGACCAGGGTGCGCGAGCAGGCGCGCATCCAGCTCGTGGGCCGGCGCGAGCATCGGCCGGCCTACGAGCTCCTGCTGCCCGATGGCGGGGCGGTCGAGCTCGATCGTGGGCTGGCGGCACTCCCGCCGCCGTCGGCCGGCGACCTCTTCTTCGACATCGAAGGCGATCCATATGCGCTCGACGACGGTCTCGATTACCTGTTCGGGGTGCTCGATGCGAACGACCGGTTCATCGCCATCTGGTCGCGCGACGACGCGGACGAGTTCTCGCTCGATGGCGAGCGGCGCGCGTTCGAGCGGCTGATGGACCTGTTCATGGACCGCCTCGAGCGCGATCCGGGCATGCACATCTACCACTACGCGCCCTATGAGCCGACCGCGCTCAAGCGGCTGATGGGACGCTACGGGACGCGCGAGACCGAGGTCGACCAGCTCCTCCGCAAGGGCGTCCTGGTCGACCTGCTGCGCGTCGTCCGACAGTCGCTCCGCGCCTCGGTCGAGAGCTATTCGATCAAGAAGATGGAGGCGTTCTACGGCTTCGAGCGCGAGATCGACCTGCGTGACGCGGGGTCGAGCATCGTGGCCTTCGAGCAATGGCTCGAGCTCGGCGATGGCGAGCGGCCCCAGTCTGACCAGCTCGAGCGCATCGAGGTCTACAACCGCGACGACGTCGTCAGCAACCTGAGACTGCGCGGATGGCTGGAGACGCTCCGTCTCGAGTTCACCGCCGAAACGGGACTGGCGGTCCCGCGACCCGTCGAACGGACCGCGGAGCTGCCGGCCGAGGTGACCGAGTCCGAGGCCCGGGTCCAGGCGTTGGTCGAACGACTCGCCGGCCCGACTGTCGTGCCGACCGACCCGGCTCTGCGGACACCCGGCCAGCAGGCGACCTGGCTGCTCGGGCAACTGCTGGGCTGGCACCGCCGCGAGGACAAGTCGATGTGGTGGGAGTTCCACCGTCAGCTCGAGCTGACGCCCGAGCAGCTGGTCGACGAGGACGACCCGATCGGCCTGCTCGAACCCGTCGGTCCGGTGGACGAGCCGAAGAACGGCAAGCAGACGTGGCGTTACACCTTCCCGGCACAGGACTACGATCTCGGCCGGGGCGAGGTCTACGACCCGGCCAACAAGCAGGCACGGCCGAACGACTCGCCGTTCAGCTGGATCGTGGGTGACGGCGCCACGGTCGATGCCGCCAACCGCACGGTCGACCTTCGGCGGACCGTCGCCGACCCGCACCCGCGCGCCATCGTGCCGCTGAACTGGGTCCGGACCAAAGATCACCAGGCGTCCCTGTTCGAGCTCGGCGAGTGGGTCGCCGATCACGGCATCGAGGCCGCCGGCCCGAACCGCGCGGGCCGCGATCTCCTCTTCGGGCTCCCGCCGAGAGTCGGGCAGTGGCTCGACGAGGGACTGCGCCGCCCCGACGAGAGCGATCTCGAGGCGGCCCGGAGGCTTGCGCTCGCGCTCGACCACACGACGCTGCCGATCCAGGGACCACCCGGATCGGGCAAGACCTACACCGGGGCGCGGATGATCTGCACGCTGCTGGCCGCAGGCAAGCGCGTCGGGGTCACCGGGACCAGCCACAGGGTGATCGGCAACCTGCTGACCGCGATCCTGAGCGCGGCAGAGGCAGACGGCGTCGAGGTGCGGCCGGTCCAGCGTGGCGGCCCGGACCAGGTGCTCGCCGATGATCGGGTGGCGCGAGGCAAGGACGCGACGGACGTCCGCGCCAGGCTCGATGACGGTCGCGCGAACCTGGCCGCCGGCACGTCATGGCTGTGGGCCTCGACCAGGATGACCGACGCGGTCGATGTCCTGTTCGTCGACGAAGCCGGGCAGATCTCGCTGGCCAACGTCGTCGCCATCGCGCGAGCGACCGACAGTCTCGTCCTGCTCGGCGATCCGCAGCAGCTCGACCAGCCGCTTCGGGGCATCCATCCGCCCGGCGCCGATCGCTCGGCGCTCGCACACCTGCTCGGACGCGACGCGACGATGCCGCCGGACCGCGGTCTCTTCCTCGAGAAGACCTGGCGTCTCCACCCGGACCTGTGCGATTTCACATCCGAGGTCTTCTACGACGACCGCCTCGAGCCCGAGGCGCATCTCGCCGTCCAGCGCGTCACCGCCGACGGATCGATCGCCGACGGGACCGGGCCCCGGCTCCTCGACGTGCCGACGGTCGGCGCCGACAACGAGTCGCCCGACGAGGCCGAGGCCGTCGCCGCCCTCGCGACGACGCTCGCGGGCGGCGGATCGAGCTGGGTCGACCAGGAGGGCCGGACGCGTCCGGTCGGCTGGCCGGATATCCTGATCGTGGCCCCGTACAACGCCCAGGTCGGCCAGATCAAGAGGCGGCTGCCCGCGGAGGCGCGGGTCGGGACCGTCGACAAGTTCCAGGGCCAGGAGGCGCCCATCAGCATCTACTCGATGACGACGTCCTCACCCGAGCTCGCGCCGCGCGGGATGGACTTCCTGTACAGCCGTCACCGCCTCAACGTCGCCACGTCCCGGGCGCGCTGCATCAGCATCGTCGTCGCCTCGCCGGACCTGCTGCGGGTGCGGGCTCGCACACCCGAGCAGATGCGGCTCGCCAACGCGTTCTGTCGCTTCGAGGAGATGACCCGGTCGGCCGCAGACCGACCCGCCGACCCATCGGCCGAGGCCGTCCGCTGACCGGCTAGGGTGCGCCGCCGATCTCGCGGATCACCCAGGCCGCCAGGACCCGCGCACAGTCCTCGACCTCGGCCAGCGACACGTGCTCGTCGGCGCTGTGTGCGACGCGGACGTCGCCGGGTCCGAAGATGACGCACGGCGTGTCGGCCACGTCGACGAACAGGCGCATGTCGGCGCCGTAGGGCTCGCCGAGCATGGTCGGGCGGCGCCCCGTGACCGACTCGATGGCCTCAGCGAGGGAGACCGGGAGAGGATGGTCGGACGCCACGCGCGCCGAGCCGAACCGGCCACCGGTGATCTCGACCGTGGCGGGGTGGTCGCGCAGGAAGTCGTCGGCGGCACAGGCCGCGGCGATGACGGCACGAAGGTCGGCCTCGGCCGCGGCGGGCGACTGGCCGAGGCGCACGCCGTACCGCCCGTCGGCGGTGATGCGGTCGAGCACGGTCGAGGCCCACTCCCCGCCCGCGACGATGCCGATGATCGTCGGATACGGCAGTCCCAGGGCCGTCATCAGGGGATCGGTCTCGGCGGCGTTGCGGCGCGCCTCGTCCGCCTCGAGCGCCCGGCTGAGCACGAACAGCTTGTCGAGCGCCGAGACGCCCTCCCGCCTCTGCGAGGCGTGCGCGGCCCGCCCGGGCACGGTGAGCCGGAACGTGATGGCGCCGGCGTGGGCGACGACGACATCGAGATTCGATGGCTCGGTGATGACCGCCATGTCGCCCTCGACCCCGGCCCGGATCGCGGCCAGGGTGCCCTGCCCGCCGTCCTCCTCGGACGGCACGAGCGCTACGACCAGCTCGCCGCTGAGCCGGTCCAGCTGCCCGGCGACGCCGAGCGCCCGGATGGCGGCCAGGATCGACGCCACGCCGCCCTTCATGTCGCAGGCGCCACGGCCGTACAGGGCGCCGGCACGGATCTCGGCGCCCCACGGATCGGCGGTCCAGGTCGCCGGGTCGCCCGGTGGGACCACGTCGAGGTGTCCGGACAGCACGATCCGGCGTCCATCGGTCCGCCCCGTCCGACCGATCACGACCGGCAGAGCGGTCCGCGGCATCTCCTCGCCGGGCCAGTCGGGGTCCGCCCGGATCGTGCCGAGTGATGGCTCGACCAGCTCGACCGCGAGACCGAGATCACGCAGGGTGTCGGCCGCCCACGCCATCACGGCCTCCTCCGAGCCGGTGATGCTGGGGATCCGGACGAGAGCCGTCAGGTCCGCGACGAGCCGCTCGCTGTCGATGGCGGGAGCCGTGCCGTCAGTCACGGAGGATCGGCCGGGTCATGCAGGTCGGCCCGCCCGAGCCGTTGATCCCGATCTCGCTGGCCGGGTAGGCGTGGACCTCGCAGCCCGCCGCCGCGAGCGCCGCCGCGGTCCGGGGATTGCCCTCGGCCACGATGACGACCCCGGGCCGCACGGCCAGCACGTTGCAGCCGAGGGTCGCGAACTCCTCGTCGGGTACCTCGATCAGCCGGATCCCGAGCTCGCGGAGAAGGGCCCAGAGCCCGACCGGCAGGAGCGGCAGGTAGACGACCGCGAGGTCGTCGGCGACCGGCGAGACGACCGACAGCAGGTGGATCAGCTCGGCCGGCCCGTGCCAGTACGGCACGTCGAAGACCCGCACGTCCCCACCGACGAGAGCGCCCAGCTGTCGCGCGCCGTCGTCGTTCGTGCGGAGTGTCCGGCCGATGCACAACAGGTCCGGTCGCAGCCAGACGGTGTCGCCGCCCTCGACCGTGCCCGGGGCCTCGATCCGCCCGACGGTCGGGATCCCCGCCCCGCTCGTCCAGGCCTCGATGGCGTCCGGTTCGGGTGCCCGGTTCGGCTTGCCGGGGCGGAGGGCGATGGCGCCTCGGTCGGTCACCAGCAGCGGGTCGAAGGTGTAGACCAGATCGGGCGAGGCGATCTCCGTGTCGAGGACGTGGACGGTCGGCCCGAGACCGGCCAGCAGCTCGACGAAGGTCGCGTGCTCGTGGCGGGCGACCTCGAGGTCGACCGGGTGGAGGAAGCCGTGGGCCGGGTCGTCGAAGGCCGCGCCGAATGCCGGGCCGGGCCGCTTGACGAGGACCTCGCGCAATGGCGCCGTCATGCTCTGCGCGCCATAGCGGCGGTCGGTGGTCGGCATCGACGACAGGATAGTCGCCGTCATGGCCGGAAGGTCCGCCTTGCAGCTCGCTGGGCGGCGGACCATCATCGGCCGATGCAGACCGACCAGCGACGGCTCCCGCGCCGTCTCATGGGCGCCCTGACCATCGCCATCGTCGTGCTGAGCCTCGCCGCGCCCGGGGCGAGTGGCGCTGCGGCCGTGGCGCTCACCCCGGTCGTGTCGGGGCTGTCGTCGCCGGTCCAGGTCGCCAACGCCGGCGATGGCTCGAACCGCCTCTTCGTCGTCGAGCAGAGCGGCACGGTCCGGGTGATCAAGAACGGCGCCCTGCTGCCGACCCCATTCATCTCCATCGCCGATCTTCTGTCGACCGGCGGCGAGCGCGGGCTGCTGGGCATCGCGTTCCACCCGAGCTACAAGACCAACGGGCGGTTCTTCCTGTACTTCACCCGGCGCAACGACGGCGCCATCGCGATCAGCGAGTACCACCGCTCGAGCACGAACCCCGACGTCGCGACGCGGGTCGGCGCCAAGCGGATCATCACCATCGCCCACCCGTACACCAACCACAACGGCGGCCGGATGGCGTTCGGGCGCGACGGCTATCTGTACATCGGCACCGGCGACGGCGGCAGCTCGGGCGACCCGGGCAACCGGGCGCAGAGCCTGGACACGCTCCTCGGCAAGATGCTGCGCATCAACGTGAACGGCTCGGTCGGCAGCCGGAACTACAAGATCCCGGCTTCGAACCCGTACGTCGGGCGGGCCGGGCTCAACGAGATCTGGGGCCGCGGGCTCCGCAATCCGTGGGGCTGGTCATTCGACAAGGTCACCGGCGACATGTGGATCGGAGACGTGGGCCAGGACAAGTACGAGGAGGTCGACCGCTCGATCGTGTCGACCAAGAGCACGAGTGGCGGGAAGGGCGTCAACTACGGCTGGCGGATCATGGAGGGCCGGCACTGCTACCGGCCCGCCACCGGCTGCAACACGGCCCATCTGAAGTTCCCGGTCGTCGAGTACAGCCACAGCGAGGGTTGCGCGGTGACCGGCGGCTATTCGTACCGAGGGTCGGCCGTCCTTGCGCTGTACGGGCGCTACGTGTTCGGCGACTACTGCTCCGGGAGGATCTGGACGATCTCGCGTACCGCGCTGGCCCCGGCGAGCAAGGTCCTGCTGATGTCGACCGGGTTCAACATCAGCTCGTTCGGCCAGGACGAGCACGGCGAGCTGTACGTGCTCGACCTGGGCGGGACGTTGTACAAGCTGACGGCCGGCTAAGCGGCGAGGGCGATCGCCTCCTGGAAGGCGAGGTCGATGTCGAGGGTGATCTGGTCGCCGACCAGCCAGCCACCGGTCTCGAGGGCGACGTTCCAATCGAGGCCCCAGTCCTTGCGGTTGATCTTGGCCCGCGCATGGAAGCCGGCCCGGCGCGAACCATCCATCCCGGTGAAGAAGCCGAGGAACTCGACGTCGAAGTCGACCGGGCGGGTGACGCCCTTGACCGTCACGTCGGCGGTCACGACGTAGTCGCTGCCACCCCTGGGTGTGATGGCGGTGGTCATGACCAGGATCTCGGGATAGGTCTCGACCGCGAAGAAGTCGTTCGAGCGCAGGTGGGTGTCGCGGGCGCCGAAGCCGGTGTCGACGCTGGCGGCCGCGACGCTGAGCTCGGCATGCGATGCGGTCGGGTCCGCCTCGTTGACCTCGACCGTGCCGCGGACCTCGGTGAACTTGCCGCGGACGTTGGTGACCATCAGGTGCTTGGCCGAGAACAGGACGTCGGTGTGGGCTTGGTCGATCGCGAATGTCGCCATGGGATGGGTGCCTCCGGTGCCGCCGGTCATCGCCGGTCGGTCATGTATTTGACTCCGCAACTATATAGCCTGTATCGTTGCGTTGTCAACGACTCGTTCCCCCGCCCCGTGTCGAGGTGTTAGCATCCCCCCATGGCCCTCCACGAACCGTCAGTGCGGCCGCTCAGTGCCCGTGACCCGCGTCTCGCACCGTGGCGTGCGTTCCTGCTCGCGCACGCGCGTGTGTCGCGGCGCCTCGACGAGGAGCTGCGCGCCGAGCACGATGTGTCATTCGCCGAGTACGACGCGCTGCTGACGATCGCCCAGTCGCCCGATCGCCGGATCCGGATGGGTCAGCTGGCCGAGGAGGTCCTGCTCAGCAAGAGCGGCGTCACCCGGCTGATCGACCGGCTGGTCAGCGATGGGCTCGTCGAACGGAGCGCCTGCCTGGCCGACGCACGTGGCGCGGAGGCCGTCCTCACGGAACGCGGTCTCTCGCGGCTGCGCGCCGCCTCGCGGACGCACCTGCGCGGGATCAGCGAGCACTTCCTCGCGGTCGTCGACGCCGACGACCTCGCGACGCTCGAGCGCGCGATGACCGGCATCGCGCGGCAGGCCGGACCGGGCCGTGGTGAGCCCGAGAACTGCGCCCCCGACCTGGCCGAGGCGCCGAGCTCGACCGCCCCCCGCTGACCGATCGGTGGCGGGCCACCTGTACGCCGGGACGAGCGGCTTCGCATATCCGGGGTGGGTGCCACGGTTCTACCCGAAGGGCACCGCTGCGTCGGGCTTTCTGACCCATTACGCCGGGTGCCTCGACGCGGTCGAGCTGAACAACACCTACTACGCGTCTCCGACCGCAGCCAAGGTCGCCGCCTGGGTGGCCGCGACGCCGCCCGACTTCCGCTTCGCGGTCAAGGCCCAGCGCGGTGGCTCGTTCCGCTCGCTCCAGGCCGAGCCGGCCGACAGCGTCAGCTGGCTGACCGGCCCATATCGCGCCTTCGGGGAGCGGCTCGGGACCGTCCTGTTCCGCGTCCCGGACGGGATGAAGCGCGACGATGCCAGGCTCGCCGGCCTGCTCGGCGCGTGGCCGTCGGATCTGCCCCTCACCCTCGAGTTCCAGGACCCGTCGTGGCACGTCGACGAGACGTTCGCGGCGCTGGCCCGGGCCGGGGCGGCACTGTGCGCGACCGAGCTACCCGAGGATGCCGAGCCGCCGACGATCCGGCGGACGGGCTCGTTCCTGTACCTCCGGCTCCGCCGCCACGACTACACGGCCGCGGAGCTTGACGCATGGGCGTCGCGCCTGGAGCCGTTCCTGTCCGCGGGCGACGACGTCTATGCGTTCTTCCGCCACGACGAGACGGGGCGAGGGCCGGAGCTGGCGCTCGGCTTGTCGGCTGCCCTCGGGCGCGTCGGCGACGGCTGAACCTGGCGCAGCGAGGTCAGGCGCGCTCGCCCTCGGCCGGGCCGAACACGACCAGCAACGCGAGCCGCTCGGCGATGTCGTGGAAACGGTGGGGCACCCCGGCGCCCACGAAGATGACCGTGCCGGGCACGACCGGCCGGGTCTCGTCGCCGACCGTGACCATCCCGCGACCGGCCAGCACGTGATAGAGCTCGTCCTCGGTATGGGGCGATTGGAGATCGATCGCGCCGGCCTCGAGGACGTAGATCCCGCCCGACAGATCCGGGACGCGCAGGAACTCGTGGTAGCGCGTGCCGGCGGCCCGCTGCGCGGCCACCAGGTCGGTCGATTCCCAAGCCTCCATGACACTCCTTTCCCGCTCGCGGCCGGACGACCACCGCCGCAGGGTAGCAGTGCCCATGTGGGGCGAGGCGTCCGCCACCGATCCCGGCTAGCATCGGCCGATGTCGCGGATGCGTGGCGCCGCCCTCATGGCCTTCGTCCTGGGCCTGGCCGCCTGCTCGCCCACAGCGTCCACGACGCCGGGCCCCACCGCCTCGACACCCCTGGACACGCCGCCGCCGAACACGACGACCCCGAGCTCGTCCGCGCCATCGGCGCCCGGGCCATCGGGCTCAGGATCCGGTGCGTTCGACCCGACCGCGGTCAGGGTCACCGTCACCGTCGCGCTCGATGGTCTGACCAACCCGCTCGAGGTCGCCAACGCCGGTGACGGGAGCGGTCGGCTGTTCGTGGTCGAGCAGGGCGGCCGGATCCGGGTCGTCCGCGACGGCGCGCTGGTCGACCGCCCCTTTCTCGACATCGGCGATCGAATCACCAGCGGCGGGGAGCGCGGCCTGCTGGGCCTCGCCTTCCATCCCGGCTACCCGACCGACCCGCGCTTCTTCGTGGACTACACCGACCGCGACGGCAACACCGTCGTGTCGTCGTTCCGGGCGAGCACGGCTGACCCGGACGTCGCCGATCCCGACAGCGAGTCGATCCTGCTCCAGGTGGACCAGCCGTTCGCCAACCACAACGGCGGCGGGCTCGGGTTCGGGCCCGATGGCGACCTGTACATCGCGCTCGGTGACGGGGGATCGGGTGGCGACCCGCAGGGCAACGGCCAACGGCTCGACACCCTGCTGGCCAAGATCCTGCGCATCGATGTCGATGGCGGATCGGCGGGCGGCGCTCCGTACGCGATCCCCCAGGACAACCCGTTCGTCGGGACCGCCGGCGCGCGACCGGAGATCTGGCTGTACGGCCTCCGCAACCCATGGCGCTTCCGCTTCGACCGGCTGACCGGCGACCTGTGGATCGGCGACGTGGGCCAGAACGCGTGGGAGGAGATCGACGTCGCGCGGGCAGGCATCGGCGGCCTGGACTTCGGCTGGAACCGGACCGAGGGCTTCCATTGCTACAGCCCGCCCGACGGCTGCGACGAGACGGGCCTGACGCCGCCGGTCGCCGAGTACGGGCACGATCAGGGCTGCGCGGTCATCGGCGGCGTCGTGGTCCGCCATCCGGCCGACGGATCGCTCGACGGCGGCTACCTGTTCGGTGACGACTGCTCGGACCATCTGTGGGTGATCGATCCGGCGGGCGACGGACGACGCGAGCCGAGGCTGATCACCGACATGGGCCGGAGCGTCAGCTCGATCGGCGAGGCCGAGGACGGCACGGTCTACGCCACCAGCCTGGCGCACGGCGAGCTGCTGCGGATCGCCGGCGGACGCTGACCGTCAGCGGATGTCGAAGGTCACCGTGACGCTGACGGTGATCTCGGTCATGCCCGCCTCGACCGGCGTCCCCGCATCCGCTGCCAGGGCGAGCCGCGCGGCCTTCGGTCGCGGCCAGCCCGGCAGCTGGTCGACCTCGACCATGCCGACGACGGTGCCGAGCGTGACGCCGGCCGCCTCGGCCAGGACCTGCGCGCGGGCGCGCGCCTCGGCCACGGCGGCGGTCCGGGCGGTCGTCTCCGCCTCACGCGGGTCGTCGACGCGGAAAGCCAGACCATCGAGACTGGTGGCGCCCGCGGCCAGGGCACCGTCCACGACCGCTCCGAGGATCCCGAGATCGCGCACGGTGACCTCGACCAGGTTGGCCAGGTCATAGCCGGTCAGGACGGGCGCGCTGCCGTCGCGATAGTCGTAGCGCGGCTGGACGGACAGCAGCGAGGTGCGGATATCGCGCCGGGCGATCCCCGCCGCGGCGAGCGCCGCAAGGATGGCGGCCATCGTCTCGGCCGCGGCGGCCCGGGCCGCCCCGACGGTCGGGCGGGCGACGGCCACGCCGAGTCGCAGGTCGGCGACGTCCGGATCGACCGCCACCCGGCCGCTGCCGTTGACGACGATCGTGCCTGCGACGGCGGATGGCTCGGTCATCGGAGGCCTCCCGAGGGCGGGTTCAGACGTGGATGATGACCTCGATCGAGCCGCGCCGGCCGAGCAGCTCGGCGCTCGTCCGGCCGCGCCAGCGATGGACCAGCAGGTCGACCGAATCGTCGCCGACCGGCAGCCCGGTGATGGTCAGCTTGCCGAGCCACTCGGGCAGCGTCGGGCGGAGAAGCTCGAGCCGCCGCGCGGTGGCATTGGCCCGGAGGCCGAGCATGGTGTGGAGCAGGTAGAACGGGGCCGCCGCCGACCACGCCTGCGGCGAGCAGGCGACGGGATAGGCGACGGGCGCCCCGACGTCCTCGCGAGCGAACCCGCAGAACAGCTCCGGCAGGCGCAGGTCCGGGAACCATTGCGCCGATTCGATCAGCCGGCCGGCGAGCAGGTTGGCGCTGTCGGCCGCGCCGCTCGCCTTCAGCCCGGCCGCGATGAGGGCATTGTCGTGCGGCCAGATCGAACCGGTGTGGTAGCCGACCGGGTTGTAGCCGATCTGGCCGGCCGCGAACGTGCGGATGCCCCAGCCGGAGAACATGTCCGGGGCAAGCAGCCGTTCGGCCAGGACCGGGGCTCGCTCGGCCGAGACGATGCCGCTCCACAGCGCCTGGCCCGGGTTCGAGGTGATGCTCGCGACCGGACGCTTCTCGCCATCGAGGGCCATCGCGTAGAAGCCGACGTCGGGCAGCCAGAAGGCTTCCTCGAAGCGCGCCTGGAGCTTGCCGGCGGCGACGTCGAGCCGCTCCGCGAGCGGCAGGTCCCGTCGATGACGTGCAAGCCGGGCCATCGATCGATAGGCGGCGAAGACGTAGCCCTGGACCTCGGCCAGCGCGATCGGGCCGACCGCCGGACGGCCGTCGAGATGGCGGACCGAATCACCGGAATCCTTCCAGCCCTGGTTGAGCAGGCCGAGCTTGGAGCGGCGCTGATACTCGATGAAGCCGTCGCCGTCGAGGTCGCCCGAATCCTCGATCCAGCCGAGCGCGGCCAGCGCGTTCGGCCACAGACGCTCGAGCATCGCGTCGTCGCCGGTCCAGGCATGGGTCTCGGCCAGCAGGATGAGCCAGAGGGGCGTCGAATCGATGCTGCCGTAGTAGGCGTCATGGGGGGTCTCGCCGGCTCGTGCCATCTCGCCGGTCCGCAGCTCGTGGATGATCTTGCCGGGCTCGGCGTCATGCCACGGATCGTTCCGCGTGGCCTGCAGCCGGGCCAGGACCTCGAGCGTCGCCCGCGCCAGGCTCGGCATGAAGGCGACCGTCTCGAGCGAGGCGATCAGGCTGTCGCGCCCGAACAGCGTCGCGAACCACGGGATGCCGGCAGCCAGGTACCACTCCCCGTCCGCCGGACCGTCGTTGCGGAGGGTGGCCAGGTCGGTCAACGAGCGAGCCACGGTCCGGTCGAGCAGCTCGTGGTCGGACTGGATCCGCGGCGCGTCGAACGGACGCTCGCCGGCGGATTCGGATGGGCGGACCCGGCTGGGCTTTGACGGCACGTCCACAGGAGCCCGGGCGACTGCTTCCGCACCCTCGTCGGCCACGCTGGCCGCCACGTGCCAGCCGATCGTCTGGCGGGCGCCGGGCTGGAGAGACAGCTGCCAGGTCGCGAGGACCGTGGCCGCCGGCCAGGTCTCCGCGTCGTCGATCGGCTCGAGCGTCGCGCCGTCGGCCACCACGCTCGTCGTCCGCCGCCGGCCATCGACCCCGTCGTAGGCGAACGTGGCCCGGTCGCCGTCGAGGACGATCGGTCGGAGCGTCCCTCGCGCCGCCCGCGGGTATCCGCGGACCTCGAAGATGTCGGCCATGTCGACGCCGAGCCCGAGCTCGAGCTCGAGGTGCTCGACGGTGGCCGAGTAGTTGACGACCGTGACCAGCTCGCGCAGATCGCCCGTGATGTGGCGCGCCCGCGTCAGGCTCAGATCGCGCCGGGCCAGGCTCGGTTCGGCCGCCCGCTTGTCCTCCGGGTTACGCCGCAGCTCCGGGTTGGTCAGCTGGATGATGTCCGCGCCGTCGGACTGGTGGGGACCGCGCAGGAGGGTCAGCGGCGAGCCGTTCAGGCGCAGGATCGAGGTGGACAGGATCCGGGTGTCGAGGTCGTACAGCCCCAGACCGCGACCATCGATCCGGATATCGCCACGCTGGTCGGTCAGCAGGTACAGGTTGGCCGACTTGGCGACCTCGACGTTGCCGAGATCGGTCGCCGGGACGATGGTCGCGGCGGGCGCCGGGATGGTCCGCGTCGTGGTGCTCCTCGTGCTGCGCGTCGTGGTCCGCACGGACATGACGACCTCCGTGTGCCGCTGAAACCACGATCGTCGCGCCGATGCGGCGACCGTGACCTCGACGGCGGCCCGCCGACCGTTGCAGGAGCCGCGCAGATGCGTGACACGAGACTGCAAGACGGCCGTCGGCCCCTACCATACGGCGCTTGATGGATCGGGACCGACCATCACGGCATGTCGTCCGACCACACCGTGCCCGTGCGCGCCGGTCGCTCGCCGCTGCGGCGCGATGCCAGCCATCTCCATGCGCTCCGCTACGCGGGACGTGTCGCGGCGCACGAACGGCCGCGGGGCGGCCTCGGCCGCATCCTCATGTTCATCATGCTCGGGCTCGGGGCGACCGCCGCGGTCGTCGCGGTCGTGGCCATCCTGGTCTTCAACGCCCTCATCAGCGTCCTGTCCGTCGGGCTGCCCGATCCGGCTCGCCTCGAGACGCTCACGTTCGCCCAGCCGACGACCATCTACGACAGCAGCGGCACGGTCGAGCTCGGTCAGTTCGGCGTGGAGGATCGGCGGGTCGTGGCGTTCGCGGATGTTCCGCAGCTGGTCCTCGACGCGACCACCACCGCCGAGGACCGGACGTTCTGGACGAACAGCGGGTTCGACGCTGCGGCCATCGCCGCGGCCGCCGCCGAGGGCGCCAGCGGCACCAGCGAGCGGGGCGCCTCGACCATCACCCAGCAGCTGGTGCGGGCACGGCTGCTGCCGTCGGACGTGACCCAGCCGGGGGCCGACAAGTACCTCCGCAAGGCCAAGGAGATCATCCAGTCGATGCGCCTGTCGGACGCCTTCCCGGGCGAGCTCGGCAAGCAGCGCATCATCACCGCCTATCTGAACGAGATCTTCTACGGCCACGGCGCGTACGGCATCGCCGCCGCGGCCAAGGTCTACTTCGGCGTCAGCGACCTGGCCAAGCTGACGCCGCTCCAGGCCGCCGTGCTGGCCGGGCTGCCGAAGTCCCCGACCACGCTCGATCCGTATCGCTACGCCAAGAAGGACGCCCAGGGCCGGCTGGTCGTCCCGGCGGACAGCCCGCCGGTCGTCCGCGCCGACTGGATCCTGGGCGGCCTCGCGGACGGAGCCCGCTGGACCAGGCTGTCGCAGAGCGAGCTCGGAGCCGAGCTCGCCACGCCGGTCGTGCTGGCCGGTGACCAGGCGCGGGTCCTGCGCGCGGCCCAGTTCACCTGGCAGGTCCACAGCCAGCTCGAAGGCATCCTCGGAGACCAGGGCACCGATGCCGTCGAGACCGGCGGCTACACGGTCATCACGACCCTCGACTGGAAGGCGCAGCAGCTCGCCGAGAAATGGCTGGCGGCGGCGGCCATCGCCCCGAACCTGCCACGCACGAAGGGTGCCGCCCTGCTCAAGAGCCTCAAGATCCCGTCCAGCGACCTGCCATGGATCCGCGCCCTGCGGGGGAAGGACCTGCACGACGGGGCGCTCGTCGCCATGGACTACACGACCGGTGACGTGCTGGCCTACGCGGGCAGCGCCGGCTACACGCGTGACGACATCGCCAGCCCCAAGTTCCAGCCCAAGTTCGACGCGGCCGGCGACGGCTCGCGCCAGCCGGGGTCGGCCTGGAAGCCGATCCTGTACGCCAGCGCGTTCGACAGCCACAAGCTGACGCCGGGCAGCCTGCTGCTCGACGTGACGACCAAGTTCGATGCGCGGCAGGACTGGGTGCCGCGGGACGCCGACCAGCTCGAGCGAGGGCCGGTCCTCGTCCGCAAGGCGCTCCAGTACTCGCTGAACATCCCGGCCATCCGGGCACTCCAGCGGGTCGGCAACAGCCAGGTGGACAAGACCGCCGAGGCGCTCGGCATCCGGTTCACCGGCGGACGCGAGGCCTATCTGCAGGCCGGGCTGGCGGGCGCCATCGGCACGGTCGAGGTCCGGCC
This sequence comes from Candidatus Limnocylindrales bacterium, assembly GCA_036003325.1. Taxonomy (GTDB): domain Bacteria; phylum Chloroflexota; class Limnocylindria; order Limnocylindrales; family CSP1-4; genus SPCO01. Next base: position 33,404 of record DASYSM010000117.1, read on the forward strand.
GCTCGACCTGACCTCGGCGTATGGCGGGCTGGCCAACGGTGGCGACCGGCTGCCACCCCGGATGATCCTCGAGATCCGCGGACCGGACGGTTCGGTGGTCTGGAAGGCACCGGAACCGGCCGGGACGCAGGCAGTCTCGCCGCAGGCCGCCTACCAGGTCACCGACATCCTGGCCGGCAACACCGACAAGAAGCAGAACCCGATCTGGTCGGCCAAGCTCGCCCTCCACAACGGCAAGGGCGGCGCGTATCGGCCGGCCGCGGTCAAGACCGGCACGGCGAACGAGGCGCGCGACCTGGCCACTTACGGATATCTCGCCCCACCGGCCGACGGCGACCATCCCGGCCTGGTGGTCGGCATCTGGATGGGTAACAGCGATCACTCCAACCCCCGAGCCAAGACGCCGGCGACGTCGCTGACCGCGGCCGCTCCCCTGTGGCGGGCGTTCGTGCGCGACTACACCACCGGCTGGCCGGTGACGAGCTTCAAGCAGCCGCAGGGCCTTGTCCGGGCGACCATCGACGCCTGGACGGGCGGCAAGCCCGGGCCGTGGACCAGGGCACGCACGACGGCCCTGTTCATCGCCGGCACCCAGCCCGGCGCTGCCCACCAGATCGACCCGCCGGGCCTCCTCTACACCGTGGCCTGTGGCGGCTATCGCGTCGACCTCGTCAAGGCCGAGCTCGGGCCGAGCGCGTGGGACGCGGCCGACGCGGACTGGATGCGCCGGGCGCGGTCCGGCCCCGGAACGCGCGGGCAATACGACTCGCGAACGGCCTATTTCTGGGGCCAGTCGTCGTGGGGTGGTCCGATCGCCGGAACGTGCTCGTCGCAGCGGGTCATCCATCACGGTCCGCAGCGCCCGGTCAAGGACAAGCACAAGAAGCCACCGCCGCCACCGCACGGGACTCCGGCCCCGTCGCCGTCAGCGGGCGGGTAGCGGGATGCGCGCGGATGTCATCCCGTGGACGGTCCGCGGCATGGGCCTGGCGGCAGGCGTGGCGATCATCGTCGCGCTCGTCGCCCTGGGCATCGCCGCCGCTCATGTCCTGTTGCTGCTGTTCATCGCCATCCTGCTCGGCTCGGCGCTGGAGCCGTTCGTCGGACTGATCCGTGACCGGCTCCCGGTCGGCCGCGGGGCGACGATCCTGATCGTCTATCTCGCGTTCTTCGTCACGGTCATCGGCCTCGGCCTGGTGGTCGTCCCGGCCGCCATCGGACAGGGCCAGTCGATCATGGCCCGCCTGCCGGCCTTCTTCGACCACGTGCAGGACTGGGCATCGACCCTCCGTCCGGTGTCACTGTCGCGCTCGGTCGTGGCACTCGTCGACGCGGGCAGGGACGCCACGAAGGTCACGCCGCCCGACCCGAACGAGGTGGTCCAGGTCGGGACGCTCGCGGCGAACGCCGCGATCACCGTGGCCACGCTGCTGACGCTCGTCTTCTTCTGGCTGGTCGAGCACGCGCGCCTCCAGCGGTACGTGCTCGCGTATGTGCCGGCCGACGGGCGCGCCGGAGCCCGCGAGGCGTGGAACGAGATCGAGACACGGCTCGGGCTGTGGGTCCGCGGGCAGCTCATCCTGATGGGCGCGATGGGCCTGGCGACGGGCGTCGCCTACACCCTGCTGGGGCTGCCCGGAGCGCTGCTCCTGGGCCTGATCGCCGCGCTGACCGAGGCCATCCCGATCGTCGGGCCACTGCTCGGCGCGATCCCGGCCGTGCTCGTCGCGGCGACCGTCTCGCCGCAGCTGGCGATCGTGGTGGGCGGCGTCTACATCGTCCTGCAGCTCGTCGAGGGCAGCGTCCTCGTGCCCCTGGTGATGCGCAACACCATCGGCATCTCGCCGCTGCTGGTCCTGCTCAGCCTGCTCGTCGGCGGCGCGGCCGGCGGGCTCGTCGGGGCGTTCCTGGCCGTGCCCGTGGCGGCGTCCATCGAGATCGTCGTCAGCCGGCTGCAGGCACGTGAGGTCCCGGTGGCCGAGGACCCGGCGGCCATCGAGACGCCCGACGAGGACCAGATCGATGTCGACGGGGAGTCGCTCCCCGATTCGCGCGATGGCGGCGGCCACACGCTGCCCGCCGGCGTCAGCCGAGCGCCGTGACCGCGATCCCATGCTCGGCGACGGCCGGCATGTCAGCCGCTCCGCGTCGCCAATCGGCAAGGCGCCGGCCGCCGTCGAAGGCGGCCAGCGGCGTCAGGTCGATGAACGTCGCGGGGTCGGCGGCTTCGAACCGATGGCCCGGTGGACCGGCCGGGCAGTGGAACACGTCGCCGGCGGCCACCACCTCGACGTCCTGCTCCCACGCGATGGTCATGCTGCCCGAGATCACCAGCCCCCAGTGGGGCGCGTCGCACCAGCCCGAGCGATAGCCGCTCCGCTCACCCATCCGGACACGGCTCATCACGAACCCCGACATCTGCCATGGCTCGCTCTCGATGGCGCCCGACGGCACCGCGAGCGGGGTGACCGGTGGCACGACGATCCCGGCCGATCGTCGGGCGACGAGCGTGAAGCCGGCCGCCGCGAGACGGCTCTCGCTCACGTCGATGTCCGGATCGACCGGGGCGAAGCCGGCCAGCGCGACGCGGCCACTCGTCTCGAACCGGTGCGACGGGCCTCCGGCCGGCACATGGAAGGCCCGTCCTGACCCGATCGTCTCGCGCCGCCGGCCGCGGACGAAGGTCAGCTCGCCGTCGATCACGAAGCCCCAATGGGCGTCCGTGCAGGGTCGCTCGAGCGACGTCCCGGCCGACCCGCTGGCCTGGGTCTGGGCGAGGACGTAGGCCATCGAGTCGAGGATGGTGAACCGGACTTGGAGGCCACCCTGGCTGAGCGCCCGGAGCTGGCCCGGCGCGACGTGCAACGTGCTCGACTCCGCAACGTGGCTTGCCGATCGTCTGGGGGTCCCGAAGTATAGCCATGGCGGCAGATCGGAGTTTGCGATGCCGATGCAACACCGCGGGCGCTCGCCCGGCACCACGCGCAACCGCCGACCCGTCCACACTGGAACGGTTCGGCCGACCTGTGGCGTGCTCGGCGGACGGCCGCCCACAGCATCGAGGAGCCGTGCCAGAGTCGACTAGCCCCGCGCAGATCCAGGTGCCACTCGGGGCACGATCGAGTGGCAGCCCCCGTCCGGACCGGTCGCCCCATCGCGGCCTGGCGCAGACCATCGTCGATTCGGTCGCCGAGGCGATCGTCGTGTTCGACCCCGAGACGGGCTCGATCCTCGACGTCAACCGCGGCGCATGCGACCTGTTCGAGCGGTCCGCCGACGAGCTCGTCGATCGGCGTCTCGACGAGCTGCTCGGCCCCGACACCGTGGCGCGCCTGAGCCGGCCGATCGGGGCAGGCGCCGAGCGCGAGGTCCGGACCGTCCTGTCCGAGCTCCGCCTCGATGGCGGGCGTTCGCTCTCGGTCGAGTTCGTCGCCAGACCGGTCGAGCTGCCGGACGGCGCGCACGGGATCGTCGCCATCGCCCGCGACGTCGGCGAGCGCATCGAGGTCCAGGTGCGGCTCCAACGGCTGGCCCAGGCGGAGCACGCACGCGCCGCCGAGCTCAACGCCGTCATCAGCGCGATGGGCGAGGCGGTCATCGTGTGTGCCGCCGACGGCACCATCAGCCTGGCCAACCCCGCCGCCCACCGGCTGTTCCCCGAGGTCGACGAGCGGTCGTACGCCGACATCCTTGCCGAGCTCCACGACCCGACCGATGTGGCGCCGCGACTGCGGTCCGCGGCCGGCCCGGTGGAGCTGGCCACCCGCCGCGACCGCGACCGGTGGGTCGAGATCTCGACCTATCCGGTCAACGACGCGCTCGGTCACGGCACGAGCGGCGACGAGACGATCGTCGTGATGCGCGATGTCACCGAGGCGCGCCAGCGCGAGGCCGTTCGTGAGACCTTCATCGGCATCCTGTCGCACGAGCTGCGGACACCGGTGACCACGATCTTCGGTGGCGCCAAGCTGCTCGCCCGGGAGGGATCGACGCTCGACGAGGAGACCAAGCGCGGGATCTTCCGCGACATCCACAGCGAGGCCGAGCGCCTCCAGCGGTTGGTCGAGGACGTCGTCGCCCTCAACCGGTTCGGCGAGGGACCCGGCGAGGTCGGCCTGGAGCCGGTCCTCTTCCAGCGGCTCGTGCCGCGCGTCGTGGAGTCCGAGCAGGATCGCTGGCTCGGTGTGACGTTCGCGCAGCAGATCGAGCCGGGGCTGCCGACCGTCGTGGCGGATCCGACCTATGTCGAGCAGGTCATCCGCAACCTGCTGTCGAACGCGGCCAAGTACAGCGGGACCGGCAGCACGGTGACGATCACGGTCGTGGCACGCGACGAGGAGGTCATCACCCGCATCCTCGACGACGGCCCGGGCTTCCCGGCCGACGAGGCCAGCCGATTGTTCGAGCTGTTCTATCGCTCACCCGGTACGGCCGGAACGGCCGGTGGGGCCGGCATCGGGCTGTTCGTGTGCGCGCGGCTGATCGCCGCCATGGGTGGCCGCATCTGGGCCCTCCCGCGCGACGACGGCGGGGCGGAGTTCGGCTTCGCCCTCCGCGTCCTGCACGAGTAGGCCTCCTCCGCCGACCGGGCGGGCACCCGTCACAGCCAGCCGCGCCGCCGGGCCCCGAGCAGGATCCCTGTCGCCAGGATGACCATCACGGCGATCACGATCCAGAAGTTCCCCGGATCGTCGAAGAACGACACCTGGAAGTTCATGCCCATCACGCCGGCCAGCACGACGGCCGGCAACAGGACCGCCGACAGCAGGGTCAGGACCTTCATGACCTCGTTGGTGTCCTGTGCCGCCCGGCCCATATGGATGTCGAACGTCCCGAGCAGCAGATCGCGCAGGTTCTCGACCGCCTCGAGCGCGCGCTCGAGCCGGTCGGTCAGGGCCGGCCATGGCTTGCCGAGCTCGTCGTGCAGCTCCATCTCCGGCCGTGCCAGCGCGGCGAAGGCGATCCGGTGCGGGGCCAGGCTGCGGCGGATGAAGCCGATGCGTCGGCGCAGCCCGACGATCCCGACGAGGACCTCCGAGCCTCGGGGATGGCGCAGGGCGCGTTCGTCGAGGGCGTCGATCTCGCGCTCCATCGCCTCCACCAGCTCGAGATAGTCGGCGAGGACCTCGTCGGCGATCGCGGCCAGGAAGCCGGCTGCGTCGAGGGCGCCGAGGGTGGTCTCACCTTCGGTCGTCGCGTCGAACCTGGTGAACGCGCGGACATGGCCGTCATGGACGGTGACGACCCAGTTCCGGCCGGCGACCACGTCGATCGGGCGGCGGACAAGCCGGTCGATGGCGTCCTCGGATTCGGGCTCCATCGCCACCAGAATGAGGTGGATGTGGTCGGGGTAGGAGGTCAGGTCCGCCCGGACCGGACTGTCGGCAAGTCGGGCGACGAGGTCCGACTCCAGGCCGACCATGCGCGCGATCCGCTCGAGATGCGCCTGCTCGCGTCCCTCGAGGTCGATCCACAGGAGCTGGCGATCCCCGAGTCGCTCGAGACGCGCGTCCTCGAGGTCGATCTCGCGGTCGCGACCGTCGGCGTCGTACAGGCGGGCCCGCGGCCCGATCGCCGCCGAACCGGATCGGACGGTCGGCAGCTGGCTCAGCGGAGGACCGCGAGCAGAGCCACGACGACGAGCGCGAAACCGGCGGTCACGTACTGGAGGACATCCATCGCGCGATCGTGGCGCCCGGGCGCGCCCGGATCGGCGATCCGGGGCTGGTCGACGTGCGAGATCGGGTGGTGAAGCATCGATGCGGTTCCCTTCGTGTCGTGCTGCCCCGGCTATCGACCGGAGCATCGAACCTTCGCCATCCCGCGCGTGCGCGCGCGAGCCATACCGTCCATCGCAGATGGATTGCAGGTCGAGGCTCCCGGGCACGAGCCTCGCCGTGCACGGAACGCCGGCGCTGATACCCGCTTGTTATGCCGCACGCGAACCACGTTGTCCGCCGACCCGTCCGCGA
>DASYSM010000118.1:0-19138 GCA_036003325.1 Candidatus Limnocylindrales bacterium
TCAGCCCTCGTCGGCGTGGAAGCCGCGGAGGGCCTCGAGGCGCGGGTCGATGTCGTCGGCGGGATGGTCGTGCTCGCCCTCGTCGAGCCTGAGCCCGCAGACGATGCACAGCCCGGGGCAGTCGGGCCGGCACAACGGGGCGATCGGCTCGGCCAGCAGGATGGCGTCGCGGACGGACGGTTCGAGATCGATCTCGTGATGGTCGGTCAGGCGGCCGACGTCGGGCTCGTCATCGGTCGGCAGCGGACGCCCGGTCGCGATGTCCAGGCTCGGCAGGTACTCCTCCTGGAACCGGATGTCGACCGGGAGGACGACCGACCGGAGGCACCGGCTGCACTCGAGGTCGAGCGCGGTCCTCAGGTCGGCCGTGGCCAGGATGCCGCGGTTCGTCCGCACCAGGCGGACGCGGCCGGCGATCGGCTCGGCCAGGCGAAGCTCGTCGCCGAGGTCGACCCGGGCGTCCGCGACGTCATGGAGCCGCTCCGCGCCGGGTTCGTCCGCGAGCAGGCCGGCGACGTTCCAGGAGAGCGGCGCGTCCGACGGCCCACCAGAGGTCACCGGGTCGAGTGGGAGGGCTCCCCCGTCTCGTCGAGGGCACGCTCGTCGTCGGTCCCCTGACCTGCGACCATGCCGTCGAGCGACGCGCGCCGCCCGTCGAGGAGCTCGATCCCCTTCTTGATGCTCTGCAGAGTGTTGGTGACGTCCGCCTCGAGGCTGACGAGCACGCCGACCGCGTACTCGTCGGCACCACGGCGGATCTCGTCGGCGTCGCGATGCGCGTCGCCGATGATCTCGCGGCTCTGTGCCTCGGCCGACTGGGTCAGGCCACGCTCGTCGATGAGGAAGGCAGCCTGCTCCTGTGCCCGGGCGACGATCCGCTCGGCTTCATCCTGGGCCTTCTCGATGATCCGCTCCCCCTCGGCGTTGATCCGCTTCGCGGCGCGCACCTCTTCCGGCACGGCCACGCGGAGCTCGTCGATGAGTCCGAGTGCGGCGTTCTGGTCGACCACGACGTTCGTCGTCAGGGGCAGCTTCTTGCCGTTCGCGATCAGCGATTCGAGGCGCTCGACGAGGAAGATGATGTCGATCGAAGTGCCCTCCAGGCTGACGAGGCTCGGTGGCGCAGGCCGACCACCAGTATCGCACGCGGACGCTCCGGTCAGCGTCCCCCGAGCGCCCGTGCGAGGGCGTCGCCGGCCGCCGCCGGGACCATCCCCGACACGTCGCCACCGAACCCGGCGATCTCCTTGACCAGGCTCGAGCTGACATAGCCGTGCTCGACCGCGGTCATGAAGAAGACGGTGTCGACCTCGGGCGCCAGGACGCGATTGTTGTGGGCGAGCTGCATCTCGGTCTCGAAGTCGCTGATCGCGCGCAGGCCGCGGACGATGGCGCCGGCGTGTCGCGCGCGGGCGAAGTCGACGGTCAGCCCGTCGAAGGCGCTGACCTCGAGGCGGTCGTGGTCCGGGCCGGCAACCTCGGCTCGGATCGCCTCGCGGATGATGGCGATCCGGTCGTCCACCGAGAACAACGGCGTCTTGCGCGGATTGGCGAGGACGGCGACGACCACCGAGTCGAACACCGTCAGCGCCCGCGCGACGATGTCGAGGTGCCCGTTGGTGATCGGGTCGAACGATCCGGGATAGACCGCGATCGTGTTCATCGATCCTCCGCTCGTCGGTAGAAGGTCAGCATCGTCTCGCCGAAGCGCCGCTCGCGGTCGGATGCTAGCAGTCCGACGCGTGCCGGCGGGGCGTCGCGCCAGAAGTGCTTGGCGACGACCCGCCCGCCCGGCCGAAGGTGAGGGCCCAGCGCCTCGAGGCTGGCCAGCAGCAGCGCCGTCTCGGCATAGGGCGGATCCGCGATGACGACATCGAACGGGGCTGCACCGGCGGCGTCCCCACCCGCCAGCCACGCGACCGCGTCCGCGCGGACGATCCGCGCGCGCTCCCCGCCGAGGTGAGTCCGGGCGAGATTGGCGGCGATGACCGCGGCCGCGCCACGATCGCGCTCGACGAAGACCGCCCGGGCGGCACCGCGCGACAGCGCCTCGATGCCGGCCGCCCCGGAGCCCGCGAAGAGGTCGACGACGACGGCGCCGCGCAGGTCCGGCTCGAGGATCGCGAACAGGGTCTCCTTGACCCGGTCGGACAGCGGCCGGGTGCCCGGGCCAGGCGCCGCGAGCCGGATGCCGCGAGCCGTTCCGGCGATGACCCTGCCCGCGTCGCCGACGGTCACGCCCCGCTCGCCGGCTCGCCCGCGGCGACGCGTCGGAGCCAGCCTCCGGCGAGCTCTGCGCTGAGCGCCGGACGAGCCGGTGACAGGATCCCCGCACCGTCGAGCAGCGCCTCGGCGTGCGACCGCGCCCGGACCGCGAGATCGCGGTGCTCGGCGACCTGGAGCGACGCGACCCGCAACCGAGGGAAGCCGCTCTGGGCAAGACCGAGGACGTCGCCCTCCTTGCGCAATTCGAAGTCCTTCTCCGCGAGCGCGAAGCCGTCATTCGACTCGACGACCGCGCGCAGGCGGGCCATCGCCACCTCGTCGTTCGACTCCGTGACGAGCACACAGAACGACCCCACGCTCCCGCGCCCGACACGGCCGCGCAGCTGGTGGAGCTGCGCCAGCCCGAAGCGGTCGGCTCCTTCGATGACCATCATCGTGGCCGCCGGGACGTCGACGCCGACCTCGACCACCGTCGTCCCGACCAGGACGTCGAGCTCGCCGTCGCGGAAGCGGGTCATCTCGGCGTCGCGCTCGGCGGCCCGCAGGCGCCCATGGACCATGCCGACCCGGAGCGGATCGAGCAGCGCGGCCAGCCGGACGGCCTCGCTCTCGGCTGCGACCGCCCCGTCGCCCTCGTCGGCACCCTCCTCGATGAGCGGCACGACGACGAACGTCCGGTGGCCGAGGGCGGCCTCCTCCCGGACCTTCTGCCACGTCCCGTCGAGATCGGCCGGCCGCTTGACCCCGGTCCGGATCCTGACCCGGCCGGCCGGCGGCGTCCGCAGGTCCGACACGTCGAGGTCCGCGTACAGGACCTGGCCGAGCGTCCGCGGGATCGGCGTGGCGGTCATCAGCAGGACGTGGGGCGATCGCCCGCCGGCCTTCGCCTCGAGCGCGCCGCGTTGGTCGACGCCGAAACGATGCTGCTCATCGATGACGACCAGGCCGAGGTCGGCGAACGAGACGGACTCCTGGATCAGCGCGTGCGTGCCGACGACCACGTGCGCCTGGCCCGACGCGATGGCTTCGAGCGACTTGGCCTTGACATCGGCCTTGAGCGACCCGGTCAGCAGCGTCACGCCGATGCCGACCCCCTCCAACAGGGCGCCCACCGTCTCGAGATGCTGGCGTGCCAGCAGGTCGGTCGGTGCCAGGAGCGCGCCCTGCAGACCGGCCCGCGCAGTGGCCGCGAGCCCGTAGGCGGCGACCGCGGTCTTGCCCGATCCGACATCGCCCTGGAGGAGACGGAGCATCGGCGTCGGACGGGCGATGTCGTCGCGGATGGCGTCGATGGCGACGACCTGGTCCGTCGTCAACTCGATCGGCTGGCCGACTCGCGCCCCGATCGCGGCGACGATGGCCGACCGGATCGCGCCGTCCGCATCCGAGCCGAGATGGATCTCGGCGGCAGCGTCGCGGACGCGCTGGCGGCGGCGGGCGACCATGCCGAGCTGGAGGGCCAGCAGCTCGTCGAAGGCGAGGCGTCGGAGGGCGGCGTCACGCCCGGGAAACGACGCCGGGAAATGGGCCTCCTCGATGGCCTGGCTGATCGACACCAGGCCCTCCTCGGCGGCGATCTCCGCCGGGAGATACTCCGGGTAGGCGTGACCGGCCCTGTCGAGGGCCTCGCGGATGGCGGTCCGCAGCCGGATCGCGGTCAAGCCGGCGGTCAACGGATAGACCGGCACGATCCGGCCGGCGTGGAGCAGCTCGGTCTCGCCCGGCTCGCCGGCGAGCACCTGGAACTCGGGGTTGTCGAGGGTCAGCCGGCGACCGAAGTGCTTGACCTTCCCGGACACGACCACCTCGGAGCCGACATGCAGCCGGCGCTCGATGAACCGCCGGCCGAACCAGGTCGCGTCGATCGTGCCGGTGTCGTCCTCGAGCCTGGCGATCGTCCGTTGGGTCCGCCCGCGGAACCCGGCCTCGACGCGGACGTCACCGACCCGTGCCCGCGCCGACACGACCTCGCCATCGGCCGCCCAGACCAGGTCGCCGATCGAGCGCATCTCGCGCAGGTCGTCGTACCGCCGCGGCAGGTGGAACAGCAGGTCGCGGACGGTGTAGAAGTCGAGCTTGATGCCCGACCGTCGCAGAAGCGCGCCAGCCGCCAGCCCCGAGGCGGCCAGCGGGGTCGACAGCAGCGCGACCGGGTCGGTCGGTGGCGTCGTCGGGCTCGTCGCCTTGGCCACGCCTACTCGGCGGAGATGAGATACCGGTAGAACGGCTGTCCGCCATGGCGGACCTCGACCTCGACGCCGGGGACGGCCGCGCCGATCCGGCGCGCCATCCCTTCGGCCTCATCGAGGTCGGCGCCGTCGCCGTAGAACAGGGTCAGCAGCTCGAACCCGGGCGTCAGGGCTTTGACCGCGGAGAGCACCGCCTTCTCACGGTCGCTATCGGTGGCGACCAGGCCGTCGTCGGGATCGAGGGCGATGGTGTGGCCGTGCTTCACCTTCCGTCCGCTGATCGTCGCATCGCGGACGGCCTCGGTCACCAGGAGGGTCTGGATCGAGCCGGCCGCCTCGGTCATCGGGCCGGCGTTGGCCGCCGCGTCGAGCTTCGGGTCGAGCGCGAGCAACGCGGCGAAGCCCTCCGCGGCGTTCCGGGTCGGGACGACGACCACCGGCCGATCGGCCATGGCCGCGACCTGCCGGGCGGCCAGCACGACGTTCGGGTTGTTGGGCAGGATGATGATCTCGCGCGCCTCGACCGGCGTGATCGCGGCGAGCAGCTCACCCGTGCTCGGATTGCTCGACTGCCCGCCGCGTACGACGGCAGCGACGCCGAAGTCCTCGAAGATGGCTGCCAGGCCGTCGCCGGCGACGACGCTGACCACACCGAGCGACGGGGTCTCGGACAGCGATGGGCCCACTGGCGAGCCGCCGGACGGCGAGCCGGCCGCGGTCGGCTGGCGGGTCGACGTCTCGGCCGGGACCGCGACGTCCGCCGCGAAGGCCGCCGCCCGCGTCTCGCGCACGTCGCGAGCCTGTTTGTCGAGGTTCTCGATGCTGATCCGGCTGATCGTGCCGAGGCCCAGCCCGTAGCTCACGACGAGGTCCGGCCGCTCGCTGTGCACGTGGATCTTGAGCGCCCGCGCGTCACCGGCCACGAGCACCGATTCGCCGATCGATTCGAGGTGGTCCCGGATGGCATCGGGGTCGAGGCTCCCCGCGCCGTTCGGCTCGAGCAGGAACATCGTCTCGTAGCCGAAGCCCTCGTCGGCATGCGCGATGAGCGCCGAGGCCTTCGCCCCGACCACCGCGCGAGCACCGTCGCGTGCGCCGGACGCCGATGCCCGGCCGACGAGATGCAGGAGCGCACCCTGGAACAGCCGGTAGATGCCCTGTCCGCCCGAGTCGACGACGCCGGCCTCGCGCAGGATCGCGAGCAGGCTGGGCGTCCGGGCGACCGACTTCTCGGCCGCGTCGACGGTCGCTGCCAGGACGGTCTCGATGTCGTCGTTGCGCTCGGCGGCGGCCACCGCGGCTTCGGCCGATTCGCGGATCACCGTCAGGATCGTGCCCTCGACCGGCTTGGCGACCGCTGCGTATGCGGTCCGGGAGCCCTGGCTCAATGCGTGGGCCAGGTCCAGCCCGTTGAACCGGGCCTTGCCACCGAGTCCGTCGGCCATGCCGCGGAAGATCTGGCTGGTGATGACGCCCGAGTTCCCGCGGGCTCCCATCAGCGCCCCGAAGCTGATCGCCGCCGCGATCCGCCCCGCCGGCTGGCCGGCGGCCCCCTCCGCCTCGGCCAGCGCCGCCCGCACGGTGGCGAGCATGTTCGATCCGGTGTCGCCGTCGGGGACCGGATAGACGTTGAGCGCGTTGATCTCGTCGACGTGTGCCTCGAGATGCATGACCGCCGCTCGGAACGCGTCGAGCAGGCCGTCGCCGTCGCACGCGCGACGGACCATCAGGCGACGTCCGTCCCGCTGTCTGCCAGGTCGCGTGGGCCGATCGCGTCGGTCGGTGGATGGACCACGATCGGGGGGTCGCCGCCCGGTCCGAAGCGCAGACCGGCCACGTGGATCGTCAGCCGGCGGACCTCGCGATCGAGCGCGCGCCGGAGCGCGTAGCGGACGGCCGAATCGACCTGGCGCGCCACTTCCGCGACCGGGACCCCGAACGCGACCAGGAGATCGAGCTCGATGTCGAGCTCGTCGTCGAGGTGGACCGCGATCCCCGACTGGGTCAGCCCGACACGACCGAGGAAGCGCTCGAGCGGGCTGCCCGAGAAGCCGGTCACGCCGTACGAGTCGAGCGTGGCCGTGCGCACGATGTCGACGATGGCGCGACGCGTGACGAGCGATCTGCCGGGGGTGGGTCGGGTCGGCACGCGGGCGAGGTCCTCGTGGGTGTGGTGGACGGGCATCATCCGGACGAGGCCGTCGTGAGGCCGTGTGCTATTCTACCGCTCCGTTCGCGCCCCTCCGGGCTCGGACACCTCCAAACTCGACCAACCTGAGGACCACGCATGGCCCGCTCCTGCGCGATCTGCGGCAAGGTGTCGATGGGCGGTTTCAACCCGCAGTCGTCGGGCATGAACCGCGTTCGAGCCCACCGCCGCATGAAGCCGAACCTCCAGCCGCTGGTCATCGACCAGAAGGGCATCCCGACCAGATCGCTGGTCTGCACCCGCTGCCGCCGCACGCTGCTCAAGTCGGCCAAGTAGCCGTCGTGCGGCCGGGGCCGCGGCCGCGGATAGGGCCGCCGGAGGCCGGATCCGCCGGATCCGAGCCCGCCTGGCCCGACACTCGGGCGCCGGAACCAGCCGTGGGCGCGGAACGAGCCGGGTGGAGGGCACTTCCGACGGGCCGTCTGACGGATAGTCTGGGGCAGCCTATCTGGCAGGAAACGAGGCCCGCGGCTGACAGATAGTCTCCGGGAGACTGGTAGGCAACGCTGGGCCACGGATCGGCCGGATCCGAACCCGCCTGGTCCGACCGGCAAGCGTGGGAGCGAGCCGGACGCGAGGCTTTACCGGCGAATCTCCTGACTTCCAGTCTGGAGCAGACGATCTCGCAGGAAACGGGGCCCGCGGCTGACAGATAGTCTTCCGGAGACTGCCAGGCAGCGATGGCGCGCGACTCGAGCGCGACTCGACGAGCGCGGCTCGACCGGACCCGGGCGCGGCTCGACCGGACCCGCGCGCGGCTCGACGGGTCCCGAGCGCTCGACCTCCCCGCAATCGAGTCGGCCGGAACCTAGACCGCAGGGATCGGGGTGCGGCCCCCTGACCGGTCGTGCAGCACGGACAGGTCTAGCATGTCCGCCATGAAAGGCGACCGCGTCGAGGCCATGGTCGACACCGGCCAGGGCGTCCAGACATTCGAGATCGTGGCAACGAAGGCCGGCCGCCGGATCGAGGTGGTGACCAGTCGTGGCGTGGTCGAGGTCCGCGAGGTCACCCGCACCGGAGTGCCTGTCCGGACCGGCCGGTTCATGGCCAACCGCCTGATCGCCCTGGTCGAGCATCCCGCGGCCGACGAACGAGGCCGGGTCGAGATCAGCACCAGCCACCGGCTCCAGCCGCGCGAGTAGGCGCCCGACGATCGTGAGACGTCCCGGCCCGAGCGGGTTCACCCGAGCGATCCTGATCTGGACCGCCTGCCTGTCCCTGCTCGCGGTCGTCGTCGCCGTGGAGGCGAGCTGGGCTCTGATCCGCGCCGATCAGGCGTGCTTCATCGACATGCCGACGACGCCGTGTCCCGGTGTGGACGATCCGGCGATGACCCGCCTCGTCTTCGCACTCGTCGGCGTTCCGTTGGTCTGGTTCGTCGGGACCGCTGTTGCCTTTGGGGCTCGAGACCTTCGTCGTCGGCGCTCGCGGTAGGACCCGAGCACGAGCGTTCTCGACAGCCGCCTACGCCCCGGATGACGAGGGCAACAGGTAGAGGATCGTCAGCACGACGATCACGCCCATCCCGAGGGCCGGGTTGATCAGCCCCGCGATGAAGGCGGCGAGATAGCCCGGCGGGCCGAGTCGATAGCTGCGCGAGATGGCCGCGATCGACCAGTCATCGACGTCCGAGCGGAGCACGCCCGGGCGCGTCCGGATCTCGTACCACAGCACGTTGAACGCGATCGCGATGACGACGAACGTCCCGGCGTAGATCAGGACACCGATCTGGGCGCTCGGTGTCTCGAGCGTCGCGGCCAGCAGCGCGGTCGGGAACGGCAGGAACCCGACCGTCAGCAATAGCAACAGATTCGCCAGGATCAGGCCATGACTGACCCGGTCCACGAGCCGCAGGAGATTGTGGTGGTTCGCCCAGATGATGCCGATGGTCACGAAGCTGATGACGTAGCCGAGATAGCTCGGCCACAGGGCGCCGAGAGCCGTGATCAGCGCATTCGGGTCGGCCAGCTCCTCGGCCGGCGGCACCCTGATCTCGAGTACGAGCAGGGTGATCGCGATGGCCAGCACCCCATCGCTGAATGCCTCGAGCCGCTCGGGCCCGCGGCGGCGGTCGGTCGTGGCCGACCCCCGCTCCTCGGACCGATCGGGCATCGCCGGGTCGTCCATCGCGCGAGAGTAGCGCGCCGTGGCTACGGTCGGTCGGTGTCGAGCCAGATCGTGAACGGGCCGTCGTTGGTGAGCTCGACCGCCATCTCGGCACCGAACCGGCCCGTCGCCACCGTGACCCCGAAGGAGGCGAGCGTCGCGGCGAACCGCAGATAAAGCCGCTCGGCGAGCTCCGGATCGGCCGCGCCGGTGAAGCCCGGTCGGCGACCGCGTCGCGTGTCGGCGAACAACGTGAACTGCGAGACGACGAGAGCGGAGCCGTCGACCTCGAGCAGCGAGCGGTTGGTCCGCCCCTCCTCGTCGCGGAAGATGCGCAGCTCGGCCGCCTTGCGCGCGAGCTCGTCCGCGATCCCCTCGGTGTCGTCCGGCCCGACGCCGAGCAGGATGACGAGGCCGTGGGCGATCGCCCCGACCACCTCGCTCCCGACACGGACCTCCGCCCCGGTGGTCCGCTGGAGGAGCGCCCTCACGGGTGGCTGGGTGGCGGGATGACCCCATGCTCGGCGATGAACGCCTCGCGCCACGCGTCGGCCTCGCGGCCGTAGGCCTCGCGCGCGTCCGCATGCCGGGCGACGACGAGCGCCTCGACCGACGCCGGCACGAGCAGGTCGTAGTCGCGGACCCCGTCGGGGTTCATCTGGCCATCACCCCGGAGCATGACCACGGGCACGCCTCCGGCCTCGATGTCGTCCATGAACCGCTTCGCGAGGTGGAGCGGCAGCGAGCTGAAGGTCACCATCTTGTCGCGCGGGATCGGCGGCACGCCGCCGTTGAGGGCGTACTGGTAGCCCTCGTCGGCGAGCGCCCGGATCAGTCGTATCTCGCGGCCCATGTCGTGGTTCTTCTTCCAGAGCACCGAGCCCACCACCAGGACGTCGACGCCGAGGCCGCCGGCGAACTCGGCGGTCTCGCGATTGACGCCGCCGTCGACGTGGATCTCCCCACCGAACGACTTGTGGCGCAGCAGATCGCGCGCCGCGAGCAGCTTCGCCTGCGCGACATCCTTCATGAACTGCTGGCCGCCGAATCCCGGCTCCACGGTCATGACCAGCACGATGTCGAGCAGCTCCTGGTACGGCTCGAGCGCGGACAGAGGTGTCGCCGGCTTGACCGCGAGTCCGGCTGCGCGCCCGGCCGCCCGGATCTTCCGCAGCGTCGGAGCGACATCCTCCTCGATCTCGACATGGAAGGTGATCGAGTCGCACCCCGCGTCGAGATACTCGTCGATGAACCGGCCGGGTTCGGACACCATCAGGTGGGCATCGAACGGCAGCTCCGTCCGCGGGCGAAGGTTCTTGATGGTCCGTGGCCCGAACGTGAGGTTCGGGACGAAATGAGCGTCCATCACGTCGAGGTGGATGCGATCCGCGCCGGCTGCCTGGACGCGCCGAACGGCATACGCCAGGTTGGACAGGTCCGCGTCGAGGATGCTGGCCGCCACCCGAGCCCGACCGCCGGCCATGGCTACTCCCCCACCCCGGCCGGCACCGGCTCGTGGCTGCGTTCGCCGAGCAGGGCCGCCGCGCTCTCCGCTTCCAGCCGCGCACGACGACGCGCGACCGCGGGCGCCGGCGGCTCACCGGCCCGTTCCGCGGCGAGCTGGCCGCACGCCGCGCCGACCTCCTGGCCACGGTTGCGTCGGATCGTGGTCTGGATCCCGGCCGCCCGCAACGTGCTCGCGAAGCGCTCGATGACCGGCATCGGGCTCGCCTGCCATGGGGTGTGCGCGACAGGGTTCATCGGGATGAGGTTGACGTGGGCGTGGTCGCCGCGCAACAGCTCGACCATCGCGGTCGCGTCGGCCTCGGTGTCGTTGACCCCGCCGATCATCGTCACCTCGTAGCTGATCCGCCGTCCGGTCGCCGCGCTGTGATCGCGGGCGGCGGCCACGACGTCCGCGACCGGCCAGCGACGGTTGAGCGGCACGAGCACGTCGCGCAACGGGTCGCGCGCGGCGTGCAGCGAGACCGCCAGCGTGAACTGCGGTCCGAGCGCGGTGAGGCGCCGGATGCCGGGCACGACGCCCGATGTCGACACCGTGATGTGCCGGGCACCGAGGCCGAACCGGCGCCGGTCGTTGAGCGCCTCGATGGCGGCCAGCACGCGGTCGAGGTTGAGCAGCGGCTCGCCCATGCCCATGAACACGATGTTGGTCAGGCGGCGCCCGTCGGCCACGAGGCGGCGCGACGCTGAGCGCACCTGGTCGACGATCTCGGCGACCTCGAGGTCGCGCCCGAAGCCGAGCTCGCCCGTCGCGCAGAACGGGCAGCCCACCGCGCAGCCGGCCTGGCTCGAGATGCATAGCGTGTGTCGCTCGCGCGAACCGGGGCGCGCCGGGTAGTGCATCAGGACCGATTCGATCAGCGCCCCGTCGGCCAGACGGTGGAGGGCCTTTTCGGTCAGGCCGCCATCGGCCTCGCGCAGCTCCGTGTCCGGGACGGTGTCGAACCGGAACGCGGCGTCGAGCGAGGCGCGGAGGGCCGCCGGGATGGTCGTCACCTGGTCGATCGCGGCGATCGTCCCGCGCCAGACCGCGTCACCGACCTGGCGCGCGCGGTAGGCCGGCACGCCGCGCTCCGTCAGCCACGCCGAGACCTGCTCGGGCGTCAGTCCCGACAGGCCGGGTCGCCCGTCGGCGGACGGGTCAGGCGTCATGGACTGGCTCATGCGCGAAGGACCCGACGATGGCGCTGCGTCCGCGGAGGTACTCGACCCATGGCATGCGCCGGCCGCCCGCCGGCTGCACTTCGTGGAGGACGAGCAGCCCGTCCGCCGTGGACACGCCGCGCGGACCGAACCGGCCGGCGGGCTCGTGCTCGCTCGGACCAGCGGCCGCGTGCCACACGGTCAGGCGACCGCGGGCGGTGTCGAGGAAGGACCCGGGCCATGGCTGGTATGCCCGGACCTGGCGTTCGAGATCGACCGCCGAGCGCGTCGGGTCGAGACGGCCGTCCTCGCGTCGGAGTGGTTTCGTCACGGTGGCGAAGGCATCGGCCTGTGGCTCCGCCGGCAGCTCCCCGGCAAGCCACGGATCGAGCGAGGTCGTGAGCAACCCGGCCGCGACCTCCGCCAGGCGCGCCTCAAGCTCCGGGGCCGTCTCCCCCGGGCGGACCGTGGTCCGGGCCTGCGCGATGAGCGGACCCGTATCGATCCCCTCGTCCATCCGGATGAGGCTGACCCCGGTCATCTCGTCACCGGCGAGGATCGTGGCCGGGACCGGTGTCGCCCCGCGATGTCGCGGCAGCAGCGACGGATGGAGATTGAGCGCGCCGTGCGGCCGCCCGAGGAGCGCAGCCGGCACGATCCGGCCGTAGTCGGCGAGGACGACCAGCGACGGATCGAGCCCGAGCACCGCATCGATCGCGTCGGGGTCGCGCAGCCGCACCGGCGTCAGGACGGGGACCCCGAGCGCGGTCGCCGCGTCGGTGATCGGTGTGGTCGCCGGTGCCAGCCCACGACCAGACGGCCGTGCGGGAGCGCTCACCGCGCCGACCAGATCGATGCCCGGGTGGCCCGCCAGTGCGCGGAACGACGGGAGACCGAACCCGCCGCTGCCGATGAATACGGTCCGCGCGCGCGAGCCGCGGGCCCGCCGCGCGGTCACGCCAGGGCGCTCGTCGCCTCGCGGACGTCGGCGTCGTCCTCGTTCCCGTCCCCGACCGCCAGCAGCTCGTCCATCGAGTCCAGATAGTCGATGTACAGCTTGCCGTCGAGGTGGTCGAGCTCGTGCTGGAGCGCGCGGCCGAGCAAGCCGGACCCGGCGACCTTGAACTTCTTGCCGTGCCGGTCCTGGGCGACGACCCACACCCGCTCGTGCCGGGTGACGTATGCGACGTAGCCCGGGATCGACAGGCAGCCCTCGAGGTCGCGGTCATCGCCGGCGGCACGGACGATCTTCGGGTTCACCAGCTCGTACAGCTGGCTCTCGACCTCGACCACGCAGGCCTGCATCGCCTCGCCCAGCTGCGGCGCGGCGAGACCGACACCCGGTGCGTCGCGCATCGTGTGGGCGAGGTCATCGAGCAACTCGTGGAGGTACCTCCCGAAGCTGTCGACGGGCTTGCCCTTGAGTCGAAGGCGCGGATCGCCGAGCAGGACGATGGGGCGGACACTCATGGGCGGAGTATAGGAGCGGCTGACTCAGCCCGGGGTCGCGCCGTCGGACGGGGCGGTGCCGGCATCGGGCGCCGGCGGCGGCGGGACATCCTGTTCGCCCGCCGAGCCTGCGTCGTGCGCCGATCCTGCCTCCGACGTCGCGAGCGACGCGCGCAGCTCCGAGGCCCAGGAGCGCGAGCGCGACGCCAGCTTGCCGCTGGCGTCCGAGGTCACCTCACCGGCTCGCCGGGCCAGCGGCGCGGCCTTGTCGGCGGTGTCGGCGGCGAACTCGGCGGCGCGGGCGGAGAACTCGCGGACGGTCGGGGTGGCGCGCTCGGCCAGGTCGTCGATGGCCTCACGGATCGAATCGAGGATCGCGGTCGCGGTCGAGGCGCCGGACGTGGACTCGCCCGGACCGGTCGAGCTGCCCGCGGAGGACGAGCCCGCGGCGCCGTCTGCGCCGGCCCCGGATCCCGGGTCGCCGGTCCAGGTGAAGTCGTCGCCGGGGGTCGGCTGATCAGGAGTGGTGGGATCGAGCGGATCGGTCATGGTCGTGGTGCTCCTCGCAGGGTCTGGTGGGCTAATCCTCGCACGAACCGGCATGCCGGGCATGTGCCGAGTGTCCGGCGGCGAGACAACGCTCCCTTACAACAGCGATTCGGGATCGACATCGACCGACCATGGGGCGTCGACCCCACCGTCGAGCACCGCGGCCGGGTCGTCGCCACGGAGCACCACGTTCCAGCGCCAGCGATCGGCACGGCGGGCGATGTAGGCCGGCGCCGGACCGACCACGGTCAGCGCGATCCCTCGGTCCGTCGCCCGCGCGCGCAGCCGGTCCGCCATCGCGTGCGCCTCCCGCTCGGCGGCGGCCGGATCGGCCAGCCCGACCGTGAGCTTGACCAGCCGTCCGAACGGGGGCGATCCGAACCGCTCGCGCAGGGCGAGCTCGGCGTCGTAGAACGCCGTGCGGTCGCCGCTCGCCGCCGCGCTGATGGCCGGATGGTCGGGCTGGTAGGTCTGGACGATCGCGTGGCCGGGCCGGTCACCCCGGCCGGCCCGGCCGATCGCCTGGACCAGCAGCTGGTAGGTCCGCTCGGCGGCGCGCTCGTCGGGCAGGTTGAGCGCGATATCCGACGAGACGATGCCGACCAGCGTCACCGACGGGACGTCGAGACCCTTGGTCACGAGGCTCGTCCCGACCAGGACATCGGTGCGGCCGTCGGCGAAGGCGTCGATGACCCGTTCGGCGGCCCCCCGGTGCTCGACGACGTCGCGGTCGAGCCTGGCCACCCGGAGGGCCGGGAACGCGTCGCGGACTTCGCGTTCGACGCGCTCGGTGCCGCCGCCGAGATAGCGGATCCGGGGCGACCCGCACGACGGGCACCGCGACGCGAGCGGCGTCGCACGGCCGCAGTGGTGGCAGCGCAGCGTGGTCCCGGCCTGGTGGTAGACGAGCGGCCGCTCGCAGTCCGGGCAGGCCTGGACATGCCCGCAGTCGCGGCAGAGAACGACAGAAGCCGTGCCGCGCCGGTTGAGGACGAGGATCGCCTGATCGCCGCCCGCTGTGTCGAGGGCCGCCAGCGCGGCGGCGAGCGACCGTGACAGCAGACCGCGCTGGCCGGCGGCCAGCTCCTCGCGCAGGTCCACGACCTCGACCGTGGGAGCCGCCCCGACCGGCCGGGTCGGGAGCGCGAGGCGATCGAACTGGCCGCTGCGCGCCCGCCCGACGCTCTCGACCGCCGGCGTCGCCGACCCGAGGACGACGGCAGCAGCGGCCAGGCCGGCAAGGGCGATCGCCGTGTCGCGCGCCTGGAGACGTGGCGTCCGGTCGCTCTTGTACGCCGCGTCGTGCTCCTCGTCGACGATCACCAGGCCGACATCCGCGAGCGGAGCGACGACCGCCAGCCGGGTGCCGACCACGATGTCGACATCGCCCCCACGGATCCGCCGCCATTCGTCCGCGCGCTCGCCGTCGCCCAGCCCCGAATGCAGCAGCGCGATCCGAACGTCGAGATCGGCGCGCAGGCGATCGACCAATGGCAGCGCCAGGGCGATCTCGGGGACGAGCACGAGGGCCGGCCGACCGGCCTCGAGGGAGGCCGCGATGGCCTCGACGTAGATGGCCGTCTTGCCACCGCCGGTCACACCATCGAGAAGGAGCGGTCGGGTGTCACCGGCCGCGATGGCACTCGTGATCCGCGCGACCGCGTCCGTCTGCGCCGGGAGGAGGTCGCTGCTGGGTGGGCGCCCGCCACGCCGACCCTCCGGACGCGTCGCCAGCGGCCGCCGTGGACGCTCGCGGACGTCGGCGGTGGCCAGCCCGCGGCGGACGAGACCGGCGACGGCGGCGGTCCCGTGCCGGGCGGACAGATCGGCCGCCGGACACTCGATGGCGGGCGTGCCGGCGAGCTCGGTGAGTGCCGCGACCTGGCGCGGACCGAGCGGCCGACCCGCCGGTCGATCCCCCGCCGCGAGCCGGGCGACCGCCGCTCGGCCGTCATCGGTCAGGCGGATCCACCGCTCATAGCGCGGTCCGGCTCCCGCGCCGAGGAGCACCCATTCGAGACTGACCCGGCGGTCAGCCTCGAGGCCACGGAGCCGACGCAGCAGTCCGGCCCGACCGTCGGGGCCGGCGAGATCGCGGACCGGTCGCGGGCCGGAGACGAGCTGGGCGAGGAGGTCGGCGACGGTCGGGTCGTCCGCGGCCGCGGTCGTCGCGCGAGCCCCGCTCCCGGCCGCACCGGGGGCCAGCTCGGCCACCAGCTCGAGCCGCTCGAGCAACCCCGGCGGCAGCATCGACCGGAGGACGAGCGCCGGCGGCGCGAGATACCGCTCGGCGATCCAGCGCGCCAGCCGGAGGCCGAGCAGCGGCAGCAGCGGGCCGTCCGCCCGGACCCTCTCGACGATCGGCTTCACCGTCGCGCCCGGGAGGAGCGTGGCCTCCCCGAGCACGATCCCGAGGGCCTGGCGCCGGCCGAACTCGACCAGCACGGCCTCGCCGGGCTCGACATCGTGGAGGCGTTCCGGGACGAGGTAGGTGTAGGTCCGATCGCCGCCCGCGGCATCGACGGCGACCTCGACGGCCCGCAGCGCGCCGCCGGCAGCGCTTCCCGACCGCCCTGTCTGCCCGGCCGCCGCTTCGGCCGGCACCGCCTCGGGCCACAGCGCGTCGGACAGGGTCACGGCGACCGTGGGTAGACGTCGACCCGCCGGTCCGGGTGGCGTCGATGCTCCTCGGCGATGATCTCGTCGATCCGTTCGGCCGTCCGCTCGACCTGCCCGGTCTCGTTGGTGACGACGTAGTCGTAGTCCTCCTGGCGGGCGAGCTCGATGGCGGCGTTGCGCTGGCGGAGCTCCAGCTCGTCGGCCGTCTCCGTGGCCCGGCTGCGCAGGCGCACGAACAGATCCTCGAGCGACGGCGGGATCAGGAACACGAGGAGCGCGCCCGGGATCTTCTCCTTGACGACCTGGGCGCCCTGGACATCGATCTTCAAGATGACGTCCCGTCCACCCGCGAGCGCCTCGCGCACCTGACCGCGTGGCGTGCCGTACCAGTTGCCGTGGACGTTGTTCGCCTCGAGGAACCCGCCGGCCGCGCGCTGAGCGGCGAAGGTCGCCTTGTCGAGGAACAGGTAGTCGCGACCGTCGATCTCACCGGGCCGCCTCGCCCGTGTCGTGCAGGTGACGACATAGTGGTACTCCGGGTCGTGCGTCCGACGCTTCAGGGCGTCGATGATGGTGTCCTTTCCGACGCCGCTCGGCCCCGAGATGATGACCAGCATCGCGCCGGTCGCGGCGCCCATCCCGGTCCCGTCGCGATCGGCGTCGGTCACCGCACCACCTCGCGCAGGGCCTCGAGGACCGAGGCGAGCTCGGGCGGCAACGGCGCGGTGGCGCGGATGAGATGGCCATCCGACGGCGACGTCAGCTCGAGCCGCCAGGCATGCAGGAACAGCCGGCCGAGACCGGCCGGGCCACGTCGGGACGTCCCGGTGCCGTAGACCGGGTCGCCCGCGACCGGATGGCCGATGGCCTCGAGATGGACGCGGATCTGGTGGGTCCGGCCGGTCACCAGGTCGAGGTCGAGGAGCGTCCAGTCGGCGAACCGCTCCCGCACCCGGTAGCCGGTGACCGACGGCCGTCCGTCGGGGACGACCGCCATCTTCGTGCGGTGCTTCGGGTCGCGACCGATGGGCGCCTCGATCCGGCCGACCGCGGCGGCCACGTTCCCGAGCACGAGCGCCTGGTATGTCTTCTTGACCCGGCGGGCCTTGAGCTGGGCCATGATCGAAGCCTGTGCGGCGTCGTGGCGGGCGACCATCAGCAGGCCGCTCGTATCGCGGTCGAGCCGATGGACGATGCCGGGCCGCTGGACGCCCGCGATGCCACCCCAGGTCGACCCGTCGCCATGCGCCAGAAGGGCATTGACCAGCGTGCCGCCGCTGTGTCCGGGCGACGGGTGGACGACCAGCCCGGCCGGCTTGTCGAGGATCAGCAGGTCGTCGTCCTCGTAGACGATCCGCAGCGGGATCTCCGGCGCCGGCGACAGGTCGAGCGCAACCGTCTCGGGAACGTCCAGACGCAGCTCGGTCCCGACGCCGACGATCGCGTTCGCCTTGAGCGCCTCGCCACCGGTCGTCAGCCGCCCGTCGGAGATGAGCTTCTGGACGAAGCTGCGCGACAGGCCCGTCGCGTCGGCGACGTAGCGGTCCACCCGGCCACCGGATCCGTCGGGCACGTGCAGGATGCGGACGCCGGGCGCGGAAGACGGGTCAACCATCCGACCGCTTCTCGCGCCAGCCGATGAGCGCCGGGAAGAGCGCCGCGCCGATGAGCATGACGATCGCGGTGCTGATGGCGGCATCGGCCATGTTGAACGTGTAGAACCGCAGGCCGCCGATGCCGATATCGACGAAGTCGACGACATAGCCGAGGCGCAGGCGATCGATCAGGTTGCCGAGCGCGCCGCCGAGCAGAAGTCCCAGCGCCACCGACAGGTACAGGCTCCGCCCGGCCCGGGCGTGGTAGCCGACGATGAGGGCGACCACGATCAGCGACGCGACCCCGAAGACCACCGCGTTCTGGGAGAACATCCCGAACAGCGCACCGGAGTTCTGGGTGAAGATCAACCGGACGAGGTCGCCGACGACGCTGACGACCTCACCGGCCGACACGTTGGCGACCAGCCACGCCTTGGTCAGCTGGTCGACGACCATGACCGCGACCGCGACACCGCCGAAGACGAGCCAGTGGGCCGGCGCCCTGGCCGCCGTCGTCATCCCGGCGGTCCCGCCCGCCTCGCCCAGCGGCGGACCGCTCACGCCACGACCGCTCGTCGGCGGAGCGCGATCGTGACCCGACAGTCGTCCAGGTCCACCTCGGCGGTGGCTGCGTCCGACGGCGGGTCGCCGATGGCGACATCGGCCAGCGTGTCCGCGGCGATGACCGGAAGATGCAAGGCGACACCGTCGGGCAGGGGTCTGATCCACAGATCGATCCGGTCATCGAGCGCGAGCGTGGCTTCGCGACGCAGGTCCTGGATGGCCCGTGACAGCTCGCGGGCGTCCCCTTCGGCCACCAGGCCCGGGGTCAGCTCGGTGTCGAGGACGATGACCAGTCCCTCGTGATGCGCGACCGCGGTCCCCGGACGTGGCGTCGCCTGGATCTCGACCTCGTCGGGAGCCAGCGTGACGCCCGCCAGCGTCACCGAGCCGTCCGCCTCGAACCGGACGTCACCGTCGCGCGCCGCGGCCATCACCGCGGGGATCGCCGCCCCGAGGCGCTTGCCGATCTTCGGCAGCAGCGGCTTGACCCGTCGCTCGACCATCGCGGGATCGTCGGCGATGAGCTCGACCCGCTTGACATTGATCTCGTCCGCGACCAGCCGCAACAGGTCGTCGCCGATGACCAGACCGCGGTCGGGAAGGGCGATCCAGGCGGTCGCCAGCGGCTGACGGGTCTTGAGGTGCGCCGTGCTCCGCAGGGTCCGCGCCAGGTCGACGACCTGCTGCGCGACCGCCATCGATGCCTCGAGCGGCTCGTCCCGGTGACCGGCCAGGTCGGCCGTCGGCCAGCGGGTCAGGTGCACGCTGTCGGGCGCATCGGCCGCGACGGTCGTGACGAGGTTGCCATACAGCGATTCGGCCAGGAACGGCAGGATCGGCGCCAGCATCCGGGCGGTCGCCACGAGCGCCGCGTGGAGCGACGCGAATGCCGCCGAGCGGTCCGCCCCGGCATCGGACCGGGAGAAGCGCCGTCGCGACAGGCGGAGATACCAGGTCGACAG
>DASYSM010000119.1:0-3538 GCA_036003325.1 Candidatus Limnocylindrales bacterium
ACAAGAATCCGAATGGCTATTGCCCCAACCACGCGACCGGCGTGAAGCTGCCGGACGACTTCGTCATCCCTGTCACGCCGCTGCAGTACGTGGACTGACGGCCCGCATCGGCCTCGACGGGAGCCGGCCCGACCTATAGTCGGGCGATGACAGTCCTGCGGATGGACAACGTCCTCCTCGTCGTCGACGACCTCGAGGCCGTCAAGGCATTCTTCACGGACCTTGGCCTCGAGCTCGAGGGCGAGGCGGTCGTCGAGGGCGAGTCGGTCGATCGCCTCATCGGCCTCGACGGTGTCCGAGCCACCATCGCCTCGATGCGGACCCCGGACGGCCACGGACGGATAGAGCTGGACAAGTTCCACACGCCGGCGGCGGTCAGGGCCGAGCCAGAGGACGCGCCGGTGAACGCGCTGGGCATCCGCCGCATCATGTTCGCGGTCGATGACATCGAGGCCGTGCTTGGCCGCCTGCGGCGCCACGGCGCGGCGCTCCTCGGCGAGATCGTGGAGTACGGGGACGAGTATCGCCTCTGTTACGTCCGCGGCCCCGAGGGCATCATCGTCGGACTGGCCGAGCGACTCGGCTAAGGCGTAGACGCACCGGCGGCGGCCTCACCGGTCAGGTCGCGGTCCTGCATCTCCCAAGTGTGGTCGAGCACGTGGTACGCCGCGTGGCGGAGCAGGTACGGGATGGTCCAGCTGCCGAGCGGCTTGCCCTCCTCGTACCAGGCGCGCATCGCATCGACGAAGCGGTCGCGGTGTTCGGCGAGCTCGGCCGGCGTCGGCAGGTCCCCGTAGTCGGCCGGCACGTGGACGCGCTTTGAGAAGTCGGCACCTTCCTGCCCGGTGACGTGCTGGATGATCCGGTCCCTTGAACGGCCGCCGCCGCGAGGACCCGGCCGGAGCTCCGGCGAGACACGGGCCGCCGTCTCGTCGAATTCGGCCCAGGCAGCGCGCAGGAGCCGCGCCTGTCGGTCGAAGGTCGCCGCGTCGAACGGCTCGCGGTCGAGCGGTGAGGGCGCGAAGGAGATGCCCCAGAAATCGGTCGATCCGACCCCCGGGTACCGGCCGATGATCTCGATCTGCGTCTGGGACGCGAGCTCCGAGCCCAGCCGGGCGCGCCTCGCGACCGGGAGATAGCGCGGCACGTAGCGGGCAAGCTTGTCGACCGCCTCGTCCTCGGTCTTGGCGCCTCGCTCGAGACCCGGCCAATCGGCCGCGACCGCGACCCACCGCTTGCCCTTCGTGGGCTGTTCGACGAGCACCCGCAACTGTGACGTCACCGGCCCATCGTATCGGTCCTGAACAGCGCCGTCGCACCGTTCAGCGGAAGGAGATCGACCTGACGATCGGATCGGCGGTCGCGGCGAAGGCATCCAGGAGCACCGCCCGCGGCACATGGGTCGCGACGACGATCGTCCGACCATCGACCTCGATCGCGGCAAGTCGGATCGCCTCGTTCTCCCCGACCCGCAGTGACCGATCATCCGCTCCCAGCTTTGCGAGGAACCCGATCCCGCCGCACGACCGGAGCGAGCCGATGCCCGGCGAGACGTCCGTCTGGAGACCGGCCCGACCGTCGATGGTCACGGGCGCCGGCGGGCTGTGCGGGATACCGCTCCCGTTGTCGATCCAGCTCATCAGGTCCTGCGGTCCCTCGGCCGGGGTGGCCGGCGCCCACGGTCGCGTCTTTCCGGCATCGCCGGGGGCGACGCAGGTGTCCACTGCGACGTTGTCGAGCGCGCCGATCGTCAGGGTTCCGACCTCCCTCGAACCCGACCCGGCGATCGGTGCCCGGAGCGAAAGCTCTGCCACCGAATCGGTGGCGATCGTCCAGCCTGGCGGGATCTGGATCTCGACGCGTGGCTGGAGTGCCGCCGTGTAACGGCAGGGGCCGGTGATCGGCGGCGTGCCGGACCCCGACGGGCTCGGGCAGCCACCGACCGCGGCGGGCGACGGCGATGCGACGCCACCGGGGACGTCGACCGGGCCGGTCATCAGCCCGACGCCGACGACGGCGGCGAGGACGACGGCGACCACGCCGATCGGTACGAGGACGAGGTTCCGTCGCCGACCGGACCCGGGCCCCTGACCCCGCCTGACCGCGGTCCCGGCCACGACCTTGATCGGCTTTCGTTCGGCCTGCCCGACGAGGGCCGGCCTGACCGCCGGGACCAGCCGTTCGACGGCTGCCAGATGTCGATCGAAGGCCTCGAGGATCGGATCGTGATCGGATCTCGTCATCGGAGCAACTCCGGGTGGCGCCTCAGCGAGGCGATGGCGCGGGCTGTCAGCGAACGGACGCCCGACGGGGTGAGGCCGAGGACCGATCCGATGTCCTCATCGTCCAGGTCGCGTTCATAACGCAGGAACAGGACCTCCCGCTGTCGCCGCGGGAGCACCCTGGTGACCGAGTCGAGCCAGAGCCAGAACTCGCGCGCGCGGAATTCCTCGTCGTCGGCGCCAGGATCGAGGCTGGCTTCTGCCTGGTCCTCGGACCCCACAGCGCCGGATCGCACCATCGGCAGCCAGCCGATCAGTCGCTGCCGGCGCCAGCGATCGGTCACGATCCGACGACAGATGACCAACAGCCACGGGAGCGGCCGACCGGCGGGTCCGTTGCCCCGCGTCCATGCGCTGAGGGCCCTCGCGAAGGTGTCCGAGACCACGTCCTCGGCGTCCGCCGAGCGGCGCGTGGCGAGGAGCGCATACCGATAGACGGCGCGGAAATGCGCCTCGTAGATGGCCTCGAACGTCTCGTTCGCGCTCGCCTCGACCGTGACCAGGGTCGGCGGCAGGGCATCGCCCTCGTCGAGCGTGGCGACGTTCGCAGTGACCGGACCGATCGGGATCACCCGAAGACCATCCATGTGACGGTAGACGAAGCCGCCTGCTGATCCGTCCCGCTCGGCCCGAAAACGATGTCGCGTGACGTGTCGCGCCTAAACCCCGAGCTCGACGATGCGACCGTTGACCTGCCCTGCGTCCGGGTATTCCTCGCCGTGCGCCAGCCCGATCGCCGCCAAGCCGAGCCCACCGGCGGCCGCGTCGGTCATGTACAGGTAGGGGCGTGCTCCGATCGTGTCGCGCACGGTGTTCTTGAGCAATCGGTGGGCGACGGTCACCGCCGGCCCGAGCAGATCGCTGCCGGATCCGACCGACTGGCGGACGGTCGGTCCGCGGTGGAGGACCACCTTGAGGTCGAGGTGCGCGACGGCGGGACACGCGATGCAGATGTGATCGTTCGCGGGGATGGCCCGGGTGCGGGCGTCGATGAACGCCCGATATGTCCCGTGGATCGTCTCGAGGACACGATCGCCCCGGCCATCGAGACCGGGTGCCGGCGCGGCGGCGAAGACGGCGTCGCCTTCGAGCTTGACCAGCGCGAGATCCGGCTTGACGCCTTCGACCACGGCATCGAGGAGGTCGCCGAGCACCGCGTAGGCGGCCGGGATGCCTCCGCTGAAGTCGACCCCGTGCTCCTCCTCCACGCCGGACATGAAGCCCGTGTAGCCGGAGATGTCGGCCAGCAGCAGGTA
>DASYSM010000120.1:0-58269 GCA_036003325.1 Candidatus Limnocylindrales bacterium
ATCATCCTGTCAGCGAAGGTATCGGGCGTCCGCGACCTGGTGGACGTGTACCGGCTGCTGGCGACGCGGAGCGACTACCCGCTCCATCTCGGGCTGACCGAAGCCGGCATGGGCGACAAGGGGATCGTGGCGTCGACCGCCGGTCTGGCCATCCTGCTCAACGAGGGGATCGGCGACACGATCCGGGTCTCGCTCACGCCCGAGCCGGGCGCGCCACGCGAGCGCGAGGTCGAGGTCGCCCAGCAGGTCCTGCAGTCGATGGGTCTGCGCTCCTTCCTGCCGCAGGTGTCGGCCTGCCCCGGCTGCGGCCGGACCACGTCGACGTTCTTCCAGGAGATGGCCCAGCAGATCCAGGGCTACCTCAAGGATCAGATGCCGGTCTGGCGTGAGACGCATCCCGGCGCCGAAGACCTGCGTGTCGCGGTCATGGGCTGCGTCGTCAACGGTCCGGGCGAATCGAAGCACGCCGACATCGGGATCTCGCTGCCCGGGACGTTCGAGGAGCCGGTCGCGCCGGTATTCATCGACGGCCGCCTCGATCGCACGCTGCGTGGCGACGGCCTCGTGACCGAGTTCATCGACATCCTCGAGGGGTACGTCGCGGAGCGGTTCCCGACACCCGAGCCGACGGCGCCCGGCTGAGGCCGCGTTCGCGGAGGGCGGGGACGGGGTGGGGCGGCCGGGCGGCAGCCGGGGTCGCGGGGGGGGGCGGGGATCGCCTGGGGGGTCGGGGTCGCGGCGCGAAGGTCGGCGCGATCGCGAGCCGTCGCCGGTGGTGACCGACGGTCACCGATTCGTGCAGTTGCTGGCGTGAGTGGCCCTGAACGAATCCCCGCGGTGACCGCAGGTCACCGTCTTCGGCGAGACGAGCCGTTTGCGCCGAGCGAATCGACCGATCGTTGACCGCCGGTCACCGAATCGCTCCGTTCGTTGCCGGTCATGGGCGCTCGCCCGAGGAATCGTTGACCGTCGGTCACCACAGGGGCCGAAGCTGGCTCGCTGGACCGGTATCCGCCGTGATCGGTGACCGCGGGTCACCATCGCCACCGGGCGTTCGACGATGTCACCAGTTTCGGTCTGGATCGGTGACCGCGGGTCACCAGC
The DNA here is from genome assembly GCA_036003325.1 of Candidatus Limnocylindrales bacterium. GTDB lineage: Bacteria > Chloroflexota > Limnocylindria > Limnocylindrales > CSP1-4 > SPCO01. Next base: position 1,105 of record DASYSM010000120.1, read on the forward strand.
AGCGTCCCGCCCAGACCCAGCCGCCGGCCCCACTCACGTTCCACCAATTTCGGTCTCGATCGGTGACCGCGGGTCACCGCGGCCGGCCCGCCGGCGGCGACCCCTCCGCCGCCCCAGCCGCGGCCCGTTTGAGGCGTCCACGCTCCCGGGTGTATAGTTGATGCCAACTGAACGGCCGCTCCGCGACGTGGGTGACCCCCACGTTTCTTTTTGAGCGCCACTAGACATCTGCACAGCGAACGGAGGACATCGTGAGTCGAGACTTCGTCGGTGCCCTCCTCCAGCTCAACGCCGAGAAGCAGATCTCGCGTGAGCAGCTCATCGGAGCCGTCGAGGACGGCATCCAGTCGGCATATCGGCGGGTCGCCGGTGACGAGGATATCCATGTGCGGATCGATGCCGACACCGGCAAGATCCGCGTGTTTCGCGCGCGCCGCGTCGTCGGCGAGGTCGAGGACGAGTTCACCGAGATGACCATCGAGCAGGCGAAGGCATTCGATGCCGGCGCCGATGTCGGCGACCTCGTCGAGACCGAGCAGCTCGACGGCGACGTGTTCGGCCGGATCGGCGCCCAGACCGCCAAGCAGATCGTCCTGCAGCGCATCCGCGAAGTCGAGCGCGACCAGGTCTTCGACCAGTTCGCCAGCCGTGAGGGCGAGCTGATGACGGGCACGGTCAATCGGGTCGAGCCGCGCGCGATCATCCTCGATGTCGGCAAGAACGTCGAAGCGATCCTGGCGACGACCGAGCAGAGCGCCCTCGAGCATTACCGGATCGGGCAGAACGTCAAGGCGTTCGTGCTCGAGGTCCGGCGCTCCACCAAGGGTCCACAGATCTTCGTCAGCCGGACCCACAAGGGCTTCCTCAAGCGGCTGTTCGAGCTCGAGGTCCCCGAGATCCACAGCGGGACGGTCGAGATCAAGGCTATCGCGCGGGAGGCCGGCAGCCGCTCCAAGGTCGCCGTCGCCTCGCGCCAGGAGGGCCTCGATCCCGTCGGTGCGACCGTCGGCCAGCGCGGGGCGCGCGTCCAGGCCGTCGTTGCCGAGCTGTCGGGCGAGAAGATCGACGTCATCCCATGGAGCGATGACGCGAGCCTGTTCGTGGCCAACGCCCTGAGCCCGGCCCAGGTCATCTCCGTCGACATCGACGAAGAGCACCGCATCGCCAGCGTGACCGTCCCCGAGCGGATGCTGTCGCTGGCCATCGGCCGCGAGGGCCAGAATGCGCGGCTCGCCGCGCGCCTCACCGGTTGGCGCATCGACATCCGGAGCGACGTGTCGGTGGCCGAGGCGAAGGCCGCCGCCGACGCGGTCGCGAGCGGTCCATCGGCCGACGAGGCAGCCGCTGCTGGCGCCCCAGACGCCGCGGTCGCCGTCGGCGCAGACGTCGATGCCGAAAGCCCGAAGCCCAAGCGCGTGACGAAGAAGGCCGCCGCAGCCGCAACGACCGAGGCGTCCGCCGCCACGGCCGAGGCGTCCGCCGCTACCGGCGACGCGCCCGAACCGGACGCCGTTCCGGAGGCCGCGATCGCGGCCAAGCCCAAGCGCGCGAGCAAGGCAGCGACGTCGAAGACGACCCCGCTCGAGCCCGACGTCGCCGCGACCGACGGCGTCGCCGCGGACGCCTCCGCCGAACCCGCTGCCAAGCCGAAGCGCGCCACCAGGAAGCCTGCGGCCGTCCCATCGGGCGAGGTGGCGACGTAGACCGGCAGGCGAGGGCCGGCGCCCCCCGGCGCGCCCCGGATCGGACCTGCGTCGCCTGTCGGACGGTGCGTCCCAAGCGTGAGCTCATGCGCATCGTGCGGACGCCGGGCGGCGAGGTGCGACTCGACGAGACCGGCCGGGCGTCCGGCCGTGGGGCGTACGTCTGCCGGACGACGGACTGCCTCGACAAGGCGATCTCGAAGGGTGCCCTCAGCCGGGCGCTCAAGACCCCGCTCCCGACCGACCTGCGCGAGGCGCTGGCCGGGAGCATCGAACCCATGAACACGACCATCGAAGGAGGAGCCCGTGGCCAGGAGTAGGAGCGGCACGCGCGGCCGGCGCGGGCCCCGCAAGCCACCGCGTCGCGACGGCGCATTCAACGGCGCCGGCGTCCAGACGCTGGACCCGCGCGAGCGGGGCGCGATCGAGCTGCCCGGCACGATCACCGTCAAGGAGCTCGCCGAGCTCCTGGGCGTCAACCCGGCGGACATCATCCGGGAGCTCATCAAGAGCGGGATCTTCGCCACCATCAACCAGCTGGTCGACCGTGACACGGCGTCCCTGGTCGCCGGCGAGCTCGGCTACGAAGTCGCCGAAGCCGAGGCGTCCCACCATGCCGGTGGCGCCGACGAGACCAACGGCCAGGTCGCCGAGGCGACCAAGGAGGTCCTCTTCGAGGAGGACGATCCGTCACTGCTCCAGCCGCGCGCTCCGATCGTGACCGTGATGGGTCATGTCGACCACGGCAAGACGAGCCTGCTCGATGCCATCCGGACGACCGAGGTCGCGGCCGGCGAGCGAGGTGGCATCACCCAGCACATCGGCGCCAGCGAGGTGGTCAAGGACGGCAAGCGCGTCGTCTTCCTCGACACGCCCGGTCACGAGGCGTTCACCGCGATGCGCGCCCGCGGTGCTCGGGTCACCGACATCGCGGTCGTCGTGGTCGCCGCCGACGACGGGGTCATGCCTCAGACGCTCGAGGCGATCAGCCACGCCAAGGCAGCCAAGGTCCCGATCATCATCGCGCTCAACAAGATCGACAAGCCGGACTCCAACCCGGATCGGGTCAAGACCGAGCTGACCGAGGCGGGCATCGTCGTCGAGGAATACGGCGGCGACGTGCCGATGGTGCCGGTCTCGGCCAAGACGCGGGTCGGGCTCGACGAGCTGATCGAGATGATCCTGCTCGTCGCCGACCTCCAGGAGCTCAAGGCGAACCCCAAGCGGTCCGCCGTGGGCACCATCGTCGAGGCCAAGCTCGACAAGGGCCGCGGGCCGGTCGCGACCGCGCTGGTCCAGACCGGGACCCTCAAGGTCGGCGACATCATCGTCGTCGGCGAGACGTTCGGGCGCGTCCGCGCGCTCGAGAACGACCTGGGCAAGCGGGTCACCAAGGCGGGACCGTCGAGCGCGGTCGTCATCCTGGGCCTGTCGGACGTCCCGATGGCCGGCGACATCCTGCGCGTCGTCGGCGACGAGAAGGAAGCCCGGACGATGGTCGAGACCCGCAAGGCGGCCGCGGCGGCCAAGAGCGGGGAGGGGAGTGGCCGGGCCACCCTCGAGGACCTCTACAGCCAGATCCAGGCGGGTCAGGCCAAGGAGCTCCGGATCATCCTCAAGGCCGACGTGTCGGGGTCGCTCGGCGCGATCACCCACGCGCTCGAGCAGCTTGACCAGGACGAGATCCGGCTCAATGTGCTGCTCGAGGGCGCCGGCGACATCACCGACAACGACATCATGCTGGCGGCCGCGTCGGACGCGATCGTGGTCGGCTTCAATACGAAGATCACCGACACGGCGCGACGCGCCGCCGAGAGCGAGGGTGTCGACGTCCGCCTGTACGACATCATCTACAAGCTCACCGACGACGTCGAGGCCGCGCTCAAGGGCCTGCTCGAACCCGAGATCGTCGAGGTCGTCGAGGGTCGGGCCGAGGTCCGTCAGGTCATCCGGGTCGGCAAGAACACGGTCATCGCCGGCTCGTTCGTGACCGACGGTCGGATCGTCCGCGGCGGCAATGCCCGGGTCTGGCGCAGCTCGAAGGTCATCGCGACCGATCGGATCGAGTCCCTGCGCCGCTTCCGGGACGACGTGCGCGAGGTCCAGCAGAACTACGAGTGCGGCATCGGGTTGGCGAACTTCCACGACATCGTGGAGGGCGACATCATCGAATGCTTCACCTCGCAGACCCAATCGCGAGCTTCGGCCAACTGAGCCTGCGGTGAATTGCGGCCAGACTTCATGAGCCAGAGGACGGATCGGGTCGACGAGCTGCTGCGGCAGGAGATCGGCGCGATCGTGACGCGCGACGTGGCCGACCCCAGGGTCGGGTTCGCGACGATCACGTCAGTGGAGACGACGCCCGACCTGCGCCATGCGCGGGTCTGGGTGAGCGTGATCGGTCAACCCGCGGAACGTGACGCGGCCATCGCCGCCCTCCAGCACGCGATGCCGTTCATCCGCCACGAGCTCGGTCGGACGCTCCGGCTCAAGCGGATCCCGGACCTGCATGTCCAGCTCGACGAGACCGCCGACCGGGGCACGCGGATCCTGCGGCTGCTCGACGAGATCGAGACCGGGACCCTGCCCGAGGCGGATGTCCCGATCGCGGAATCGTTGCCGACGCCGGTCGCCCGCGTCCACCAGCCGGACGATCTCCCGGACGAGCCGCCATCGGCCGTCCGGCCCGTGACCCCGGCCCGCCGGCGGCGACGCGGCGCCCCGGGCGCGCACGGACAGGCCGGCGGCAAGGCGGCCCACCGGCGTCCGCGATGACGGTCGACCTCTCGCCCTATCTCGACGCGGTCCCGCAGACGGTCATCGATCGGCTGCGCGGGGCGCGGCGCGTCCTCGCGGTGAGCCACGAGAACCCCGACGCGGACACGATCGGCGCCACGCTCGCGATCGTGCATCTCGTCGAGGCGTTGGGCGGCCGCGCCGATGCCGTCTGCAGCGACCCGGTCCCGCCGCTCTATGCGTTCCTCGACGGCGTGGAGCGGTTCGCGCTCGATCCGGATCCGGACGCCGATTACGACCTGCTGGTGCTGTCCGATTGCGCGACCGTCGAACGGGTCGGCGAGGTCGGCGCGCGCCATGCCGAGCTGTTCGCACGGTTGCCGCGGGTCATCATCGACCACCACGCCTCGAACGATGCCGATGGCCAGGCCGACTGGATCGATCCGCACGCGGCGGCCACCTGCGAGATGTCGACACTGCTGGCGGTCCGCCTCGGCGCGGACCTCGCCGCCGGTGGGGGTGGACTCGCGACCGCCCTGATGGCCGGCATCGTGATGGACACCGCGACCTTCGCCCACCCCAACGCGACGCCCCGGACCCTGATCGTCTCGGCGGCGCTGGTCGAGGCCGGCGCGCCGCTGTCGGACATCTCGCGTCGCCTCTACCGGACCAAACCCGACGCCCAGCTGCGGTTGTTCGGGGTCGTCCTGGATCGGCTCGAGAGCGCCGATGACGGCCGCGTGGTCTGGTCGAGCATCACCGAGGCGGACATCGTCGCGACCGGCGCCGAGCGGGCACACTCCGAGGGGATCATCGACCTGCTGTCCCAGGCGGAGGCGGCCGAGGTGGCGATCCTGTTCAAGCAGGCCGGCCGGGCGACCCGCGTCAGCGTCCGGACCAAGCCGGGCGGCGTCGACGCCACGGTCCTGACCGCACGGTTCGGGGGCGGGGGGCATGCGCGCGCGGCCGGCGCCTCGATCGATGCGCCGCTCGACGAGGCACGACCGCCGGTCCTCGCCGAGGCGAACCGCCTCGTCGCCCAGCTGGCGCGCTAGGCGTGGCGCGCTCGTCGCTCGGGCCGGGGCTCGACGGCATCCTCGTCGTGGCCAAGACCGCCGGTCCGACCTCGCACGACGTCGTCGCGCTGGTGCGCCGTCTGGCGGCCACCAAACGGGTCGGCCACGGGGGCACTCTCGACCCATTCGCGTCGGGCGTCCTGCCGGTCTTCCTCGGCCACGCCACGCGGGTCGTCGAATACCATCTCGGTGACCGGAAGGCCTACCGCGCGACGATCTGCTTCGGGGCTTCGTCCACCACCGACGACCTCGAGGGGGAGCTGACACCGGCCGACGGGCCGGCGCCGACGCGCGAGGCGGTCGAGGCGGCACTCCCCGGGCTGACCGGCCCGATCTCGCAGCGCCCGCCGGCCTACAGCGCGGTCAAGGTGGCCGGCCGTCGGGCCTATGCCATGGCGCGAGCAGGCGAGACGGTCGAGCTCGCCGAGCGATCCGTGACCATCCACTCGCTCGAGCTCGTGTCATGGGATGGCAGCGAGGCGGACCGCCCGGTGGCGGTCGTGGACGTCATCTGCTCCGCCGGCACGTACGTCCGAGCCCTCGCGAGGGACCTCGGGGAGCGGCTCGGGAGCGCCGCCTATCTCGGCGCGTTGACGCGCACAGCGTCCGGGCCGTTCACCCTCGAGGCAGCGCTGCCGCTCGACGCCATCCGCGCCGCCGCTGCCGAGGACCCGTCGGGTCTCGCGACGCTTCTGCGGCCGATCGACGCCGGCCTCGATGCCTTCCCGGTGGTCACCCTCACGACCGACGAGGTGGCCGCCATCGCTCGCGGCCAGTTCGTCCGTCCGGCGGGTGGCCTGCCCGGACCTGCCGATCATTACCGGCTCCGGGACCAGGCCGGTGCGCTCGTGGCCATCGCGACCGCGACCGGCGGCCGGCTCGCCCCCGACAAGGTGTTCGTGGCCCCAGCCGCGACCCCGGCGGCCGAACCGGTCGCCTGACACTGTGATGGACGTCGTCGCGGGCGTCGACGCCCTGCGCTCCGACCGTGGAGCCGTCTTCGTCGTGGTCGGCGTGTTCGACGGCCTGCACCTCGGTCATGCGTATCTTCTCCGCCACCTCGTCTCGGAGGCCGAGGCACGTGCCTCGCGACCGGCCGTCATCACCTTCGATCATCACCCGGACGAGGTGATCGTCGGGACCGCACCGCCACTCCTGCTCGACCCGACCGAGCGACTCGAACGACTCGAAGCCGCCGGCGTCGCGCTGACCGTCGTCCAGCATTTCGATGCGGCGCTCCGATCGACGCCGTACGACGCCTTCGTCGAACGGATCCGGTCACGGGTCGACGTGACCGGCTTCCTGATGACGCCCGATGCGGCGTTCGGCTTCGAGCGGCGCGGGACGCCGAGCGCGCTTGCGGCGCTCGGCGCGCGCGACGGGTTCGAGGTCGTCGTGATCCCGCCGTTCACGATCGACGGCCAGGAGGTGCGGAGCTCGACCATCCGCGCGGCGATCGAGGCCGGCGACCTTGGGACCGCGGCCAGGCTGCTCGGTCGGCGCGTGACGGTATCGGGCGCGGTCGGTCGTCCGAGCAACGGCGTCTCGCCCCTCACCTTCGAGCTGCCGATGGCGCTCCCACCCGACGGCGACTACGCCGCCGAGGTCGATGGCCTCGACCTCACCCTGCGCCTCGACGACGGCGCGGCCTATCTGGTCGGTCCGATCACCGACCGGCGCGTGACGGTGGTCCTTCGCGCCTGAACCCCGATCAGCCGGTCAGCCACCCAGGATCTCGGGCGCCCGATCGGCGTCGCCCGTGCCCGAGTCGTCCGGCTCCTCGATCCGGTCGGATGCCTTCCAGGCCGGTTCGCCCGTCTGATGGTGGCGCTCGCGGCCGGCCGCCCGCCGGTCGTGCCGGGAGGCGTGTTCGACCGCATGGTCGGCGTCCTGTGGGGCCGGCGACTTCGACGCGCCACCCGCGACGGCAGCCTTGATCCTCGACAGCAGCGACATCAGGCCCCCGGCTCCCACAGCGGTTCGACAAAGCCACGTTCGTGGTTCTCGTACCGGGCCATGACGAACAGGGCGTCCGACAGGCGGTTGAGGTAGGGGAGGGCGGTCGGCCCGATCTCCTCCTCGCGCGCGAGGGCCGTCGCCTGGCGCTCAGCCCGGCGACAGACGGTCCGGGCGACGTGGAGCTGCGCGGCGCCCAGCGATCCGCCCGGCAACAGGAAGTTGGTCAGCGGCCCAACGATATCGTTCAGCTCGTCGATGAGCGTCTCGAGGTGCTCGATGTGACGCGGCTGGACGGTCGGCACCGGGTGGCGCGCCTGGCTGGTGGCCGGCGTGGCTAGGTCGGAGCCGAGGTCGAACAGCTGGTTCTGGATCGGCGGCAGCTCCGCGGCCAGTCGGTCGCACAGCCCGAGCCCGAGGGCGACCCCGATGTGCGAGTTGAGCTCGTCCACCGTCCCGTATGTCTCGACCCGTCGTGAATCCTTGGCCACCCGCTGGCCGCCACCGAGGCCGGTCATGCCCTCGTCGCCGGTCCTGGTGTAGATCCTGTCGAGGCGCGGCATGGCGCCATTGTCCCGCATCGACGGCTTGCCTGATGCAGTCCGTTTGCCGCATCGGTCGCGGGCTGATACCATCCGTCGGTCATAGATGGAAGACATCACGTCACACGTCGTGTTCGGAGGAACGAGTGCCGCTCGCGCGGGAACAGAAGCAGGAGATCATCACCGGGTTTGCCACCAAGGAAGGTGACACCGGATCGCCGGAAGTCCAGGTCGCGCTCCTGACGGAGCGGATCAAGGAGCTGACCGGGCATCTCAAGAGCTTCCCCAAGGACAATCATTCGCGCCGCGGCCTCCTCAAGCTCGTCGGCCAGCGCCGCCGCCTTCTCGCCTACCTGATGAAGAAGGACAGCGCGCGCTACCGGGTCGTCATCGGACGACTCGGACTCCGCCGCTAGGCGTCGCCGCCCGGGACCCCGGCACAGACCGGGGTCCTCTCGCATCCGGCGCCCAGGGCCCAGTCGGCCGACCTGCCGCAGGTCGTCGCCCTCCTCCGCGACCCAAGGAGGAACCATTCCCTTGTCTCACACATTCGAGACGCAATTCGGTGGTCGAACGCTGACCGTCGAGACCGGCAAGCTCGCTCGCCTCGCCGGCGGCGCCGTCACCGTCCGCTACGGCGACACCCTCGTGCTCGGCACGGCCAACCGGAGCGATCCACGCCCGGGCCTCGACTTCTTCCCCCTCACGGTGGAGTTCGAGGAGCGGATGTACGCCGCGGGCAAGATCCCGGGCGGCTTCATCAAGCGCGAGGCGCGTGCCTCGGAGGCGGCGACGCTGGCCGCCCGCCTGACCGACCGTCCGATCCGCCCGCTCTTCCCCGAGGGCTACAAGGACGACATCCAGCTCGTGATCACGGTCCTCTCGACCGATCAGGAGAACCAGCCCGACGTGCTCGGCACGGTCGCGGCGTCGGCCGCGCTGACCATCAGCGAGATCCCGTTCGCGGGTCCGGTCGGCGCCGTCCGCATCGGTCGCATCGGCGGCGAGTTCGTCGTCAACCCGACCTATAGCCAGCTCGAGGAGTCGGAGCTCGACCTCGTCGTCTCCGGCACGCGCGACGCGATCATGATGGTCGAGGCGGGCGCCAAGCTCCTGCCCGAGGCCGTCATGGCCGAGGCCATCCTGTTCGGCCATCGCGCCCTCCAGCCGCTCATCGACATCCAGGAGCAGCTCCGCGAGGCGGTCGGCAAGACCAAGAGCACGCCGTTCCTCGAGGCCGGCACGGGGTCGGTCCTCAGCTTCGTGGATGACGCGCTCGCCGGGAACGAGTTCGTCGTCGTCGACGTCGAGACGACCGGCACCGACCCGAAGATGGCCGACCTGGTCGAGATCGCCGCGGTCAAGGTCAAGGGCGGCAAGATCACCGATCGCTGGTCGACCCTCGTCAACCCGGGCCGCCCGATCGTCGGCAACCAGATGCACGGCCTGCACGACGCCGACGTCAAGAAGGCCCCGTCGCCGGCCGAGGCCGCCAGGCAGGCGCTCGCATTCGCCGGTGACGCGAAGATCGTCGGTCACTCGGTCGGCTTCGACCTCGGGTTCGTCGAGGCCGCCCTGGGCGACGGGACGCATATCGAGTCCGGTCGCTACCTCGACACCCTGACCATCGCCCGAGAGGGCTACCCGGATCTCGAGAACTACAAGCTCGAGACCCTGTCGCGCTTCTTCGGCATCGAGCTGGCGCAGGCCCACCGGGCCGGCCCCGACGCCGAGGCGACGGCCAACCTGCTGATCTGGTTCGGCAACGACCTGCCGGGTCGGGTCAAGACGCTTCGCGACGGCCTTGCCGACGCGATCCGGGCGACCCGTACCGGTGGTGACTCGAAGGCGCTCCAGGAGGCTGCTCGCCGCGAGGCACGCGTCAGCAAGCCGCTGTTCAACCTCGTCAACAAGAAGGTCGCCCGCCAGCTCGCCCTCGACGAGGGCATCCGGATGGACGGCCGTGGCCTGACCGAGCTCCGCCAGATCTCGGTCGACGTCGGCGTGCTGCCGCGTGCCCATGGCACCGGCCTGTTCACCCGGGGCGAGACCCAGGTGCTGACCATCGCCACGCTCGGGTCGTCATCGGACGTCCAGCGCATCGACACCATCAGCCCGCAGACCGAGAAGCGTTACATCCACCATTACAACTTCCCGCCCTATTCCACGGGCGAGAACAAGCCGATGCGCGGCCCCAGCCGGCGCGACATCGGGCACGGCCACCTGGCCGAGCGTGCGCTCGTCCCGGTCCTGCCGAGCCACGAGGACTTCCCGTACGTCATCCGGCTCGTGTCGGAGTGCATGTCGTCCAACGGCTCGACCTCGATGGCCTCGACCTGCGGCTCGACCCTCGCCCTGATGGACGCGGGCGTGCCGATCTCGGCGCCGGTCGCCGGGGCGGCGATGGGTCTCATCAGTGAGCCCGACGGCCGCTTCGTCGTGCTGACCGACATCCTCGGCAAGGAGGACTCGGTCGGCGACATGGACTTCAAGGTGACCGGCACGCGGGACGGCATCACCGCCCTGCAGATGGACATCAAGGTCCAGGGCATCAACGAGGCGATCATCCGCGGCGGCCTGGCCCAGGCGCTGGCGGCCCGTCTCGAGATCCTCGACAAGATGACCGCCGTGATGCCCGAGGCGCGCGGCACGATGAGTGACTTCGCACCGCGGATCACGACCATCAAGATCAACCCGGAGAAGATCCGCGAGATCATCGGCAAGGGCGGCTCGATGATCCGCAAGATCCAGGAAGAGACGTCGACCGAGATCAACGTCGAGGACGACGGCACCGTCGAGATCGCCGCCGTCTCCGGCGAGAACGCCCGGAAGGCGATCCAGTGGATCGAGAGCCTGACCCGCGAGGTCGAGGTCGGTGCGCTGTACATGGGCAAGGTCACCCGGATCATGGGCTTCGGCGCGTTCGTCGAGATCCTGCCCGGCAAGGAGGGCCTGGTCCGCATCGGCGAGCTGGCCGACTATCACGTCCCGACCGTCGAGGACGTCGTGTCCGTCGGCGACGAGATCATGGTGGTCGTCCTCGAGGTGGACCGTCAGGGCCGGGTCAACCTGTCGCGCAAGGCCGCGATGCAGCGGCACCTGGCCAAGGACCCGGTCTGATCCGGGTCGTCACACCGTAACTGGCACGAGCCGCCGGGCGACCGGCGGCTCGTCTCGTTGCTGCGCCCCTGCGGACGCCGCGACCTCGGGCCCGAAAGGGCCGCTGCTATACTCCGACCGTGCCCGTCCGAGCGACAGAGCGAGCGGAGCCATGCCCCTCATGAACCGTGACACCCTGACCGTTGCCGTCGTCGGAGCCACCGGCGTCGTCGGACGGACGATGATCCAGATCCTCAACGAACGGGAGTTCCCGGTCGGTGAGCTGCGCCTGCTCGCCTCGGGGCGATCGGCCGGGCGGACCGTGTCGATCGACGGCCGGACGCTCGAGATCGCCGAGGCCGTCCCCGACGCGTTCGAGGGCGTGGACATCGCGCTGTTCTCGGCCGGTGCCGACATCTCGCTCGATCTGGCGCCCGCGGCCGTCGCCCACGGGACGACCGTCATCGACAATTCCTCCGCATGGCGGATGGACACGACCGTCCCGCTCGTCGTCTCGCAGGTCAACCCCGACGACCTCGAGGGCCACCCGGGGATCATCGCCAACCCGAACTGCTCGACGATGCAGCTCGCGCCGGTCCTGATGGCCTTGCGCGACACGGTCGGCATCGAGCGGGTCGTCGTCGACACCTACCAGTCCGTCTCCGGGACGGGCGCGGACGCGCTGGCCGAGCTCGAGGGCCAGATCCGGGCGCACGTCGCGGGGGAGGCCCCGACCGCCACCGTCTACCCGCATCCGATCGCATTCAACGCGCTGCCCGAGATCGACGTCTTCCTGCCCAACGGCTACACCAAGGAGGAATGGAAGGTCGTCACCGAGAACCGCAAGATCCTCCATCTGCCGGACCTGCGGATCTCGTGCACGGCGGTCCGCATCCCGGTCTTCGTCAGCCACTCGGAAGCCGTCCACGTCGAGACCCGCGACCCGCTGACGCCCGATCAGGCCCGCCGATTGTTCGCCGCCGTCCCGGGAGTGGTCGTCGATGACGACCCGGCCGAGCATCGCTACCCACTCGCGACCGACGCGGCAGGTCGCGACGAGATCTTCGTCGGGCGCGTCCGCCGTGACATGTCGGTCGCGGACGACCGCGGGCTCGCCTTCTGGGTCGTCTCGGACAACCTGCGCAAAGGCGCCGCGACCAACGCCGTCGAGCTGGCCGAGGTCCTTCGCGAGCGCGACTGGATCCGCCCGGCTGCGGTCCGCGGCGCCAGCCCGTACGTCGGGCCCGGAGCTCCCGAGGCCACGGCGTGACCGAGGCCGAGCGCCGAGCAGCGCTCGAGGCCATCGCCGCGGAGGTCCGGGTCTGCACGAACTGCCGCCTGCACGCGACGCGGACACGGGCCGTGCCCGGCGAGGGCGACCCCGAGACCGAGGTCGTGTTCGTCGGTGAGGGCCCGGGCTTCAACGAAGATCGGCTCGGCCGCCCGTTCGTCGGTCGGGCCGGCGACCTGCTGGTCAAGCTCCTGGGCCACATCGGTTGGCGGCGTGAGGATGTGTTCATCACGAACGTGGTGAAGTGCCGGCCGCCCGACAATCGCGACCCGCAAGCGGACGAGATCGCGGCCTGCGCGCCGTACCTGCGCCGGCAGCTCGAGGTGCTCGATCCGGCGGTCGTGGTGACCCTCGGCCGCTATTCGATGGCGACGTTCATGCCCGGCGCGCGGATCTCGCAGGCGCACGGCACCGTTCGGCCGGTCGACCCGGCCACCGGCGCAGCGAATGCCACGGTGTTCGCGATGTATCACCCGGCCGCGGCTCTTCGGACGCCCGCCATCGAGCGCGACAGCTATGCCGACATCGCTGCCGTCCCGCTGGCCCTCATCGACGCGCGACGGCGCCGCGAGGCGACCGAGGCGGGCCCGCCCGCAGGCGTCGCGACCATCGAACCGAGCGCACCCGACCAGACCGAGCCGCGTCCGCCCGAGATCCCCACCGAACCCATCGAACTCACCCTCTTCTGACCATGCCAAGGACACCCATGCCCCAGACCAATGACCAGCCGCTCCGCATCATCCCGCTCGGCGGGGTGGGCGAGATCGGCAAGAACATGTACGTCTTCGAGTATCGCGACGAGATCGTCGTCATCGATTGCGGCCTCATGTTCCCCGACGAGGAGATGTTCGGCATCGACCTCGTCATCCCCGATATCACCTACCTCAAGGAACGCCGCGCCAACGTCAAGGCGTTCCTCATCACCCATGCCCACGAGGACCATGTCGGTGCGCTGCCGTACGTGCTCCCGGAGTTCCCGGGGGTGCCCGTCTACGCGTCGACCCTGGCACGCGGCCTGCTCGGCAACAAGATCAAGGAGCACAAGCTCCACAACAACCCGCTGATCGCGCTCGAGCCAGGCGACGAGATCGACATCGGGGCGTTCCACGTGATGCCCTTCCGGGTCGGTCATTCCATCCCGGACGCGATGGGCATCGCCCTGCGCACGCCGGTCGGGACCATCGTCCACACCGGCGACTTCAAGTTCGACCACACGCCGGTCGACGGCAAGCTGTCCGACTTCGCGATCCTCGCCCGGCTCGGCCAGGAGGGCGTCCTGTGCCTCCTGTCCGACTCGACCCGTGCCGAGAACCCGGGCTACACGCCGTCCGAACGGACGGTCGGCGAGGCCTTCCGCGAGATCATGGAGCCGCTCGAAGGGCGGGTCATCGTCGCCACGTTCGCGAGCAACATCGCCCGCGTCCAGCAGGTCCTCGATGCCGCGGCCGACATGCACCGCAGCGTCTCGGTCATCGGCCGCTCCATGGAGCAGAACTTCCGGATCGCGACCGATCTCGGGTACCTGACCTTCGATGCGTCGTCGATCGTGCCGAAGGACAAGATCCGGGACCATCCCGACCCGCGCCTCGTCATCGCCACGACCGGTGCCCAGGGCGAGCCGATGGCCGGCCTGGCGCGGATGGCCAACCGCGACCACCGCTTCGTCGAGATCCAGCCGGGCGACACGGTCATCGTCAGCGCCAGCCCGATCCCCGGCAATGAGGAGTCGGTGTCCAGGACCATCGACAACCTGTTCAAGGCCGGCGCGAACGTGTACTACCACACCATCAAGCGCGCGCACGTCTCGGGCCATGCCAGCCAGGAAGAGCTCAAGCTCATGCTCGGGCTGACCAAACCCAGGCACTTCATCCCGATGCACGGTGAGTTCCGGATGCAGGTCCAGCACGGCAAGCTCGCGATCGAGACCGGTGTCGCACCCGAGAACGTGTTCATCATCGAGAACGGCACGCCGATCGAGTTCTACGCCGACGGCAGCGCGCGGCGTGCGGTCCCGGTGTCGGCCGGCTACGTCTATGTCGACGGCCTGTCGGTCGGCGATGTCGGCGACATCGTCCTGCGCGACCGGCGGGCGCTCGCCAACGACGGCATGTTCATGATCGTGGTGACCGTCGACAAGCAGACCGGATCGGTGGTCGGCCGCCCGGAGATCATCACCCGCGGCTTCGTCCACCTCAATGAGCAGGATCCGATCATGAAGGAGGCGCTCGAGCGGGTGATCGAGTCGATCCACACGCCGGGCGACCACATCAGCGAGATCGCCCTGCTCAAGACCCAGATCAAGGACGGCGTGTCGCGCTTCCTGTACGAGCAGACGAAGCGCCGACCGATGGTCTTCCCGGTCGTCGTCGAGGTCTGAGATGGCGACCCGTCGGCGCGCGCCGGCACGCAAGGCGACCACGCGTCCGTCGCGGGCGCGCCGCGCCAGCACGTGGGGCTCGCGGATCACGCCCGAGGTCGTGCGCTCGATCATCGGGTTGACCCTGCTGGTGCTCGGCGCCATGACCCTGATCGCGTTGATCCTGCCCGGCCAGGGCGCACTGACGAGCTGGTGGACCGATGTCTTCTCCCCCTGGTTCGGGGCGATGCGCTGGGTGGCGCCTTTCCTGCTCCTCCTGGCCGGCTGGTGGCTCGAATGGGGCCCCGGGACGCGACCGGGATCGGGCTGGGGGATCACCCTCCTCGGCATCCTGATCACCTACGCCGGCATCGCCGGCGCCGCCCAGGTCATCGGTGTGTCCGGGGGGCGCATCGGGCGCGGCCTGGCGAGCGTCCTGACCGACCTGTTCTCGGCCCCCGGTGCGTTCGTGCTTCTCATCGCGCTGGCGATCCTGGGCGTCATCGTTGGCTTCGGCATCCCGTTGCGGCAGCTGGCCAAGCCGGCGGTCGGGACTGCCCGCTGGATGGGCACGACGGCCGCCGCCTCGCTCAAGCGCTCGCCCGCGGACGGTGACGACGCCGTGCCGGCCGCCGCCGTCGCGGCCACCAACGGCAAGATCGCCAGGACGAACGGCAAGCCGGTGCCGGTCGGGCCCGGTCCGTCGCCCGGCCAGACCGGCGCGTGGGGCGACGATGAGGCAGCCATCCCCGCGGCCGTTCCGAGCAAGGGCCAGACCTCGAACACGTTCGCCCCGTCGCGCGGTGCGGCTGCCGCCGCGTCCGCAACGCTGCTCGCCCCTGCCCGGCCCGCCCGCGACCCGTACGACGTCACCGATGCCAGCGATTCACCGCTCACCAAGGACCGCATCGAATACGTCCTGCCGCCGATCACCGTGCTCGAGGACAGCGCGGTGCCGCTGCACGCCGGCGGCGATGAGGCGGTCCACGCCCGGAACGAGGAGATCATCGTCAAGAAGCTGGCGGGGTTCGGCATCCCGGCCCGCATCGTCGGCCGCAACGCCGGGCCGGTCGTGACCCAGTACGAGGTCAACCCGGCACCCGACATCAAGCTCAGCCGGATCGAGGCGCTGTCCGACGACCTGGCCATGGCCCTGGCGGCCCACTCGCTCCGGATCGAGGCGCCCATCGCCGGCAAGAGCGCGGTCGGCATCGAGGTGCCCAACAAGGACTTCAACGCGGTCCCGCTGCGGCGCGTCCTCGAGGAGGTCGAGTTCACCGCCTCGGAATCGAAGCTGACGTTCGCGCTCGGCCGGGACGTGGCGGGCGTGGCCAAGGCGGTGGACCTGGCCAAGATGCCGCACCTGCTCATCGCCGGCGCCACCGGCTCGGGCAAGAGCGTGATGGTCAACGCGGTCATCACCAGCCTCCTGTGCAAGGCGACCCCCGACGACGTGCGGATGATCCTGATGGACCTCAAGAGGGTCGAGCTGGCCGCCTACAACGGCCTGCCGCATCTGCTGGTCCCGGTCATCACCGAGCCGGAGCGGGCGAAGGCCGCGCTCAAGTGGGCGGTCAACGAGATGGAGGCGCGCTACCGCCGGCTGGCCGGCGCGGCGGCACGCAACATCCGCTCCTTCAACGAGACCCGGACCGATCCCGAGGACCGGATGCCGTACATCGTCATCATCATCGACGAGCTGGCAGACCTGATGATGCGCGAGGGCAAGAACGTCGAGGACCCGATCGTCCGGCTCGCCCAGAAGGCGCGCGCCACCGGGATCCACATGGTCCTGGCCACCCAGCGGCCGTCGGTCAACGTCGTCACCGGTCTGATCAAGGCGAACTTCCCGAGCCGGATCGCCTTCGCGATGGCCTCGCAGATCGACAGCCGCACCATCCTCGACGCCCCGGGCGCGGAGGACCTCATCGGGCGCGGCGACATGCTCTACCAGCCCTCGGACCTGCCCCGTCCGATGCGTCTCCAGGGTGTGTTCGTGTCCGACGGGGAGATCGGCCGGGTGGTCGACCACTGGAAGGCACAGATCGACGACCCGCATTACGACATGCAGATCATCGACACCGGCGACGAGGGGTCAGGCTCCGCCGACGACCTCAGCGACGAGGATGCCGATCGATTGTTGCCTGATGCCATCGACGTCATTCGGGAGTACGATCGGGCTTCAGCGTCGCTCCTCCAGCGTCGCCTCAAGGTCGGCTATGCGCGGGCCGCCCGGATGATCGATCAGCTGGAGGCACGCGGGTACATCGGGGCGTTCGACGGCTCGAACGCTCGCCAGGTGCTCCGCCGCGACGAAGGGGCTGCCGCAGGCGAGCTCGACGATGGGCTCGACGGGGATGACTGATGACGACGCGGGAGCAGCTCAAGAGGGCCGTCGGGGCGGATCGGCAGGATGCCGGTCGCGGCGTCAGCGCTGAGCCCACGACGAGCCTGCCCGAACGGCTCTATGCCGCTCGCGAGCGCAAGGGCGTCGACCTCTACCGGGCGGAGCGCGACACCAAGATCCGGGCGCGCTATCTGGGGGCGCTCGAACGTGGCGACTACAAGGAGCTGCCCGGCGCGGTCTACACCAAGGGCTTCCTGCGCAACTACGCGCTGTACCTCGGGCTGGACCCGGACGACGTCCTGCTGCAGTGGCGGCGGGAGCGCGGCGAGGTCAAGGAGGCGGCTCCCGCGATCGTCGTCCCGAAGCCGATCGCGGCACCGCGTCAGGGGCTGACGTTCTCGCCCAGCCTCATCGTCGTGGCCGTGCTCACCGTCGTGGTCCTCGCGTTCGGCGCGTATCTGGCGGTCCAGGTCCTGCGCTTCACCAAGCCGCCGACGGTCTCGGTCACCCAACCATCCACGGCCGTGATCGACGTGGACGATACGACGACCACGTACACCCTCGAGGGAAGCTCGCTGCCGGGTGCCACCGTCTCGATCGCCACGCCCGGTCGCGATCCACTGCTGGTGACCGCCGGATCGACCGGCGCCTGGGCCGCCGACGTGGACCTTCGCCGCGGCCGCAACCAGTTCGACGTGAGCGCTGTCGACCCGGACACCGGCAAGCACTCGGAGGAGACGATCCACCTGTTCATCACCGTGCCGTTCCTGGTCATCGAGGCCCCGACATTGACGGTGGACCAGCCGGCCGAGGGCGCGTCGTTCGAGAACGGGGCGATCCCGGTGGCCGGGCACGCGACGAATGCGAGCTCGGTCGTGGTGACGGCCACCTACGCCGGCCCGGCTGGTCCCCCGGCCTCCGGTGGCGCGACGCCGGCCCCGCCCGCGACCCCGCCGTCGGTCACGGTCCCGGTCGCCGATGACGGCACGTACAGCACGCCCTACGAATTGACCACCGGGCATTGGACGCTGACCGTGACCGCGAAGAGCGCCGAGGGCAAGACGGCCTCGCTGACCCGCAACGTCACGGTCGCCTTCAAGGGCGTCAATCTCGTGCTCACCATCAAGGGCGGACGCGCCTGGGTCAAGGTCTGGGTCGACGGCAAGATCGATCCCGGTGTCGGGGCCGCGGGCCAGGTCCTGTCCAATGGCAAGACACTGACGTTCAGGGGCCGGACCTCCGTCGAGGTCCGGACCGGCTCGTCCGGGGTCACGTCCTTCACGCTCAACGGCACGTCGCTCGGCACGCTCGGGAAGTCCGGCGTCCCCGAGACCTGGCTGTTCGCGCCGCCCGCGGCCCCCGAAAAGACGCAGCGGCGCTAGGCGTGGCGGACGACCGCTCGGCCGAGCCGCAGGCATCGGTCGGGTCCAGCGACGACGATGGCCCGGCCGACCTCGTGGCGACGGCCGCCCGCCTGGGCGAGCGCTGCCGCGCCCTGGACCGCCGGATCGCGACGGTCGAATCGTGCACCGGTGGCCTGGTCGCCCATCTCATCACCGAGATCCCCGGCTCGAGCGACTGGTTCGTCGGCGGGTTCGTGACGTACTCGAACGCGCTCAAGTCCGACACGGTCGGGGTGCCGGCCGAGGTCCTCGCGTCGCATGGCGCGGTCTCTGCCCAGGTCGCGATGGCGATGGCGACCGGTGGACGCGAGCGAACCGGGGCGGATCTCGCCGTGGCCGTCACCGGCATCGCCGGACCCGACGGCGGGACGCCGGCGAAGCCGGTCGGGCTGACCTACGTGGCGGTCGCCGACGCGGTCGGTGTCGCGGTCAAGCGCCATGTCTGGAGCGGCGACCGGAGCACCAACAAGCGACGCAGCGCGGGCGCCGCGCTGTCGCTCCTGCTCGAGCGGGTCGAGGCATCGGCGTGACCTCGGCCGCCGAGCGGGTCGGCGCCGGTCTCGCGGCGTCGAGGCCCGCCCGACCGATCCGCAGCCTCGAACGGATCCACGTCATCGGCGCAGCGGGGGCGGGGGCCAGTGCGGCGGCCCTGCTCGGAGCGCGGGCGGGGGCCGTCGTGTCGGGCTGCGACCCGGCCGCACCGTCGCCCTACACGGCGGCCCTCGACGAGCTCGGCGTCACCATCGCGCATCACCATGACCCCGAGCACGTCACCCGCCAGCCGCACCCCGATCGACTGGCCGTGACCAAGGCGCTGACCGCGATCGAGCCCGACCACCCGGAGCTGCACGCGGCGCGCGTGGCGGGGATCCCGCTCGAAGCGTGGCAACAGGTCGTCGCCGACGCGGCGGTCGGCCGGACGCTGGTCGGCGTCGCCGGGACGCACGGCAAGAGCACGACGACCGGGTGGCTCATCCACGTCCTGGTCGCGGGCGGGGCGGACCCGTCGGGCTTCGTCGGGGCATTGATGCCGGAAGGGATCACCGGCGCGTCCCCGGCCACCGCGCGGTGGGGGAGCGGCGACGCCTTCGTCGTCGAGGCCGACGAATATGCCGGCAATTTCGATGCCTATCGCCCACGCCTGGCCGTGCTGACCAGCGCGGAGTGGGACCACCCCGACGTCTTCGCCGATGGCGCAGCCGTGGCGGCCGCGTTCGAGACCTGGATCCGGCGCATGCCGGACGGCGCGACCCTCGTGGCGAACGTCGGCGACCCCGGCGTCGAGGGCGTGCTCGACCGCCTCGCCGACTGGCACGGGACGATGCTCGCGTACGCGCTCGTCGACCAGGCCCCGCAGCGGCTGGGCGGCTATGCCCGCGCGATCGGGGACAGGTTCGCGACGGCGCTCGGCCCCGCGACCGCGCTGCTCGGCCGGATCACCGCCAGCGAGCCCGCGTCGACCACGCTCGACATCCACGGGATCGATCCGCTCGCCGGCCCGGTCACGACCAGGCTGCCCACCGCCGGCCGGCACAATGCGGCCAATGCACTGGCGGTCGCCGGTGCCGCGACGGTGCTGGGCATGAGGCCGGACGCGGTGACCGCGGGTCTGGCCAGCTTCGCCGGCATCGGGCGTCGCCTCGAGCGCAAGGGCGAGGTCGCCGGCGTCGTGGTCTACGACGACTACGGTCACCATCCGACGGCCATCCGCGAGACCCTGGCGGCCGTCCGCCAGCGCGAGCCGGGGCGGCCGGTCTGGGCCGTCTACGAGCCGCTCACGTTCCACCGCACGGCCGCCATGCTCGGGACCTTCGCCGATGTCCTGTCGGCGGCCGACGGTGTGGCCATCGCCGACATCTGGGCCGGCCGCGACCCGGACACGACGGTCGCCTCGGCCGCCGGGTTGGCCGCGGCCGTGGCGGCGCGCCGACCGGGTCTCACCGTCCTCGCGCCCGGATCGGTCGAGGCCACCGCGGATCGCCTGGCCGAGACCGTCCGCTCGGGTGACGTCGTGCTGGTCATGGGTGGCGGGGCGAGCTACCGCATCGGCGAACGGCTGCTGGAACGACTGGAGGATCGCGGATGATCGACTACGCCGCGGCGGGCGAACTCCTCGAGCGCTACGGAGAGGCCCGCCGGACATTCGACGGGGACGGCTGGGTGGCCCTCTTCAGCGACGATGCCGAGTACCATGTGGACCCGTTCACCGCCCCGCTCGTCGGCCACAACGCCCTGCGAGCGTGGTTGAATGGGGCGGCCGAGGCGCAACAGGACGTCGAGTTCACCGTCGAGCGGCACTGGGTGTCGGGCTCGACGATCCTCGCGGCGTGGCATGCGTCGTGGGTCGGGAGGGTCGACCGGGTGCGAACGCGGTCGGCCGGGTTCCTGACCGCCGAGATCGCGCCTGATGGCAGGATCGCCCGCTGCCGCGAGTGGGCGGTGACGGCACCGACGGTGGTCTGAAGGGGGAGAGGAGGAGCGGTGGCTGGAGACCAGTCGTTCGACGTCGTCAGCGACTTCGATGAGCAGGAGCTGCGGAACGCACTCGACCAGGTCCGGCGCGAGGTCGGCACGCGGTTCGACTTCAAGGGCGTGACGGTCGACCTGACCCAGGCCAAGGACGAGATCATCCTCGTGACCGACGACGAATACCGCGCCGGGGCTGTCAAGGACCTGATCGAGTCGAAGGCGATCCGCCGCAGCCTGTCGCTCAAGATCTTCGATTGGGGAAAGGTCGAGGAGGCCGGCGGCAACAAGGTCCGCCAGCGCATCGGCCTGCGCCGCGGGTTGTCAGAGGAAGTCGCCAAGAAGATCACCAAGCTGATCCGGGATGAGTTCCCGAAGGTCAAGTCACAGATCCAGGGCGACGCGGTCCGCGTCTCGGGCAAGAGCCGGGACGACCTCCAACGCGTGATCGCCCGCTTGCGCGAGCTCGACCTGGCGGTCCCGCTCCAGTTCGAGAACTACCGCTGACGATCCCCTCCGGGGGCCACCATCGACCGAAGGAGCGCAGTCGCCATGACCGAGCTCGACACCACACCCGCGCCCGACGACCTTCCCGGCGACGGATCCGTCGCCATCCCCGAACCCTCGGAAGCGCCGTCCAGCGAGCCCCAGGTGGAACCGCCCGCAGGGACCGAGTCCGAGGCTGACCTCGCCACGGACGCCGAGCCGGTCGCCCAGGCCGACGACGAGGCAGGCGCGGAGCCGGCCACGAGGGCGAACGACGCTGATCAGGAGGCGGCCACGGCCGAGGCCGACCCGGTGATCGAGGCGGAGCCGACGGTCGAGCCAGCCGCGGCGTCAGCGCCCGAGGCCCCAGCGGTCGCCGAGGCCGCTCCGACACCGGAGCCCGTATCCGAGCCCGGATCCGAGCCCGAACCGACGGCCGAGTCGGCCGACCCTGTCGCCGACGCCGGACCGCGCACGGTCGGCCGCTACATCGCCGACCAGCTCCGCGCCGCCGGCGTCCGCTACGCATTCACCGTGCCTGGCGAGTCGTTCCTCGGGCTGCTCGACGCGCTCGAGGGCGCGGGGATCCGCGTGGTCGCCACCCGCCACGAGGGAGCCGCCGCCTTCATGGCCGAGGCGCACGGCCAGCTCACCGGACGCCCGGCCGCGTGCCTTGCCACGCGCGGACCGGGTGGCACCAACCTCGGTGTCGGCATCCACACCGCGCGCCAGGATTCGACCCCGATGTTCGTGCTGGTGGGCCAGGTCTGCCGCGACGTCACGGGGTTCGAGTCATTCCAGGAGATCGACCAGGTCGCGACGCTCGGCGGACTCGCCAAGTGGGCCGCGGAACCGCGTTCGGCGGACGAGGTACCCGAAGCGATGGCCGAGGCCAGCCGGCAGGCGCTCGGCGGCCGGCCCGGGCCGGTCCTCCTGTCGCTCGCCGAGGACCTGCTCGACGAGCCGATGCCAGATGACGTCCGTGTCGACGGCGGACGTCCCGCGGCGCCGCGTCCGACCGATGACGAGATCCGCGTCGTCATCGAGCTGCTGGCATCGGCCGAGCGACCGGTCATCCTGGCCGGTGCGGGCGTCCTGCGCGCCCGCACGTCGACCGAGCTGCTCCGCTTCGCCGAGCTGCTCCAGGTCCCGATCGTCGCCGCCTGGCGTCGGGCCGACGTCGTCTCGAACGACAACCCGCTGTTCCTCGGGATGGCCGGCTTCGGTGCCGCATCGACCGTCAGGCAGCGGCTCGCCGCCGCCGACGCCCTGCTCGTCATCGGGTCCCGGCTCAACGAACCGACGACGTTCGGCTACACGATGCCCCGGCCGGGTCTGGCGTGGGCGCACGTCGACCTCGCCCCGGGCGCGTCACCGGGGTCGCCCGCCCCGAGCGTCTCGGTGACGGCAGACGCGAAGGCATTCCTGAAAGCGGCCAACGAACGGCTGCTCGGTCGGGCCGTGCTCGATGCGGGCCGGGTCGCCACGCGCCAGGCGGCCAATCGCGACGACCGGGCCGCCTGGGAGGCAGCCTCGGTCGTCGACGCCACGCCGTGGGACGGACCGGGCGTCCACCCGGGCCGGACGATCGCCACGCTCCGCCGGATCCTGCCCGACGACGCCATCCTGACCACTGATGCCGGGAACTTCGCGAGCTGGGCGGGTCGCGGCTTCCGCTTCCGCCGGCCGGGGACATTCCTCGGGCCGACGTCCGGGGCGATGGGCTATGGCCTGCCGGCGGCCGTCGCGGCCGCGCTCGTCCATCGCGACCGGCACGTGGTCGCGCTCGTCGGGGATGGCGGCATGGCGATGACGATGGCCGAGATCGAGACGGCCGTCCGGACCGGTGCGCGAGTCGTCGCCATCGTGTTCGACAACGAGCGATACGGCACGATCCGGATGTGGCAGGAACGCCGCGGTACCGGGATCGGCGTGGGGACCGAGCTCGGTCCGGTCGATTTCGCCGCGATCGCACGTGCCTGCGGGGCCCGCGGGGTGCGCGTCGAGCGCGACGACGACTTCGAGCCCGCGTTGCGCGCCGCCCTGGCCGCCGATCGGACGACGGTCATCCAGCTGGCCGTCGACCGGGCCTGGCTGTCGATCGACGACCGGCCGGCGTGACGCGTCCGACCTTCCACCTCGTACCGGTCGAGGTGTGGGCGGGCTCGGATGGCTCGGTCGCGTACGAGGCGGCGGGATACGCCCGAGAGGGCTTCATCCACTGCACCGACGGCGTCGACGCGCTCGGCGCGACATTCGACCGCCACTACGGGACCGACGACCGGTCGTTCCTGGCGCTGACGATCGACCTCGATGAACTCGATGTCCCGTGGCGGTTCGACGTTCCCGGCTCGCCATACCCGCACATCTACGGTCGTGTCCGACGCGAGGCGATCACAGCGGTCCAGCGCGTCGAGCGCGGCCCCGACGGCCGGTTCGTCGGTCTCCTGCCGTCCTGAGCCGTTCTGCGCGCTCCTGAGGCGCGTCAGCTGCGTCTGCCGCCGACCACCGAGAACGACAGCGGGATCCGACCGCGATCCTCCGGCCGGACGTCCGCGTGGCCACCCCACCAGTCGATCGGGTGCTCGGCCACGGCGTCGAGTCGCAGCCCGGCGCCGAGCAGCGCGGTGATGACCTCGCCGAGGGTCCAGGCGCGCGCGAACTTCCAGTGCTGGTCGGATTCGGCGAGTGACAGGTGGTCGATGTACTCGGGCGCCCAGCCCTTCGAGGCCTCGGCGCCGGCGAAATAGTCGTAGTCGGTGGCGATCCAGCGGCCATCGTCGTCCACGTCGAACAGCCACTCCGCCGGATGGCCCTCGAACAACACGAACCGTCCGGTCGTGGAGAGCAGGCGGCCGATCACCGCGGCCCACCGGTCGAGGTCCTGGAGCCAGATGAGCGAGCCGCGCCCGGTGTAGACCAGGTCGGCTGTGCCGTCGAGCTCGGCGGGGACGTCGAGCACATCGGAGAGGATCCAGCGGGCAGGGGCACCGGTGGCCTCGGTCAGGCGACGCGCGAGCTCGAGCATCCGCGCACTGAAGTCGACGCCGATGACCTCGTCCGCGCCCTGGTTCCAGAGCGACAGCGTGTCGCGCCCGGCCGCGCACTGGAGATGGACCGCGCGACGGCAGCGACCGTGGAGATCGCCGATGAGCTGGGTCTCGATCCCGAACAGGTTCGTCCCACCCGACCGGATGAGCGCGACCGCCTCGTCGAACCAGCCCTCGTACCGCTCGGCCGCCTCGTCCCAGGCGATCCTGTTGGCGGCGTGCATCGAGCGCACGTCCGCGATCTCGTCCGGTGTCGCCGGCCTGACCGAACCGCCGTCATCCGCCATGGGCGGAGCGTAGCCTCAGGCGGCGGCCGATGCCGCCTTGCGCTGCAGGACGATGACCGGGATCACCCGGGTGGTCTTCTTCTCGTAGTCGGCGAAACCCGGATGGACCGCCACATGGCCGTCGTACAGGCGACGGCGTTCCGCGCCGGTCGCGACGGATGCGATCGCGTCGAAGCGCTTGCCGTTCAGCTCGACCGTCACATCGGGATGTTCGACGAGATTGTGGTACCAGGCAGGGTTGGTGTCGGCGCCGCCCTTGGACGCGACGATCACGATCCGGTCGCCATCGAGGGTATAGGCCAGCGGCGACTCGCGCCTCTCGCCGGTCTTCGCGCCGGTCGTCGTCAGGATCAGGACCTGGCGGCCCACGAACGGACCGCTCGTCGCGTGGCCCTCGTGGGCCCGCATGTCATTGATGAGGTTCGTGTTCCAATCGGACATGTCGTCGCTCCTTGATCGCGGGGGTCTATCCACAGGCTAGCATCGAAACCGTTGCGTAGTCAACTAACAGGGTGCTATGATCCCGTCCAGCCACAAGGAGTCCCTGTCCATGCCCGCCGTCGTCGTCGAAGACATCACCGTCCTGCCGCGGATCCCCGAGCCCGATCCGGCCATCGCCCGCCAGCGCCCCGTTCGTGGCGTGACGTCGGCACCGCACGGGTTCGAAGGCGAGGGTTTCCCGGTCAGGCGCGCATTCGCCGGGGTGGACCTCGCAGATCTCGATCCGTTCATCCATCTCGACCAGATGGGGGAGGTCGACTACGCACCGGGCGAGCCGAAGGGCACCCCATGGCATCCGCATCGCGGGTTCGAGACCGTCACCTACATGATCGACGGGGTGTTCGAGCACGCCGACTCGAACGGCGGCGGCGGGGTGATCACCAACGGCGACACGCAGTGGATGACGGCGGGCGCCGGGATCCTGCATATCGAGAAGCCGCCCGAGTGGCTCGTCGTCAGCGGCGGTCTGTTCCATGGGCTGCAACTGTGGGTGAACCTGCCCGCGGCGCAGAAGCTGACCGCGCCGCGCTACCAGGACCTGCGCGCCAGCGAGGTCGCGCTCGCGTCGTCGCCCGACGGCGGCGCCCTCGTCCGGATCATCGCCGGCGATGTCGCGGGCCATGCGGGTCCCGGCTCGACCTATACGCCGATGACGATGGTCCACGCCAGCCTCAGTCCCGGTGCCCGCCTGGTGCTGCCGTGGCGGTCGGACTACAACGCCCTGGTCTACGTCCTCGCAGGGCAGGGGACGGTCGGCGCCGAGGCCAAGCCGATCGCGACCGGTCAGCTGGCCCTGTTCGGCGAGGGGAACACCATCACCGTCGGCGCTTCGCGGACGCAGGAAAGCCGCCATCCCCAGCTGGAGGTCATCGTCCTCGGCGGTCGGCCGATCCGCGAGCCTGTCGCCTGGATGGGGCCGTTCGTGATGAACACGCGCGACGAGGTCATGCAGGCGGTCGCCGACTATCAGGCCGGCCGGCTCGGCTCGATCCCGGCGGTCCACAACGCACCGACGACCATCGTCGAAGGCGGCCGGCCGCCCGGAACGGCCTAGGGCGGACGCCTCCGGCAACGGAATGGACCCCAACCGAAACCCGGTTTCGAGTGGTCGGGTCTTGCCATATGAGACCGGCACCGCTTACAGTCCGGGAACCATGACGCCGACGTCACACGCGATGCGCCGCTGTCTCTGTCCCACTGCCATGCAGGGCAAGTGGTGTCGTTAGGCGTGCGTTCCTGATCCGTCGCACGCCCGGTCCGTCACCCGAAACCCCTGCACCGGCAGGGGTTCTTTTTTTCGTCCGACCGTCACCACCACGAGGGATGAACCGATGGCCACACTCACCAGTACCGAGCTCCAGCAGCGCCTCGACCAGTCGCAGCTCACCGTCGTCGACATCCGGCCGCTCGCCGCCTATAACGGCTGGCGCCTCGACGGCGAGGCGCGCGGCGGGCACGTCCCGGGCGCGGTCGCGTTCCCGGCGGCATGGCTGGGCACCGTCGACGATCAGGAGATCGGGCGGTTGCTCGATTCCAAGGGCATCAGCGCGGATCGCGAGATCGTCGTCGTCGGGTCCGGTTCGGCCGACGCCGCGGCGTTCGCGGCAGCGCTCCGCGAGCGCGGCATCGAGACCGTGGACACGCTCGATGGCGGCGCCGCCGCGTGGGCGGCCGACGGCGAGCTCCCGCTCGAACGCCTGCCCCGCTACGAGGCTCTCGTCCACATCCCCTGGCTGCGCGACGTCCTCGACGGACGGACACCGGAGGCGCCGCCCAACCCGTCCTTCCTGCTCCTTCACGTCAACTTCGGCGTGCCCGAGGAATACGCCGAGGGGCACATCCCGGGTGCCCACTATCTCGACACCAACTGGCTCGAGGACCCGGCCGACTGGAATCGCCGATCACCCGAGGCGATCGAGACCGCGCTGGCAGCGCTGGGCATCACCCGCGATACGACCGTCGTGCTGTACGGGCGCGATACCGAGGGTGACGCCAACGAGAAGTGGCCGGGCCGGCGCGCCGGCCAGATCGCCGCGACCCGGGCGTTGATGATCCTGCGCTACGCCGGGGTGGACGACGTCCGCCTGCTCGACGGCGGCTACGACTGGTGGGTCCAGGGCGGGAACCCCGTCGAGACGACCGAGAATGTCCCGGTGCCGGTCACGTCGTTCGGGGCCGCCGTCCCGGTCCGCCCCGAGGTGATCGTCGACATCGACGAGGCCAAGCAGATCCTCGCCGACCCCGACGGGGCGGCCCTGGTCAGCGTCCGGACGTGGCGGGAGCACATCGGCAACGTCAGCGGCTACAACTACATCGGCCCGGCCGGGCGGATCAAGGGCGATGTGTGGGGCAACTGCGGCACCGACGCCTATCACATGCAGCACTACCGGAACATCGACAACACGATGCGCGCCTACCCGGAGATCACCGCCAACTGGGCCGAGGCCGGCATCACCCCGGACAAGTGGGTGGCCTTCTACTGCGGCACGGGCTGGCGGGCGAGCGAGACGTGGTTCTATGCCTACCTGCAGGGCTGGCAGCGGATCGCGGTCTATGACGGCGGCTGGTTCGAGTGGAGCCAGGACCCGATCAACAACCCGATCGAGATCGGCGAGCCCGACGGGGAGGCGGCCGCCTAGCCGTCGTTCGCGATGCGCCTGTGATGGTTTCGCGGTCCATCGTCACAT
Organism: Candidatus Limnocylindrales bacterium; assembly: GCA_036003325.1. Lineage (GTDB taxonomy): Bacteria > Chloroflexota > Limnocylindria > Limnocylindrales > CSP1-4 > SPCO01. Next base: position 29,091 of record DASYSM010000120.1, read on the forward strand.
CGACTGCCGTCGGACCGCGATACAGTCGAACCGCTCGAAGGAGCCTCGAACATCTAGTGATCCGGTCGTTGTCTTGCAGTGACCGGGACATCTAGTGATCGGTGGTCCCTTCGAGCGTTTCGGTTTCGCGGGCAGCGTTCAGGGGATGCGGACCCGTGTGAAGTCGGTCCCGTTGTAGCGGTTGAGGTCGACCCGTCCGCTGATCCCGGGCACGACGCCGTCAGAGGTGTATTGCCAGAACGTCCAGCCGTCGCCGCCCCAGTTGCCGCCGGGGACGGTCGGCGACGTCGCCGACGTCCAGTGCGCCACCCACAGCACGTCGAACCCGTTGAGCGCGAACCAGGTCGTGTCACCCAGGTATGTCTTCCAGAAGCTCGGCGACACGTAGATCACGCCGTGGACGCCGGTCCGCTGGAGGATCTCGCCCATGTAGGCCTGGACCCACGCGGTCAATGCGCTCGACGACAGCCCGTTGCTGCGCTCGAGGTCGAGGACCGGGAGCAGATCGCCCTTGGCCGGCGTGGCCACGGCGAGGAAATGGTCGGCCTCGGCCACCGCGTCGCCGGCGGTCGTGCTCGGCTGGGCGAAGTGGTACGCCCCGACATACAGCCCGGCCGCCCGCGCCTGGGTCCGGTTCTGGACGTACAGCGGGTCGACGAAGTCGGTGCTCTCGGATGCCTTGATGTAGGCGAACTTCTTGCCTGACGCGGCGACCTTGGTCCAGTCGATCGTGTTCTGCCAGTGGCTGACGTCGATCCCTTCGGCGAACTTCGGGTTCGGGGTGGCGGTGGGGGTCGGGGTCGGGGTCGGGCTTGCCGTGGCGGTCGGCGTCGCCGTCGGTGTCGGTGTCGGCGTCGGCGTGGCGGTCGGTTTCGGGGTGGGTGTCGGCGTGGGCTTCGGCGTCGGCGTCGGCGTCGGCGTCGGTGTCGGCGCGGCTGCTACCTGGGCGGTCACCGCCGTCTTGAACAGACCGCCCGCGGCGTAGACGGAGGCGACGCCATAGCGCTGGCTGGTGCTGACTCCGTTGACTGCCACGATCCGGTACCAGCCCGTCCCGGCCACCCGGGTGCCCGCGCATGTCGTGTCGTAGGCGGTCCCCGCCACGGAGGCGGCGATGGTCACCTGGACGTCGGTCGCGATCATCTGCTTGATCGCCGCCGAGCCCGAGGGCGATGTGCGGAGATTCACGTTACAGGCGGCGTAGCGCGTGTAGGTGGAGGTCGTCACGACCGTCTTGAACAGACCCGCCGCGGCGTACAGGTAGCTCACGCCGTACTTGGAGCGCACGCTCTTCCCGTTGATGGCGCTGATCCTCACCCACGTGGAACCGTGTTTCGACACGCCCGCGCATGTCGCCCGCCAGCTCCCGCCGGCGACCGTGGCGGTCACCGAGACCTTCGTCCCCGTCTTGATGACGACCCGGATGCGGGCACTGGTCGTGTGGCCGGACCGGAGGTTCGCGCTGCACAGGGCCGCCTTCGTGGTGGTCGCGCCCAGGACGTCGCCGGGCATCGAGACCGCCGCCACCCCGAAGAGGAACAGGGCGGCGACGACCGCCGAGAAGAGGGTGGTGCGTGAGGCGCGGGCGGCGGGGCTGCGGAGGGCGTGGGACATGACGGGAACCTCGGCTTGGCAGGAGCCTGAGGTTCGCTGATGGCCACCCCCGCTGGCTATGGCCCCATGGGGCCAAACGGCACCGGTCCCGATGGGTCAGGGACCATGGGACCGATGGGGTCTTGTCAGGTCTGGTGTGGTGCGGTCACCTGGATCGCCACGACGTCGAGCGCCGCCTCGCGGCCGCGGACGTCGACCATCCGACGCTCCAGCGATGCGAGCTCGAGGCCGGCTCGCTCGCCGGCGGCCACCGACACGAGAAGCTCCCCGGCCGATGCCAGCGATGCGAGTCGTGCCGTCGTGTTGACCGGGTCGCCGAGCGCCGTGAAATCCGAGATCTCGTCGCTCGAGCCGACCGTGCCCACGAAGGCGACACCCATGTGGACGCCGGCCCCGACGGGGATCGGGCCCTCGCTCGATGCGTCGGGCCGCCCGGCTCGCTCGAGCAGGGTCCGAGCGGCGTCGACCGCCTTGCGCGCGTGGTCGGGTCCGGCGTAGGCCGGGATGAACAGGCCGATCGTCTCGTCGCCGACGAACTTGTCCACGACGCCGCCGTTGTCCATGATCGACTGGACGGCCAGGCGGTAGAAGGTGTTGAGGAGAGCGGTGAACTCGACGGGGCTCAGGCGCTCCCCGAGCCCGGTGGAGCCCCTGATGTCGGCGAACATCAGCGAGATCTCCACCTCCGCGCCGCCCACGCCGCGCTCGGTCAGGTGCTTCATGCAGTTCTTGCACAGCTGGGGGTTGCGCTCCCAGGGACCGAACCAATGCCCCAGCACCAGCCCGCCGATGCCCTTGAACGGCGCGTAGCACAGCTTGCAATGCGGTGGTGAGGGAAGCCTGCGGAAGCTCTCTCGTAGCTTGAGCATCCCCTCGTGCTGGCCGGTCAGGAGCGCACGCCACTCCTCTTCGGACGTCTCGTAGCCCATCGCCGAGAGTGTACGCAGTCCGTTTCTTGCGTCTAGCGGTCGGTTTCGGGTGATCGAACGGCGTAGACCCGGCCCTGCCGGTGGTCGAGATCCTCGAGCTCGGTGGTGGTGCGCACGTCGTAGGAGCGGAGCTCGACGAGGACCTCGGTCGGCAGGTAGCGCCGGCCCGGGTCACCGACGAGGACGTCGATGCCGTCCGCGCGTGCCCGGAGCAGCCAGGGCAGGACCCGCCCGGCAAGCTCCGCCTCGTACCAGCAGTCACCGGCGAGGATGACATCGACATCGGGTGGCCGGTCGCCGAGGACGTCGCGCTCGAGCGCGTTCACCCGCTGGCGGTTGGCGCGGGCATTGAGGGCGACGGCCGCGACCGCGAACCTGTCGATGTCGGCTGCGATGGCCGTCGCCGCGCCGGCCTGCATCGCCGCGATCGCGCACAGCCCGGACCCTGTCGCGAGATCGAACACCCGTCTGCCGCGGACCGTCTCGGGTCGGTCGCGCAGGTAGCGACCGACGGCCAGGCCACCGCCCCAGGCGAAGGCCCAGTACGGCAAGGCGATCTCCGGGTCGCCGGTCTCGAGCTGGACGGCGTGCCACAGGGTGAGCGCATCGTCCGCCAGGTGGAGGCGCATCGTCTCGAGCCCCGGCACCGGCCGGAGAGCCGTATGGTGGAGGATGAAGGCGCGGGGCGAGCCGTTCAGCCGATCGGTCCCGACCGGATGACCCATGCCTCGAGCGGGTCGGAGTCGCCGCCGGCCGCCGCGCCGACCACGTTCACCCACAGCCCGACCGTCCCGGCGGTCACGACCGCGCTCCCGGCAGCTTCGTGGCCGGTCATCCGGTCCGCCGGGCAGTCGAAGTCGCTCCCGCACAGCAGCGATGCCCAGACATCGACCTGGGACGGCCAGGGGAGTGCCGGGTCGTCGGACGCCGCGAGTGCCGCCTCCGCGACCGCGGCACACCGTGCACGTGCGAGATCGTGGCAGACCAGGCGCGGGGCCGGTCCGGTCCGGGCCAGCGCGCCGGCCGACGGCGGCGAGGTGGTCGTCGGGGCCACGGTCGCGCTCGCCGCGGCCGCGGGTCCGACCGCAGCTTCGGGTCTTGCCTGGTCGAGGGTGACCGCCCCGACGATCAGCACCACGGCGATGGCGACCGCCGACGTGGCCGCCACGATCCGCCGGCTGCGGCCCCTGCCGAGAGGTGTCGGGTCGACCCGGAACTCCACGCCGACAGCCTACTCGCGAAGACCCTCGACAGCCTTGTCGATGCGGCGTTGCCGGGTCTCGGGTGCCTTCGCGTCGACGATCGGCTCCACGATCCGTCGCTTGTTGCTGTACGACAGGGCCTCGAAGGCGCGGCGGGCCGAGTCGTCGGCCGCGAGCGCGGCGGCCAGATCGGGCGGGACCGCGACCTCGCGCGGCTCCGTGTCGAGCTCGAGCTCGACCACGACGTCCTGGCCGGCCTCGACGCCTGCCGCGCGGCGCACGTCGTTGCTCACGCCGAGCATGAACACGCCGCCCATCGAGGCCACGCTGCTCCGGTACGTGTAGCCGTTGATCGTCGCCCGCACGGCCGGCTTGCGGCTCGGTCCGAGCGCGGCGACCACCTCGTCCGGGACCTGGATGCCGGCCGCGGTCTTGCCGGTCGCCAGGATCGTGGCGTGGAAACGCATGGTCGCGAGTATGCCCGACGCTCGGGCGATCGGTTCACTCCCTCGACAGCGCGAAGCCGACGCGCCGGCCGTGGACCTCGGTCAGCGCGAGCCAGACCCTGACCATCTCCTCGAGCGCCTTGGCGTTCGCCAGCGGGCCGGCGTCCTCCGCCTCGAACCCGATCTCGGTCGCGAGCTCCATGGCGACCCGCTTGGCCTCGGGGTCGTCGCCGGCGACGAACATCGCCGCCGGGGTCCGTCGCGTCTGCGCGGTCGCGAAGTTCTCGAAGCCGATGGTGCCGAACGCCTTCGCCAGCCGGGCGCCGGGCAGCAGGTCGGCCAGGGCCTGGGTGGTGCTCCGCGCCGGGTCGCCGCCGAACCGGTTCATCGCGTCGATGACCACGCGTCCGGCGAGGTCGGGCAGCTCTGCCACGGTGTCGGGGACGGCATCCCAGCGGAGCGCGAAGACGATGACATCGGCGCCGACCACGGCGTCGGACGGCGATGTCGCCACCGCCCCGGGCGTGCCGGCCAATGCGTCGGTCGTCTTCGGGCTGTCCGGATCGCGGACCCCGAACACGATGGCGTGGCCCCGCGCGGCGAACGCGCGGCCGAGGCCGCCCCCGACGTTGCCGGCTCCGATGATCGCGATCCGCATGGCGGCCTCCCGTGTCCCTCTCCGTTGCGAGGCATGTGCGCCAGCCTAGGCCAGACCGCCGGCCGCCATCGCCGATACTGGGCCCGATGGACACGCCACGGCTGCGCCGGCTGGCCACGACCGAGCTCGACGCCGCGGAGATCGTCGCGATCCGTTCGATCATGGACGACGCGTTCGGGACGGACGAGGACGAGCGATTCACCGACGACGATTGGGATCATGCCGTCGGGGGTGTCCACTTCGTGCTCGATCTCGGCGGCGTCATCGTCAGCCATGCCGCCGTCGTCGAGCGCAGGCTGTGGGTCGCCGAGCGTCCGTTGCGGACGGGGTATGTCGAGGCCGTCGCGACAGCGCCGGCGCACCAGGGCGCCGGCCACGGTTCGCAGGTGATGACCGCGGCCACCACGTGGATCCGCCGGCACGACGAGCTCGGCTGCCTCGGCACCGGCCGCCAGGCCTTCTACGAGCGACTCGGGTGGCGGACCTGGCACGGGCCCTCATCGGTCCGGGCGGCGGACGGGCTCGAACGGACGCCCGACGACGATGGCTACCTGATGGTCCTCGCGACGCCCACCTCGCCGGTCCTCGACCCTGCCTCGCCGATCTCCTGCGAGTGGCGGCCGGGCGACGTCTGGTAGCCCGCGACGGGCGATCAGCTCGCGGTGGTCTGACCGGTCGCCCAGGGCATCAGCGGCGGCGGCTCGAACGACGATCCGATCGCGACAGGCCGCCCACCGTCGGCCATCGACACGCTGGCCGCGTCGAGGATGTCCACGACATGGGCCGCCTGCTCGGCGCCGGCCCGGTGCGGTCGGTCCTCGGCGATGGCGGCAGCCATCTCCGCCACGCCGCGGGCCCAGGCGGTGCCCCGGAAGCCGGGCCGGACGAGCTCGACCGGCTCGAACGACCCGCCGTACGGCCCGACCTCGACCAGCGCATCGAACTCCTGGAAGCTCGAGATCGACAGCGAGGCGTCGTCGCCGTGGAACTCCATCCCGCCACGGCGTCGAGCCGGCGGCCCGACGTAGAAGCTCGCCGTCAGCCGGAGGATGGCGCCGTCTCCGAGCTCGACGGCGGCCACGATGAGATCCGGGCGGCCGATCCGGAACGGCGTGCCGTCGACGGTCAGTCGGTCGGGCTTCAGGTCCCAGCCCCAGGCGCGGATCGAGCGCGCCGGCCCGAGCATCGTGGTGGCGAGGGTCAACGGATAGACGCCCACGTCGACCAGCACGCCGACGTCGTAGAACGGCGCCGGGGCGGGGTGCCAGGTCTCGATCCGGCCCCAGTCGACCTCGGCGTAGACCGCCCGGACCGGGCCGAGTCGTCCGGAGCGGACGAGCGCGCTGGCCGTCTGCTGCGCTTCGCCGAGGAACGTCGAGGGCGAACAGCCGAGGCGGAGGCCGCGTGACCGCGCGAGCTCGATCAACGCTCGTGCCTCGCTCGGAAGGAGGGCCAGGGGCTTCTCGCTGTAGACGTGGCGTCCGGCCTCGAGTGCCCGGCTGGTCACCTCGACGTGGGCGTGGTGGACCGTCAGGTTGACGACGATGTCGACCTCGGGGTCGGCCAGCAGTGCGTCGAGCGTGCCGTGGACGCGGCAGGCGTGCTCGGCCGCGAACGCCGCGGCGCGCTGCGCGTCCAGATCGGTGACCGCGACCAGCCGGATCTCCGGATGGGTCAGGGCGTCGCGGGCGTAGCCGCCCGCGATGTTGCCGGTCCCGACGATGCCGATGCCCAGGGGTGTCATGAGGGATGAAGGCTACGGCATCGTGTTGGGTCGATGCCGGCCGCCCGCGGCGCCACGTGACGCACGCGATGGCCTATCGTCCGAGGATGCACGCCGATCAGATCGCGCTCCAGCTCTACACGGTGCGCAGGCTCGCCGCCGAGGACCTTCCGGACACGCTCGCGGCGGTGGCCGCGGCGGGCTATCGATCTGTCGAGCTTGCCGGTCTCCCGGCGACGAGCGCGCAAGAGCTCGCGCGTCTGCTCGATGACGCCGGACTGTCGGCGATCGCGTCGCACGAGTCCATCGACGGGCTGCGCAGGGACTGGGAGGGCGTCGCCGATCGGCTCTCGACCCTGGGCTGTCCGCGCGCGATCGTGCCGTGGCTGCCCGAGGAGGAGCGCCAGACGGTCGATGGCGTCCGTCGCTTCGCGGGCGATGTCGCCCTGATCGCCGAGCGGCTGTCGGGTCACGGCATCGGCCTCGGCTATCACAACCACGCGTTCGAGTTCGCACCGCTCGAGACGACCTCCGTCTGGGCCGTGCTCCTCGACGAGCTGCCCCCGGTGGTCGAGCTCGAGCTCGACGTCTATTGGGCGGCGATCGGCGGGCGCGATCCGGTGGCCGAGATCGGATCCCTTGCCGGCCGCGTCCGGCTCCTCCATATGAAGGACCGGTCGCCGGGGTCCGAACCGCACGACGCGCCGCCCGGCGAGGGAGACCTGGCCTTCCCGGCCATCGTCGATGCCGCCCGCGCGGCCGCCGTCGAGTGGTACATCGTCGAGCAGGACGAGCCGCAGGACGCTCTCGCCGACATCGCCCGGGCCCGGCGCTACCTCGGATCGCTGGCGGTCTGAGCGCGCCCGTCGTGCCTCGGCGCATCTCGCGGGTCGCGCTGGAGCGGTGTCACAATGGCGGCCATGAGCGAGGTCTCGTCCCAGACCCCGAACGCGGCGGCTGACCCGCTGGCGGCCGGGCGAGCGGCCGCCGCGCGCCACGACTGGCAAGCCGCGTTCGAGCTCCTGTCCGAGGCCGACCGTGCGGGCAGCCTGTCGGCCGACGATCTCGAAGGCCTGGCTCTCGCGGCCTTCTTCTCGGCGAGGGCCGACGTCGAGATCGAGTTCAAGGAGCGCGCCTACGGGGCCCACGTCGCCGAGGGCAACACGCTCCGTGCCGCCTATCTGGCGATCGACATGGCGCGCGAATACGGCTTCGCGGGCAAGAACGCGATCGCGGGCGTCTGGATCCGGCGCGCCGAACGCCTGATCGGCACCGAAGGCGAGACGTATGCGCACGGGTACCTGGCCGTCGTGCGGAGCGAGGCAGCGGCCATGAACGGTGACATCGATGCCGCGCTCGCCCAGGCCCAGCATGCGATCGAGATCGGCGATCAGACCGCCGATGCGGATCTCAACGCCTTTGCCCTGACCAACCTCGGCAGCCTCAAGATCGCGACCGGTGAGCCGGTCGAGGGGTTCGCCCTGATGGAGGAGGCGTCGCTGGCGGCGGTCAACGGCGAGCTGTCGCCGTTCACGACGGGCGTCACGGCGTGCCGCATGATCAGCGCCTGTCGCGATCTCACCGACTACCGGCGGGCCAGTGAGTGGATCGAGGCCACCGAGCGCTACTGCCAGCGGCAGGCGCTCTCGGGCTTCCCTGGTGTCTGTCGGATCCACCGCGCGGAGGTGGCCGCGGTGGGCGGCGCGTGGGACCGTGCCGAGGAGGAGCTCGAGCGTGCCACGACCGAGCTGAGCGCCTACAACGCGACCCCGCCACAGGCCGATGGCTTCTACGCCATCGGCGATATCCGCCGGCTCAAGGGCGACTTCGAGGGCGCCGAGGCGGCGCTTCGCGAGGCCCATGCCCGCGGTCGGTCGCCACAGCCGGCACTGGCCCTGATCCGCCTTGCCGAGGGCAACACCAAGGCGGCCGTCTCCGGCATCAACGCCGCGCTCGGCGACAAGACCTGGGACCGCTGGGGGCGCGCCCGCCTGCTCCCCGCCAAGGTCGAGATCGCGATCGCCGCCGGCGACGTCACCGACGCCCGGACCGCCATCGACGAGCTGGCCGGGATCGTCGCGGGGTACCCCTCGCCGGCGCTCGACGCCGGGCGCGGTGTGGCGACCGGTCGCGTCCTGCTCGCCGAAGGCGACCCCGAGGCGGCCGCCACCGAGCTGCGCGGCGCCGTGAAGCTGTGGCGCGAGGTCGGCGCCCCGTACGAGATCGCCCGGGCGCGTGTCGTCCTGTCGCGGGCCCTGCGGGCGGTGGACGACGAGGAGGACGCCGAGCTCGAGCTTCATGCGGCCCTCGACGAGTTCCGTCGACTTGGTGCCCGCGTCGACATCGAGGCCACCGAGCGCGAGCTGCAGGAGGCGGAGCAGCGTCGCAGCGGGCCGGTGACGACGCGCAGGACGTTCATGTTCACCGACATCGTCGGGTCCACCAACCTCGCCGAGGCGATGGGTGACGCGGCCTGGGCGCGACTCCTGCACTGGCACGATGACACGCTGCGGGCGATCGTCATGGGTGGGGGAGGGGAGATCGTCAAGTCCACCGGCGACGGCATCTTCGCCGCCTTCGACTCGGCCCGCCGCGGCCTGGACTGCGCCATCGCCATCCAGCGCGCGCTCCGCGACCACGGCACGACCATCGGGTTCGCCCCGCCGGTGCGCATCGGCCTGCACACGGCGGATGCCAGTCAGCGCGGCGGAGATTACACCGGGATGGGTGTCCACGTGGCCGCGCGCGTCGCGGCACTGGCCGGCGGCGGCGAGATCTTCGCGACGAAGGAGACGCTGGCCGAAGCCGGGGACACGACCGCGACCGACGCCCGCGAGGCGGTCGTCAAGGGCGTGGGCGCGCCGGTCGGCATCGCGACGATCGTCTGGCGATAGGCGCCGGACGGCCGCACCGACGGCCGGTCACAGGATCTTGGACAGGAAGCTCCGGGTCCGTTCGTGGGTCGGGTTGCGGAAGAAGTGCTCCGGTGTCCCGGCTTCGATGATCTGACCGTCGTCCATCATCACGACGCGATCGGCGACCTCGCGAGCGAAGCCCATCTCGTGGCTGACGACGATCATCGTCATGCCCTCGCGGGCGAGCTCCTTCATGACCTCGAGGACCTCGCCGATCATCTCGGGGTCGAGCGCGCTGGTCGGTTCGTCGAACAGCATCAGCGCCGGCTTCATCGCGAGCGCGCGGGCGATGGCGACCCGCTGCTGCTGGCCGCCCGACAGCTGGCCCGGGTAGACGTCGGCCTTGTGACCGAGCCCGACCCGCTCGAGCAGGGTCCGGGCGGTCTCGGTCGCCTCCTTCTCGGACACCTTGCGGACGCGGATCGGCGCCTCGCGGATGTTGTCGAGCGCGGTCATGTGCGGGAACAGGTTGAACCGCTGGAAGACCATCCCGATGTCCTGGCGCTGGCGCGCGATGTTCTGCTCGCGGTCCTCGACGAGCTTGCCGTCCACCTCGCGATACCCGATCAGGTGGCCGTTGACGAGGATCCGCCCGGCCTGGATCTTCTCGAGATGGTTGATGCAGCGGATGAACGTCGTCTTGCCCGAGCCCGATGGCCCGATGACGACCACGACCTCCCGGCGGGTGACCGTCAGCGAGACCTTCTTGAGGACCTCGAGTCGCCCGAACGACTTCTCGACGTCGGTGGCGACGACGACGTCGTCGGTCGCGACCGGTGGGGCGCCGCCGATCGCATCGAGGATGGCGCCGCTCATCGGAGGCCGCCCGCTCCGGCCGGGTTGCGCAGCCCGGTCAGCCGGGCAAGGAAGCCCTTGTCGTCCCTGGTCCGGGCATCGGACACGCCAAGGCGACGCTCGATGCGGCCCTGGATCAATGTCCAGATGGTGGTCAGGAGCAGGTAGTAGAGCGCGAGACCGAAGTAGATCTCGAAGTACTTGAACGTCGCCGACGCCTGAGCCTGGGCCACGCGGAGCATCTCCTGGACCGCGATGATCGTCAGCAGCGAGGTCGTCTTGAGCATGTTGTTGAACTCGTTGCCGAGCGGCGGGACGATCACCCGCAGCGCCTGCGGCAGGACGATCCGGGTCATCGTCAGCCGGTAGGTCATCCCGAGCGACTTCGCCGCTTCGGCCTGGCCGGTGTCGACCGACTGGATCCCTGCCCGGACGATCTCGCTCATGTAGGCGCCCTCGTTGAGCGAGAACGCGACGATGCCCGCCAGAACCGCGCCGCGCAGCGAGATGAAGCCGATGTCCTCGTTCGCCGGGAACAGGTCGATCCCGAGCAGGTATGGCGTGCCGAAGTAGACGAGCACCAGCTGGACGAGCAGCGGCGTGCCCCGGAAGAACCAGACATAGACGGAGCTGATCGACCGCAGCAGCCGGTTGCGCGACAGCCCTGCCAGCGCGGACAGGACGCCGAGGAACGATCCGATCGTCTGCGAGATGATCGCGACATAGAGCGTCAGCGCGACCGCACCCAGGAACGCGCCGTTCGGCTGGAACAGGAACGCCAGGAAGACCGCCAGATCGAACTGCGGTTGCGCCGTGGTCGCCAGGATGGGCCAGTGCATCGTGCGACCTCCGGTGGGAGGACCTGGGCGAGCGTCGTGCCCGCCCAGGCCGAGACGGCTACTGGAGGAGCACCACCGAGTCCGTCATCCCCCACGTGGCCAGGATCGACGTCATCGTGCCGTCAGCGTACATCCCGTCGATCGCGGCTTTCACCGCGGCCTGCAGGTCGGTATCGGTCAGGCGCACGGCGATGCCGATCGGGATCGGCTGGATGGGCGAACCGCCGACCACGAACTTGCCGCTGCTCTGCGAGGCGTAGTAGGCGCACACGGGCGAGTCGCCCGAATACGCGTCCACCCGTCCGAGGCTGAGCTGCTGGAAGGCGTCGGTGTCCTGCTCGAAGGTCTGGATGTCGATCTTCGGCTTGTTGGCCGCGGCCAGGGCGGTGTTCGTGGCGTCGAGGGCGTCCTTGTTGGTCGTCCCGAGCTGCACCGCGACGGCCAGGCCGGACAGGTCCTCGAGCTTGGTGATGTTCTTGGGGTTGCCGGCCGGCACCAGCAGGCCCTGGCCGACCTTGAGGTAGTCGACGAAGGCGACCTGCTTGGCGCGCTCGGGAGTGTCGTTCATGCCGCTGATGATCAGGTCGCACTTCTTGGCCAGCAGCGCCGGGATGATCCCGGAGAAGCCGGTGTTGTCGATCTCGGTGGTCACACCGAAGCGCTTGCCGACCTCGTTGGCGATGTCGATGTCGCTGCCCTCAGGCGTCGTGCCGTCGGCCTTGTACGACTCTTCCGGCGGATAGCTCACGTCGACGCACCAGACGAGCTTGCCGGCGGTCTTGATCGCATCGGGCACGACGATGGCCGGGGCCGATGGGGCGGCCGAGGTGGACGCCGAGGGCTCCGTCGACGGGGCGGCGGATGGCGCGGTCGAGGGCAGGACCGACGGCCCGATGGATGGCGCCGTCGATGCGCCGCTCGACGAGCAGGCACTCACGACGAACAGAACGACGCCGGCGAGCGCGCCGGCACGACGATGGATCACGGTCATGGTCACTGCCTTTCGATCGATCGTATGCGCGGCCCGGTCCTCCCGGTCGGGACGCTGGCTCGGCATCCCTCTGCCGACCGGCGACAGCCTACGCCGCTCGCTGCAACTCCGCATGATCCAGTCCGCGCCGCGCGACAGGCTTTCGGCTGTCGCCGACGGTCAGGCGATGACCCAGCTGACCGGCAGCGATCGCGGCTTTCGGAAGATCAGGCCGGTCGGCGGCGTGGCTCCGTCGTCGAGTCGGAGGTCCGGCCAGGCGTCAAGAGCCGCATCCAGGGCGGACAGCGTCTCGAGCCGCGCAAGGTGGACCCCGACGCAGGCATGTGGTCCCTGGGCGAAGGCGAGATGCGAGCGTGCATTCGTCCTCGCCACGTCGAAGGCATCCGGGTCCGGATAGGCGGCCGGATCGCGGTTGGCCGCTGTCAGCGAGACGATCACGAGGTCGCCGCGACGGATGGACGCACCCGCCAGCTCGACATCCGCGGTCGCATAGCGATCCACCCGGGCAGCGGCCGGCTCGAGCCGGAGCGACTCCTCGACGGCCTGCGCCCCGAGCGAGCGATCGGCCTGGACGGCGGCCAGCTGGTCCGGATGCGTCAGCAGATGCCAGAAGAGGGTGGTGGTCATGCCCTCGCCGGTCTCGATGCCGCCGAACAGCATCACCGCGGCGTTCGACGCGATCTCGGCCTCCGTCAGCGTCGCGGTCGCCGCCGACAGGGCCCCCGCACCGCCGTCGATGGAAGCGGCGACGTGCCGATCGAGCGCGTCGACGGCCGCGCGCGCCCGCGGTCCGATCGCGCCACCGGTCGAGACGCGATCCACCGCGGCGACGATCTCGTCGTACCAGCCGAGCATCGCGGCCGCCGTCACGTCGAGCAGCTCGAGCGCCTCGACGACCACGGCGACCGCCAGGGGCCCGGCGAGGTCACGGCGGATCTCGGCCCGCCCCGCGGGCGTCAACCGCTCGACCAGCGTGCGTGCCGCGCGCTCGACCTGGCCGCCGAACCGCGCCCGCGCGTCCGGCCCGAGGAACGCCCGGGCGAAGGGGTCGCGATGGCGCCGGTGCTCGTCGCCGTCGAGCGACAGCATGCTCGGCCCGACCACCTGAGCCGTCGAGAACCGCGGGTCGTCGACCGTGAACAGCGCGGCGTCCCGCATGACCTCGACGCACAGGTCGCGCCGGGTCACCAGCCAGCCGTCGAGCACCGGGACCCAGGACACCGGCTCGTGCTCACGCAGTCGTGCGAGCGCGGCATGCGGATCGGTCTCGAGCTCGGCCAGGGTCAGCTCGGCACCGAGCGGAGAGCGAGCGCGCTTCGCGGTCGATGTCATCGACGTCGTCGTCCCTCGTCGGAGGCGGGATGCAGGCAGTATGGAAGCACACCACCCGACATGACGAGGTACCCGACATGACCGACGACGCCCGGCCGGCCGGCGAGAGGATCCATCGCGTCCCGGGCGCGATCCTGACCGAACGCGAACACGTCGTCCCGCTCGACCACGACGATCCGAGCGGGCCATCGATCACGGTCTTCAGCCGCGAGGTGGCCGCACCCGACGGCATGGACCGCCCGTACCTGCTGTACCTGCAGGGCGGCCCCGGCTTCGAGGCCGTGCGGCCGACCAGCCCGCCCAGTGGCTGGATGAAGCGCGCGGTCCGCGACTACCGCGTCCTCCTCCTCGACCAGCGCGGGACGGGGCGCTCGACTCCGGTCGGCTCGACCATCCCGGGGCATTCGCCCGCGGCGCAGGCCGAATACCTGACCCGTTTTCGCGCCGACTCGATCGTCCGCGACGCCGAGCGGATCCGCGCCGAGCTCGGCGTCGAGCGCTGGAGCGTCCTGGGCCAGAGCTTCGGTGGCTTCACCACCATGACCTACCTGTCGATCGCGCCCGACAGCCTGGCCGAGGCGCTGCTGACCGGCGGACTGGCACCGATCGGTCGCCCGGTCGACGACATCTACGGTGCGACCTACAGGCGCCTGATCAAGGCCAATCGGCGCTACTTCGAGCGCTACCCCGACGACAGGGCGCGGGTCCGCGACATCCGGCGGCGGTTGGAGGACGAGGACGTCCGCCTGCCATCGGGCGACCGGCTGACCGCGCGGCGGTTCGGCCAGCTTGGGATGTGGCTGGGTGACAGCGCCGGGTTCGAGCTGCTCCACCACGTGATCGAGCTGCCATTCGGCTCGCTCGCCTTCCTCCACGACGTCGAGCACGGCTCGCCGTTCACCCGCAACCCGATCTACGCCACGCTCCACGAGTCGTCCTATGCCGACGGCGTCGCGACACGCTGGTCGTCCGAGCGGCTGCTGCCCGACGAGGTGCGCGACGAGGGCTACTTCACCGCGGAGCACGTCTTCCCCTGGATGTGGGAGGACTACGCCGAGCTGCGGCCGCAGCGTGAGGCCGCCCAGATCCTGGCCGACCATCAGTGGCCCGCGTTGTTCGACCCCGAGCAGCTCAGCCGCAACGAGGTCCCGGCGGCAGGGACGATCTACTCCAACGACCTGTACGTCGAGCGTGACTTCGCTGTCGAGACGGCCGCCGCCATCCGTGGCCTCCGACCGTGGGAGACCGACGAGTACGAGCACAACGGCCTGCGGGCCGACGGAGAGCGCGTCCTCGACCGGCTGATCGACCTCGTTCGCGGACGGGCCTGACCGCACCGTTCCGCGCGCCACCGACCCGCTCTGACCCGGACCGCAACGGGGTCCGGGGACTTCCGTACGACACCAGACCACACACCGCTCACCGCATCGGGTGATGTCCGCGCCCGACCACGCCCGAGAGCATCTGGCTCACGGTTTGCGATGGCCTCCACCTCCTCATGCAGGGGCCTCCGCCGGTCATCGGGGAGCGCTGATCGATGCAGCCTTCTGCTCGTCCGATGTCGATCTGGGCACGGCCTCTGCTCGTCGGCCTGCTCGCCATCGGCGTCCTTGCCACCGCCGGCGCGACGGTCGCTGCGCCGCAGCCGCGTCACCCCGCGGCGGCCGGGCCCGTCCCCGCGCCCGTCGGGCGATCCGCTCCGATCGCCGCCGCACCCGCGGCGCCATCGACTCCGCTCGTCGTCGGTCCGTCGCGACCCGCCGCCCTGACCAGCGGTGCGGCGCAGGCTGCCGCCCTGCGGCCACAGGTCGCCACCGCGGCCAAGACCGTCAGCGCGGCGCCGAAAGCGCACGTCGCGGCCAGCAAGCCGAAGGCCGTCGCCAAGCCGAAGACGGCCAGCTATCACGGCACCTACCACCTCTGGATCCCGGCCCTCGGGCTGAGCCACCAGATCTACGACTGGGGCTGCAACGGCGGGCTGATCCCGAACCGCGTCGAGTACTGGGGCTGCGTCGGGCGCAACAACCTGTACCTGCTCGGCCACGCCTGGGGCGTCTTCAAGCCGGTGCATGACGGGTACCACTCGGGTGCGCTCCACGTCGGCCTGACGGCCTGGTACGCCGACAAGGCGGGCGTGACGCATCGCTACAGGATCAGCTGGATCCGTCACGTCGCGAACAAGGACTACGCCAGCTGGAGCCAGTGGGCGATGGCCGTGACCTCGACCAAGGTCATCACCCTCCAGACCTGCGACGGCGCCACCTCCGCGTACCGGATCCTGGTCCGTCTCGTCCCGGCCTGAGACGCCGTTTCGCGGCCGACGGGGCCGCTAGCATGGCGCAGGTGCGCAGCGCACCTTCGCTCCCGACCCGGATCGCGGGCATCGCCGTCCCCGACGACGCCATCTCGGCCGGGACCTGGGCATGGGCCAATCGCTCCCTGCCGGATTACCTCCTGAGCCATTCGGTGCGCGCCTACTGCTGGGGCGCGACGATCGCGGCCGGGGAGGGCTGGTCGTTCGACCGGCAGATCCTGTGGACGGCGTCGCTGATGCACGACTACGGCCTGACCCGGATCCCCCGCAACACGACCTGCTTCGAAGTCGAGGGCGCGGAGATCGCCCGGCGGTTCCTCGAGCGTCGCGGGATGGCCCCCGACCGGGCCGACATCGTGGCGCGAGCGATCGTCCTCCACATGCAGGCGTCGGTCGGCCTGGACGACGGCGTCGAGGCCGTCCTGCTCGATCGCGCGACGGGCCTCGACGTCCGGGGCTACGGCTACGAGACGGTCGCGGCCGTCAGGTCGGGCGTGGTGGCCGACTTCCCGCGCCGCGCGTTCGATCGCCTCTTCCTCGCTGCGATCAAGCGCGAGGTGGCGATCCGGCCGACCTGCCAGAGCGCGCGCCTGCTCGGCGAGACGGATCTCGCGGGCTGGATGGCCCGATCCCCGTGGGCGGCGGACAGCCAGGGAGCTGCGTAGGCGGGCCACCGGCTCAGGGGTCCCGGTTCGAACGGTCGTGAGGGGACTTCTGGTACGGTCCGTCGCCATGACGCGCTCGAAGACCACGTCGACGACGGAGCCCGCGCCGCCGATCCGACGCGCGTCTCTCGGGGCCGCGCTGGCCGTCATCCTCGTCGCGGCCGCCTGCGATGGGGCACCGGTGTCGGCGCCGGTCTCCTCGACGACGACGACGTCCGGGGCGCCTGCGACCGCTCCGTCCGGACTCGACTGGCACGACACGACCCAGACACCGACCGCCCGGGCGCACGCTCTCCTGGCGGCCATGACCCTCGACGAGAAGATCGGCCAGATGACACAGCTCGAGAACGGGTCGGTCGACCCGGCCGGCGTGACCGACCTGCTCCTTGGCTCGGTCCTCAGCGGCGGCGGCGGTGCCCCCACGCCGAACGAGCCCGAGGCCTGGTACTCGATGGTCGCGGCCTATCAGCAAGCCGCCCTCACGACGCGACTCGGGATCCCGATCCTGTATGGCGTGGATGCGGTCCATGGCGCCAGCAACGTCGTCGGCGCCACGATCTTCCCGCACAACGTCGGGCTCGGGGCCACCGCGGATCCCGCACTCGTCGAGCGGATCGGCCGCGCCACGGCCACCGAGCTGGCCGCGACCGGGATCCGCTGGGACTTCGGCCCGGTCGTGGCCGTGCCCCAGGACGTTCGGTGGGGTCGGACGTACGAGGGCTACGGCGAGGACCCTGTCCGGGT
The DNA here is from genome assembly GCA_036003325.1 of Candidatus Limnocylindrales bacterium. Taxonomy (GTDB): domain Bacteria; phylum Chloroflexota; class Limnocylindria; order Limnocylindrales; family CSP1-4; genus SPCO01. The sequence continues at coordinate 46,258 of DASYSM010000120.1, forward strand.
CGGCGAGCTCGCCTCGTCGTTCATCACCGGTCTCCAGGGAACGGATCTGGCTGCCACCGATTCGGCGGCCGCGACCGCGAAGCATTTTCTCGGCGACGGCGGCACCGCCTTCGGATCGTCGACGACGGACGACTACCTGATCGACCAGGGCGTCGACCCGACCGACGAGGCGACCCTGCGCGCGGTCCACCTGCCACCGTACGCGGCGGCGATCAAGGCCGGGGCCCGGATCGTGATGGCCTCCTTCTCCAGCACGACCGCGGGCAAGGTCCATGGCGATCGCCATCTGCTGACCGACCTGCTCAAGGGCGAGCTCGGCTTCAGCGGCTTCGTCGTCTCCGATTGGGCCGGCGTCGACCAGGTCGATCCCGACTACACGACAGCAGTCGCGCGGGCCATCGGGGCCGGCATCGACATGGTGATGGTCCCCTCGGACGGCCCGCGTTTCCAGGCAGCCGTCCGGGCCGGGCTGGCGTCGGGCGCCATCGCCCAGACGCGGATCGACGATGCCGTCAGCCGCATCCTGCGGGTGAAGTTCGAGCTCGGTCTGTTCGAGCATCCGATGCCCCCCGACGGCCGAGTCGAAGCCGTCGGTTCGGCCGCCGATCGCGCGCTCGCCCGCACGGCCGTCGCCGAGTCGATGGTCCTGCTCAAGACCGCTGCCGGGGTCCTGCCGGTCGGTCCGGACGACACCGTCCTGCTGACCGGGCCAGGCGCCGACGACATCGGCACCCAGTCGGGCGGCTGGACCGTGTCATGGCAGGGACGGACCGGGGACACCACCCCGGGTACCACCATCGCCGACGCCATGGGCCGGCGCCTCGGCGATCGACTGTCGACCTACCCGACCGCCGACGCCATCCCGGCCGACGCCCACGCGACCGTCGGGATCGTCGTCCTCGCCGAGCCGCCATATGCCGAGGGCAAGGGCGATTCGGCGACGCTTGCGCTCTCGGGCGACGATCTCCTGACCGCGGTCCGGCCGAAGGTCGATCGCCTCGTCGTCGTCATCCTGTCGGGACGGCCGATGATGCTCGACACGATCCTGCCCACCGCCGACGCGGTCGTCGAGGCCTGGCTGCCGGGTACCGAGGGCACCGGCGTGGCCGACGTGCTGGTCGGCGACCAGCCGTTCGTCGGCACGACGCCGTACACCTGGCCGGACACCGCCGGGCACGCGCCGCGGACCGGGAAAGCCGCCTGCGACGGCGCGGTCTTTCCGCGTGGCTTCGGGCTCAGCGCATCGGGTCGGCTGCTCGGCCCGGCGGCCTGCGGCGTGGGTCCCTGATGGTCCGGCGCATCGTGCCCCCGCTCCGCAACAGCGACGGGCTCCTGTTCCTCGAGAGCTTCGTGGTCGCCGCGGTCATCTCGTTCCTCGGGATCCGCGCCTTCCTGACCGTGACGGGTTTCCCGCAGGTCGGCGGCGGCGAGCTGCACGTCGCCCACATGTTGTGGGGCGGCGCGTTCATGCTCGTCGCGCTGGTCCTGCTGCTGGCCTATCTCGATCGGACCGTCCAGCACGTGGCGGCGGTCATCGCCGGTCTCGGGTTCGGGACCTTCGTCGACGAGATCGGCAAGTTCCTGACGGCCGACAACGACTACTTCTTCCGTCCGGCGGTCGCGCTCATCTACGTCATCTTCGTCGTCGTGTTCCTGGTCGGACGCGCCATCGCGGGACGCCGCGCCCTGTCGGAGAACGAGGCGCTCGCCAACGCACTGGACCTGCTCGAGGGCACCCTGGGGGAACGTCTGGAGCCGCAGGACCGCGCCCGGATCGTGGTCCTCCTCGACGCGTCCGGGACGGGCTCGGAGCTCGGCGCAGCGGTCAGGGCGTACCTGGCCACGGTCCCGAGCCGGCCCGACGAGGAGGCCTGGTGGGAGCGCATCCCGCGGTGGACCGCCCAGCGGTACGCCGAGCTCGCGGCGGACCCCAGGTTCGAGAGGGCCGTGACGCTCGTCGTGATCGTCTACACGATCGCGGCGGTCGTCAGCAGTCTCCTCGTGATCGCGACGGCGAGGGGAACGGACGCCACGCAGCCGCTGACGGTGGCGGGCCTCGGTCAGATCGTGTCGACCCTGATCGGTGCGGCGCTGGTCGGGCTCGGCGTGTCCGTCTTGCCGCGGTCTCACATCGAGGCATATCGGTGGTTCGTCCGGGGTGTCCTGGTCTGGATCCTGATCACCCAGGTGTTCGTGTTCTACGACTCCCAGCTGGCGGGGCTCGGGGGGCTCGCCTTCGATCTCGCGGCGTACGGGATCCTGCGCTACGCGATCCGCCGCGAGTCGGCGCCGGTCAGCGCCCTGCCGTAGCGTCGTCCGGACGGACCTCGAGTCCGAGCTGCTCGGCGAGCAGCGGCGCGAGATCGGTCAGCTGGGCGTGACTGACGATGGCTCCCCTGAGGCTCTCGACCCCGACCAGCGAGCGCAGCCGGGCGCCCGACAGGTCCACCGTCCGGAGCCTGGCGCCCGACACGTTGATCTCATCGACGGTGCAGCGCTCGAACGTCACGGTCGCCAGCTCGGCGGTCCGCGCATCGAGGCTGCCGATCTCGCAGCCCTCGAACCGGACGTCATCGAGTCGAGCCCCGGCGAGGTTGAGGAAGCCGAGGTGACAGCCGCGCACGCGGACACCGGTCCAGCTGGCACCGATCAGCGAGATGGCGCCGAGTCGGCCGCCCGAGATGTCGCTGTCGCGCCATGTCGAATCGTCGAGATCGACCGTCGCCCCGTCGACATCGGCGACGATCGATTCGAGGACGCGGGCGCGGCGCAATGAGGCCCCGTCCAGTCTGCACCGGGCGAGCCTGCATTCCAGAAAACGGGCGTCGCTCGCGTCCTGTCCGGCGAGGTCCAGCTCGACGAAGTCGGTCGCGACGTAATCGCCATGGGCCTCCAGGCGGTCGCCCTGGAACGGGCTGAGGTCGGGCAGCGACCGCTGGGGATGGGTCGGGTCGCGGAGGGGTTGCCTAGGCATCGCCACTGCCGTCGGCCCCGGCATCGTCGGGTCCGCTCGGGAGGGTGGCCGACGCGGCCGCGGCAGCCGCTGACGGCTCCTGCGTGACGACCATCCGGCCGCGCACGGCGATCTCGATGCCGTTGGCCTGGAAGGCGGCCAGGAGTCGCTTGCGGAGCTCACCAGGCGCCACGAAGCGATCCGAGGCCCGGACGCGGCCGGCCACCCGAAGCGTCATCCCGAGCTCGCCCAGAGCGTCGACCCGCAGGAGCGACGGCGCCTCGAGCAGTCGAGCGCTCCAGGCCGGGTCGGCCAGCATCGCGGTCCCGACGTCGTTGACGATCGCCGTCGCGCCGTCGATGTCGGTGCCGTAGGGGACCGTGACGTCGACCAGCATCCGCGCGAAGATGCGGGTCAGGTTGGAGGCGATCCGGGTCTCGCCGTTGGACACGCTGTGCACGGTGCCGGTCCCGTCGCGGATGACCGTCCGGCGCATCCCGACCTCCTCGACCTCGCCCTCGACGCCGGCGATCTGGACCCAGTCACCCTTGTAGTACGGCCCCTCGAGGACGATCAGGATGCCCATCAGGTAGTCGAGGACGATGCTCTGGCCGGCCAGCGTGAGCGCGACCGCGATCAGGCCCAGCCCGGCGATGACCGGCAGCAGGTCGAAGACGGTCAGGACCACGAGCGTCGCCACCGTCAGGACGGTCACCTTGAGGATGGTCGCGACGAGATCCTCGAGGGTCGTGACACGCTTCAGGCTCTCCTCGGCCATCAGCTGCGCGACCTCTGCATCGGCATCGACAGCGGTGGCCTGCCGCGCGGCCCGATCCTGGAGCACACGCGTGATGAGGCGATGGGCGAGGGGACGCATCGCCCGGTAGGCGAGCAGGGTCAGGACCAGGATGATGAGCAGCGGCAGACCGCGCTCCTGCAGGAACGCGGTCAGACCGGTCAGATCGGGCGTGGTCGTCGGCATCTCGCGCGGGCAAGCCTAGCCGAGACGACAGCCCGGGATCCGGGCCGGCGGCGGGGCCTCGGCCGACGGTGCCCGAGATCAGGCCGGCAGCAGGGAGCGGACGGCGTCTGCCACCTCGGCCGGCGTGAACGTCATCGTCGCCTCGCCGACGGTGAGCTCGACGCGGCGATAGCCGGGCGTCTCGGTCGGGGACGAGCCGCCCCACGTCCACAGCCGCTGCTCGAGCGCCATCCGTCGGATGCCCGCGGTCACCGCGGCCTCCGTCGTTCGAAGGTGGACATGCATCATCGGCGTCTGGGGTGGGTCCGGCACGACGAGGACGCCATCCACCTGGGCCAGCTCCGCGGCGATCGCCCGGGAGTGGTCGACGTAGGCGCCCATCCGCGGCAGGTGGAGCCGGAGCCCGGCCAGTCCGGCGGCGGCGTACGGCCACAGGTGGTAGAGCGTGCCGCCATGCCTCTTTCGCCACAGGCGCGCCTCGGCGATGACGTCCTCTTCCCCGAGCAACATGCTGCCGGCGAGCCCGCCGAGGCCCTTGTAGAACGAGACGTAGACGGTGTCGAACAGCGCGGCGACGTCCGACAGCGGTCGGTCGTAGAAGGGCCCCGACTCCCACAGCCGCGCGCCATCGAGATGGACCGCGGCCCCACGCGCCCGCGCGAACCCGACCTGGGCGACGAGGTCGTCCCAGGCGGGCAGCCGACCGCCGATCTCGCGCTGTGGAAGCTCGATCAGGAGCGCGGCGAGCGGTTCGCGGATCGCTTCGAGGTCGGCGACGGTGAGCGACTCCCGTCCGTTTCCGATCGTCCGCCCGACCAGGCCGTGGAGCCGCTGGTATGCCTTGTCCTCGTGGAGCTCGAGGTGGCACGTGGGGTGGAACGCGACGACCTGGCGGCCACGTCCGTCGGCATGGATCCGCAGCGCGATCTGCTGGGCCATCGTGCCACTCGGCATGAACACCGCGGCCGGCTTGCCGAGCAGCTCACGGACCTCTGCCTCGAGGACGGCGACCGAGCCACCATCGCCGTACTCATCGGCGGCGACATCCTCCGCGGGCAGGGTCGTGAGCCCGGCAAGCGCATCGGCGGCCGACCTGATCCCGTGGCCGATGAGGGCCCGATCGCAGCCGTCGCGCAGCCGGCGACGTTCGTCGTCCGAGATGGAGTCCACCGATCCCATGGCGAGTAGTCTGAGCCCGGAGAGGGGTGCGATGGAGACGATCCTGCGCCGGGCCGGTCGCTACGACGCCTTCTTGAGCACCCCGGTCGCCGCGTAGAGATACGACCGTCCGTAGAGGCTGCTCACGCTCTTGCCGTTGATGGCGCTGATCCGGTACCAGGTCGAGCCGGACTTGGCGCCTGGACACGTCGTGTTCCAGTGGGATCCGCTGACGGTGGCGACCACGGTGACCTTCGCGCTCGTGCCCAGCCGCGTCTTGATCGCCGATGTCGTTGTGGTGCCGGTGCGGATATTGACGCCCGAACATGCGGGCACCATCGCGCTCGACGAGGCGGTCGCTGTGGGCGACGTCGTGGCCGGGCCGCCGTCGGCGAACAGGCACGCGAAATAGGTCCGACCGCCGCCTTTGGCCGACGCACAGCCGACGCGCTGGTAGGAGTTGAGCTCCGCGGCCCGGTGCGGCGCCGAGCTCATGAAGTTGCGCTGGGCAAGGGTCACGGTGTACGGCGCCGTGGTCGTGCCGCCGGCGCAATGAGCGCCATCGATGTCGCAACCGAGGCGATAGGACGTGGTGGCCGTCCCATACCCGTTCCAGTGCAGGATCTCGCTCCGAGCCAGCGTGTAGCCGAACACGGACCGGACGATGGCGATCGAGCGGAATGGCGTCGTCCCGGAGCTGAAGCAGCCGGGCACCGTGTGCGAGAAGTAGTGGCGGTCCGCCAGGTCCTGGGCACGACCGTGCAGATGGAGCGAGGCGTTCGTCGGGCAGGTGAACGGCGCATCGCGGGCGATCTGGGCGAGGCGCGCATCGACGAGGTACGGCTTCTTCCCGAGCGCGACCCGGTCGAGGTTCAGAAGGCGCGTCAGGTCGTTGCCCAGGACGTCGGTGGCGTCCGGCGTCGAGCTCGGGAGCGCGCCTAGGACGCCGGTCGCCGCGTACAGGTATGACTGGCCGTACACGCTGCTCACGCTCTTGCCGTTGATGGCGCTGATCCGATACCAGCTCGAGCCCGACTTCGCCCCGGGGCAGGTCGTGCTCCAGTGCGATCCGCTGACGGTCGCCACGACCGTCACCTTCGCGCTCGTCGCGAGGCGGGTCCTGATCGATGACGACGTCGACGCTGCCGCGCGGACGTTCACGCCCGAGCAGGCCGGGATCATCGTCGTCGAGCCGGCGGCCGCGGTCTGGGATACGGAGACGAGAAGGCCGCCGAACAGCCCGAGCACAGCGGACAGGAGCCAGACGCGCGTCGTCTGGCGGTGGCGGACGAGGGTCCGGGGCGGCGTGTGGGGGGTAGCCATGCGCGGCACTATGGCCGCCGCGATGCGCGCACGCAACGGCTCGATGGGGCCATACCCGTCCGGCGCGATGGGGCCATGACCCCTACAGACAGGAACGAGGGCCGGAGCGTCCGTCCGGCCCTCGTTCGAGATGGCGCCGTCCCCCCGAATGGCGCGATGGCGGCTCAGCGGAGATTGGTCTTCAGGCTCTGGACGTCGTCGTATCGATGGTCGACCGTCAGACCGGTCACGAGGATCCCGCCGCGCAGGGTGCCGCGCAGGGTCTGGATGTCGTCCGAGGCGGGGTCCACGAACGGGACGGCACCGCGCATCTGCTCGATCGCGTCGTAGCTCCGATCGACCGTCGCGCCAGCGACCGTGCCGCCGCGCAGGGACTCGATCTGGTCGTAGCTGCGGTCCGCGGCCGGACCGCCGGGGGTCGCCTTCGAGGCGACGATGAACGCCGTGGCCATCACGACCACGGCCGTGATGACGACGACCAGGGCCGCCTGCCACAGACCCGGGTGCCCGCTGGGGGCCGAGATCGCCGGCCGAGTCCCGAGATCGCTGGGTGTGCCCGCGTGTGCCATCTGAGAACCTCCGTTCCTGTTCGACCTCATGACCGAGGTCGCTGAGGACACGCTAGGTGCGGGCGGTGGCCCGCCACATCGGGCGACTTCCCAGCGTTGGCATCGGTCGGCCCTTCATTTCGAGCGTGTCCGTGGCATCGGACCCTTTAGGCGACCGGACGGCGCAGGGTACGATCGTGGCGATGCGCCACCTGCCGACGATCCTCTTGATCCTGTCCTTTCCGGTGGGGATCGTCGGCTACACGGTGGCCACGGACGTCCTGCAGACGCTGACGCTGCCGGCCTACGTCCGACCGTTCGTCCTCCTGTTCGTGCCGCTGCTCGCCGCCGGGCTCGTGATGGTGCCGTTCCTCGTCCCGTTCATCGACCGGAAGGCCAAGGCCGACCTCGCCGCCTATCGTGCGAGCCAGCCGCCGGAGACCGACGATGCAGACGCATCTCCCGATGCGGCCGGCCCTCCGCCACCCGGCGACCCGCCGTGACGATGACGCCCACCACACGATCGGTCGACCCCCTGGCACGCTGGCTGGAGGAGGAGGACGTCCCCGATGCGCTCGGCGCCGAGCTCCGCGCATGGCTGGCCGGGTCGCCGCGCTTCCGCGCCTTCGCGGACGTCTATCGCGACAAGATCCGCAAGAAGCTGCGCACCGCATCAGACCCCGAGATGCGCCGCGATGTCCGCGCCGAGCTGCTGGTCGCCCGCCTGCTGCTGGCCGATCGGCGGTTCGAGCTGGCGTTCGAGGCCTACGGCTCCGGTCACGGCGGCCCCGACCTGACGGTCTCGTTCCGCGGCGCACGCAGCTTCAACCTCGAGATCACCCGGCGTCGCGGAGCGGCCGATCCGCATGGCATCGGCGCCACCCTGCTCGCGAAGCTGCGCCAGCTCCCACCCAGTGTCCCGAACGCGTTGCTGATCGCGCTCGATGGACGAACGGCGCAGGCCGTCGACGTCGCCGCGGTGGCACGCGGCATCCGGGCTCGCGCGGACGCGAAGGACGAGGCGTTCTTCACCGGCCGCGGCTTCGAGGGCACGCGTGGGTTCTACGAGCGCTACCTGCGTCTGGGAGCCGTGTTCGTGTGGGCCGCCGATGCGGGGCCCGGCGGCGGCGCGACGCTCTGGATCAACAGGTCGGCCCGGATCGCGATGCCGGACCGTGCCGCGCGCGCCGCGCTGACCTGCCTGAGCGCGGCGGGGGTCAGTGCCGCACCCGCCAGGTGATGTGCGTGGCGAGTGGCGATTGGAGCGTCTGGACGTGCTCGAGGTCGATCGACTGGTCGAACCCATCGAACAGACGCTTGCCCGCACCGAGGATGACCGGGGCGATGGTGATCGACAGCTCGTCCACGTAGCCTGCCGCCAGCGCCTGCCTGATCATGTCGGCGCCGCCCATCACCTGCACGTCCTTGTCACCGGCCGCGGCGCGAGCGCGGCGCATGGCCTCGTCGACGTCGTCGACCATGGTGAAGCCCGCGTCCTGCGGCACGTCGTCGGGATGGTGCGTGACGACGAAGAACGGCACCGGCCAGGGGTTCGTGCCGCCCCAGCGATCCGCGGCGTCGAACGTGCCACGCCCGCCGATGACCGCGCCGACACGGGCATTCATCTGGTCGAGGTACTCCTTGTCGGCCCCGGTCGCCTCGCCGTGGTGTCCGCCGCCGTATGTCCACGGGCCGCCGAAGACCCAGTAATGGAGCCGCTCGCCGCCCTCGCCCAGTCCCTGGTCGGGGCCGTCATGGGGCCCGGTGATGTATCCGTCGATGGACATCGTGATCCCGGCCAGCACCTGCGTCATGTCATCTCCTGGCGGATGGCGTCGAGCGCCTCGCTGTCACTCGGGCCCATGGCGATGGCGGTCCGTCGCCATTCGGCATAGGCGGCGACGAGCCCGTCGTCGTCGACCGTCAGCTCGGCCTCGTACGTTGCGCTCGCATAGCGGTACGTGGCCTCGTCGAGCCGGGTGTACGTCTGGGCCGACTTCACGACCTCGAGCTCGGGGAAGCGGACCCACGCGGCCTGGATCGTCTGCGCCTTGCCGATCGCCAGGCGGAGCCGCCGGATCGGCAGTGTGTTGGTCGACGGGCTGCAGCCGAGGTCGACGTCCGTGCAACCCTTGAGCCCACGCGCCGGCGCGCCGTCGACGGTCCAGTTGCCCTTCGGATCGCGCTCGAGGGCGATCGTCCGCGTCTCGAAGCCACGCAGATCCCGCACGTGGGCCGCGCTGGTCAGCCCGTTCGCGTCGGCGAACACCCGATACTCGATCCGGACCGGCGCCCCGCCGTCCGCCCCGAGCACGGTACCGACGAGCGACAGCCCGACGTCGCGCACGGCCAGCGTGCAGTGCTCATCGGTCTCGATCTCGTCGGACCGCCGCCATGCCACGCGCGTCGTCGTCATGCCACTCACCTCGCTCTCGACGAGGGTAGCGCGACGGCGGATCGGCGGCGTCGGTTCGCCCGGCCGGCCGCCCTACGAGCAGTGGACGATGTGAGGCGTCGGGTGCGCCGCCGCGTACGTCGTCTTCACTGACTTGTACCGATGGGCCTCGACGATGAGCTTCGGATAGCTGAAATTGGGCCCGGTCGAGGTCTGCAGCCAGAGGCGTTCCCGGCTCAGATCGTAGACGCCGTTCATCGTCGTCGCGGTGGATGTCTTGCGGACCTTGTCGATCACGTAGTAGTTCTTGACGTTGTCGCTGGTGTAGACCTTGACGACGCGACCCAGCAGGCCCGCAGCGCCACTGGCCTTGTACTTGGTCAACAGCGGCAGGAACATCCCCCGGCGGGCATGCGCGTAGATGAACGTGATGCCGGGTTCGCGCGGCTGCGCCGTGGTCGACTGGTACATCGCCACGTTGCAGTAGGGATAGCCGGACGGGCCCCTGACGACCGGCAGGTCGATGCTGAGGGTCGTGATCACGACACGGGTGGCCTTGTTGAAGGTGAACGCCGCGCAACGCGCCGTCGTGCCGCTCGCGACCATGATGTTGAAGCTCGTCCCGCGGGCAGCGGACCAGATGGCGGCCATCTGTCCCTCGTAGATCGTGTCGGTGCGGAAGACCGTGCCGGTCGCCGAGGTGATCACTGACGCGGGCCGGGCCACCGTCGTCCCGGGCTTCGAGCAGGTGCCCTTGCGGATGTAGACATTGACCCGCACGTTCGCTCGCCAGGCCTTGAGGCCGTACGAGATCGTGCCGATGCCGTTGGTGTAGGCCTTCATCGTGACCGACCCGTAGGCACTCGAGCTGAAGTTGGCCCGCCAGGTCCGTTGCAGGGTGATGGCGCCGGCCGGTGCGGGCGCAAGCGCCAGCAGCATCACGATGGCCAGGAGGATCGGTCCGCCTGCGATATGTCTCGGTCGCTTGGGTTCCATGGTCTGTCCCCGTCGATATGGATGCCCGGGCCGTGGCTGCGCCCAGGACACCGACGTTACCCAGCGATCAGCGTTGTCCACAAGGGGACCGACACGCTTCGCGTTGACGCGCAGCAACGGGCGCAGGGTACCTCACGAGGAGCCATGCGACCAGGCTGTCCGGTGACGTCAAAGGATGGTGCGCGCGAGCACGTCGGATGGCGCGTGCCGATGGTCCGCGAGATCCATCCGGTTCGGTGCCCCGCGTGGACGCTCGTCCGTTGCGGCACCATGGCGTCGACATGAGCGATGAGCGGCCGCGGCGGATGTCGGAGAGCAGTCGGGTCGAGGCGTTCAGCGACGGCGTGTTCTCGATCGCGATCACGCTGCTCGTTCTCGAGCTGGCCATCCCGGCCATCCGCGGCGGGTTCACGGCGCAGCTCGCCGACGAATGGGTGAGCTACGTCGCCTATCTCGCGGCCTTTGGCTCGATCGGCGTCCTGTGGATGGGCCATCACACCGCGTTCTCGCGGATCCGGGCGGTCGACGCCGGACTCCTGTGGCGCAACCTCGTGCTGCTCCTGACCGTTTCGGTCGTGCCCTTCCCGACCGCCGTGATCGCAAGTGCATTCCGTGTCGGCGACGAGACGGATCGTGCCGCCGCGGTGGTGGCCTACGCCGTCGTCGGGATGGCGTCCGGGGCCGCCTGGCTTCTGCTGTTCAGCTACCTACGGAGTCACCCCAGCCTGGTCGATCCCGGCACCCAGATGCAGTTCTTCCGACTCAAGGAGCCGATCCTGACGATCGTCGGCTATGGGCTGGCGGCGCTGATCGGCTGGTTCGTCAGCCCGCAGCTTGCCCTCGCCTCGTTCGTGATCTTCCCGGTCATCTACGTCGTGCGAGTCCGGAGCGCCGACTTCTGACGAATGGTCGGATGATGGGCGCAGCACGAAAGGAGTCCGCGATGGCACTGACCCTTGGGATCCTGGCACTGGTCGAGGCGAAGCCGGGCAAGGAGGCGGAGGTCGAGGCCTTCGTCACCGCCGGTCGCGGGATCGTCGAGCAGGAGCCGGGCACACGCGTCTGGTACGGCTTCCGCGTCGACGACACGACGTTCGGCATCTTCGACGCGTTCGAGGACGAGCCAGCTCGCCAGGCTCATCTCGGCGGGCAGATCCCCGCGGCGCTGGCACAGGTGGGCCCCCAGCTCCTCGCCAGGGACGCCGACATCCGGCTCGTGGACGTGCTCGCGGTCAAGGGCGGCTGATCGGCCGAGGCTGGGCCGGCCGGCTCATGACCCGATGCGGTAGGAGCCGACGACCGAGAGCTCGGTGACGACCGGCGGCTCGTCGCAGCGATCCTCGATATCGGTCACGAAGGCCTTGAATGCGTCCGTCTCGCCGAGGATGCGGCCCGGCTGGTCGGTGTCGAACACGACGTGCATGAAGCTCACGCCGTCGGGCAGTCTGAACGTGACGTAGTGGAGACCGTCCGGCCGGTCCCGGCCGAGCTGGTCGTAGACCGCCTCGACGAGCGACGCGTTCTCGTCCGCCCGTTCCGGCTGGACCTTGTAGCGGACCATCGAGCTGCCCATCGCTGACTCCTCGTGCCGGCACGATCACCGCGGCCGCCGCTCATCGGCGGGCGAGGCGCTACGGTAACACATCCGTTACCGATG
>DASYSM010000121.1:0-13468 GCA_036003325.1 Candidatus Limnocylindrales bacterium
ATCCAGCATCTCCCGGTCGCCACGGACGACCGCCAGCTCGTGATGCGTGTCCCGGTCGACGGCGCCCAGCCCCGGGAAGTGCTTGACCGTGGCGGCCACCCCGGCCGCCTGCAACCCGCGGATCATCGCCGCGCCAAGCCGGCCGACGGCCGCCGGGTCGTCGCCGAACGAGCGGATGCCGAGGGCCGCGTTCCCCGGCTCGCTGGCCAGGTCCAGGACCGGCGCGTACACGACGTTGACCCCCATCGCCCGCGCCTCGCGCCCGATGGCCGTGCCGACACGCTCCGCCAGGTCCTCGTCACCGACCGCGCCCAGGGCCATGTTCCCGGCAAACCCGGTCGTCGCCTCGCCGAGCGCCATCAGCTGGCCGGCCTCCTGGTCGGCGGCGACGAGCAGCGGCAGGACGGGCCCGCCCGCGCCGTGGGCTCCGGCCCCGACCACACCGCGGCGCGCCGCCCCCGCCTCGCCCGCGCGCTGGAACGCCGCCGCGAACTCGCGGACCTGAGCCGGGTCGCGGACGTTGAACGCCCGGAACAGGGTCACCCCGGCCGCGGGCGCGGTCGCCAGCCGGCGCTCGACCCAGCGCGGCACCCGCTCGCCCTCGAAGGCGAGCATCACCCGCTCGAGGATCGACTCCTCGGTCACCCCTTCACGGCGCCCGCCAGGCCCTTGACGAAGTAGCGCTGGACCACGATGAAGAACAGCAGGATCGGCACGACGGTGATGGTGACGCCGGCCGCGATCGACCGGAAGTCCGACTGGAAGAAGCTCTGCAGCGCGGCCAGGCCGACCGGCAGCGTCAGCCCGTTCGGCGTGTGGAGCATGAGCGATGGCCAGAGGAAGTCGTTCCACGACGTGACGAAGGTGAAGATCGCCACCGCGGCCAGCGACGGCCGGACGATCGGCAACAGGATCGACCACCAGATCCGCCACTCCCCCGCCCCGTCCACCCGGGCCGCGTCGATCAGGTCGTTGGGCACGCTCCGGAACGCCTGGCGCAGCAGGAAGATGTTGAACGCGCTGACGAGGTTCGGGAAGATCAGCGCGGCCAGCGTGTTGTAGTAGTGGAACACGTTGACCGACAGCACGAAGCTCGGGATGTAGGTCAGCTGGGCCGGCACGATCAGCGTCGCCAGCAGCGCATAGAAGATCGCGTCGCGACCGAAGAACCGCATCTTGGCCAGCGGGTAGGCCGCCATCGCGGCGACCAGCACGTTCAGTGCCCCGACCGAGACGGCGACGATCAGGCTGTTGAGGAAGTAGGTCGGGATCGGCAGCGCCGCGAGGACGCGCTGGTAGGCGCCCAGGCTCGGATCGGACGGGATGAACTGCGGCGGGATCGAGTAGACCGGGTCGCCCGGGCCCTTGAGCGAGGTCATCAGCATCCAGAAGAACGGAAAGACGGTGATGACCGCGATCGCGATGAGGACGATGTACCACAGCCCGCTCGACACCACCGAGCGTCGGGTCCGGCGCTTGCGTTTCGCCTGGATGACCGCGACCGGCTCGGCGATCTGGGCCATCCCCGCGGTGGTCATGTCGCCCCCTCGTCGCGCGACTCGAGGATGCGCACGTTGAACACCGAGAAGACCAGGGTGATCGCCAGTAGGGCGATGGCGATGGCCGAGGCGTAGCCAGCATTGCTGAGCTGGAACGCCTCCTTCCACAGGTAGAAGACCATCGTGACTCCGGAGTCGAGGATGCCGCCCGTCCGGTTGGTCAGCACGTAGATCTCGTCGAACACCTTGAGCGCCGCGAGGCTCGAGATGACCGCCACGAAGACGATCTGCGGGCGGAGGCCCGGGATGCTCACATAGCGGTGCTTCTGGAAGTTCGTGCAGCCGTCGATGAGCGCCGCGTCATACAGCTCTTCTGGGATGTTCTGGAGACCGGCCAGGAAGATGACCGAGTAGAAGCCGACACCGGCCCAGGTCGTCAGCAGCATCGCGATCGGCAGCACCAGCGACGGCGTCGCCAGCCACTGGATCGGCACGGTGATGACGCCCCACGACTGGAGCACGCTGTTGATCAGGCCGTTGCGGTCGAACAGCCATTTCCAGGCGAGGCCGATGGCGATGCTGCCACTCACCGCGGGCACGAAGTAGAGCGCCCGGAAGATGTGGATGCCGCGCATCCGGCGGTTGACCACGATGGCCAGCACGATCGACAGGAAGATCAGGATCGGCGTGACCAGCAGGTAGACGAACGAGTGGACGAGGGCCAGCCGGAACGTCTCGTCGCCCAGCAGCTTGGCGTAGTTGTCGAGACCGACCCACACCGGCGGGGTCGCGATGTCGTAGTCGGTGAAGCTGTAGTAGATGACCGCGATGATCGGGTAGACCACGAAGATGCCGAGGACGACGAGCGCCGGCAGGAGGAACGTGTACGGCGTGATCGAGCGTTTCCTGGTCATGGTCGTGTCCCGTCAATGATGCCGGGCCGGCGCGCCACCGATGGCGACGCGACGGCGGAAGATGGGCTGGCCCGCCCTGGAGGAAGGGCGGGCCAGCACCCGGATGCGAACCCCTGGGGGCGTGGGCTCGCGCTATCTGCCTACTTGATGATCTTGTTGGCGTCGGCGACGGCCTGATCCAGCGCCTGCTGGGCCGGCACCTTGTTGAACAGGGCCGACTCGACGGCCTTCAGGACGATGTCGTTGACCTCGGCCTTCTTGTTGACGGTGGGGACGATGTCCGCGTAGGTGGCGACGATGCCGCCGGCGAGCGACCGGGCGCTGTCCTCGACCGCGGTCGCCGGGGTCGAGAAGAACGGATCCTTGTACGCCTCGGCGGACGACGGATAGATCGCGACCTGCTTGGCGAACTCGACCATGCTGCGCGGGTTGGTGAAGTACTGGGCGAGCGCCATCGAGGCGTTCGGGAACTTGGTGTCCTTCTTGACCGAGATCGACATCAGGCCCTTGCCCGACACGTTGGACAGGCCGAGCGGAGCCGGGACCATGGCCAGGTTGCCGTACAGGGTGGCGTTGGTGTCCTTGACCGTGCGAGCCAGGTTCGGCCCGGTGGCGTAGAACGCCGCGGCGCCGGCCGAGAAGGCGTTGAGCCCGACGCGGTCGTCATTGGTGGTCAGGACGGTGTTGTCGACGGTCCCGGCGGTGACCATGTCGACGTACATCTGCAGCCAGGCGACGCCCTCCGGCGAGTTGAACGCGAAGGCGGTGTTGTCGGCGTTGTAGACCTTGACGCCACCCTCGTAGACCATCTGGGCGAGCAGGTCGCTGACGGTCAGGCGGATGTCGCACACGGTCGAGGTCTTGTCGAGGATGGTCTTGCACAGGGCCGGCAGGTCCTGGACCTTCTTGGGGAACTGGTCGACCGTGAGGCCGGTCTTGTCATAGATGGCGTGGTTGATCAGCTCGACGTTGAGGCCCTGGTACCAGGGGAACTGGTAGTTCACGCCATTGATCAGCTGTTCCTTCCAGAGACCCGGGAAGTAGATGTCCTGGACGGGCTTCGGGACCGCGGTGTCGAGCGGCAGCAGCAGGTTCTTGGCCGCGTACTCGCTGACCCAGCCCTCGCTGACCGACAGGTTGATGACGTCCGGCGCGATGTTCGCGGCGAACGCGTTGTTCAGGTCGTCCTTGAACGTGGCCTGATGGTCTTCCCACTTGACCGTCACGGTCGGATAGGTCGCCTGGAAGCGGGCGATGGTGTCCTTGATGTACTGGTCGAACGTCGGCGACAGGTAGAACGTCCAGAACGTGATGGTCGCGTTCTGCTCGACGTTGGGGATGACCGCCTCGGCCGGATCCGGCGCGAGCGCGGCCGGGCTGGCGCTGGCCGCGGCGGATGCCGATGGCTCGGTGGACGCTGCGGAACCAGCTGGGGTCGCGGTGGCGGCGGGCGGCGCGGACGCCGCGCTCGGCGACGGCGACGCTGAACTCGAACATGCGCCCACGACGATCGCCAACAAGGCGGTCAGGGCCAGGTATCGATGCGTTCTCATGCTCCCGGGTGCTCCTTTCAGATTGACCATGGGACTCCTCTCAGGTGGCAGGCCGTCACGTCTCTCGTACGTGGCCCACCTCCTCCCATCCTTGGCCGGCACCGATCCCGGCATGTCTCGCGGCGGCGATGGTCACCGCCCCCCATGCCCCGGCATCGGCACCGGGTGGCAACAGCTCCTCGATCCCATCGGTGAGCTGCTCCCGTGCGAGCGCCGACGCCGCGCGCATCCGCTCCAGCTCGCGCCGGATCGGTCGCACGAAGGTCTCGCCCGCATGGCTGACCCCGCCGCCGAGCACGACGCGCTCGACGTCATAGGTCATCACCAGCAGATGGACCGCCCAGGCCAGCCGGCGGCCGACGGCGTCGGCGATGTCGGTGGCCAGCGGATCGCCGCTCGCGGCGGCGCGGTACACGTCGACCGCGGTCGGGGCGCCGGGTGTCGCGGTCTCGGTGGCGAGGCTCGTCGGACGGCCGGCGTCGATGGCCTCGCGCGCCAGCCGCGCGATGGCCGAGCCCGACACGAGCGTCTCGAGGCAGCCGTCCTGACCGCAGGCGCAGCGGGCGCCGCCCGGGTCGACGATGACGTGGCCGATCTCCCCGGCCAGGCCGCGTGCGCCCCGGTGGAGATGGCCATCGAGGATGACGCCGGCCGAGACGCCCGTGCCGATGGCGAGGTAGGCAAGGTCGTCGACCTCGCCGAGGACCCTCCGACGATGAAGACCGAGCGCCGCGGCACGGACGTCGTTCTCGACGACGCACGGGCGGCCGAGCCGCGCTTCCAGCCGCGGACCGAGGGGCAGGTCGGACCAGCCGAGATTGACGGCGAGGGTCACGGTGCCGGTGGCCGGGTCGACCCGCCCCGGGACGCCGACACCGATCGCGGCGACGTCATCGGTCCGGGCGCCGGCCGCCAGGAGCGCGGCGTTGACCACGGCGACGATCTCGTCGGGCGCACGATCCGGGTCGACGGCTGTCGTCTGGGCGACCTGCCGGCCGAGGACGCGCTCGTCACGGTCCACCACGAGGACCGCGATCTTGCTGCCACCGACGTCGACGCCGATGAGCAGCGGCCGGTCGCGGCCGTCGGTCGACAGGGCCTCGGCGATCGGCCCGAGCGGGACCGGGGCCGCGGGTTCGGTCGGGCGGGTCGCGTCGGTCATCGATGCACCGTCAGGCCGAGCTCGCGGGTCAGCAGCAGCGCGCACGCCCCGAGCAGGGTCAGGTCCTCGCCGGTCCCGCCGTCGACGATACGCGTCTCGCGCGCGAGCGGTCCGAGCGAGCGGCGGGTCGCCTCGTCGCGGATGGCCTCGAACCAGGGCTCGCCGAGGACCGTGACCGAGCCGTGCAGGACGATGTCGCGGACATCGAGGATGCCGATCAGGTTGGCGACGGCCGTGCCGATCGCCCGGCCCGCGGCGCGCTCGACGGCCAGCGCCGTGTCATCGCCGGCATCGGCCGCGGCGGCCAGCTCGGGGAGTGTCGCGTACGGGAGGCCGGCCGCGGCCGCCGCGCGCAGGATGGCCGGGGCCGAGGCGATGGTCTCGAGGCAGCCGAACCGGCCGCAGTGGCACTCCGCCCCGTCGGGCTCGACGACGATGTGGCCGATCTCGCCGGCGCCGTCGCCGTCGCCCCCGAACAGCTCGCCGTCGAGCACGAGCCCGGCACCGATGCCGCGGCCGATCTTGATGGCCACGAGATTGGACGGTCGGTCGTCGCCGTCGAACAGGAACGTCGCCAGCGCGGCCGCCCGCGAGTCGTTGGCGACGATCGTCGGGTAGCCGTAGCGGGCGTGGAGGAGGTTGCCGAGCGCCAGGTCGGTCCACGACAGGTTGACCGCCCAGCGGATCGTGCCCTCGACGTCGACGATGCCCGGCGCGCCCACGCCGATGCCGAGGATCGGCTGGTGCGGGCGGGCGAGGAGCTCGTCGACCAGCTCGTAGACGACGGCGAGGGCGTTGTCGCCGTCCTCGCCGTCGAGGTCGCGACTGATCCGCTCGCGGACCTCGCCGCGGAGGTCGAGGAGAGCGGCCGTGAACGTGCGCTCGCCGAGGTCGAGGGTGACGACGTGCCGGGCGTCGGCGACGAGCGACACGAGGGTCGGCTGCTTGCCACCGGTGCTCGGGCCGCGCCCGACCTCGCGGGCCAGGCCGTCATGCTCCAGCTCACCGACCAGCTCCCCGACCGAGGTGCGGGTAAGCCCCGTGAGGCGGGCGATCTCCGCGCGGGAGATGGGGCCGAGGTCGTAGACGGCGCGCAGCACCAGGCTGGCGTTGTGGGCTCGCGTCTGGGCATGCGTCGCCTTCGTCGGGAACTCGGTGCGCGCCACGGGCGTCGTTCGACTCCTCCAAGCCCCCCGGCCCGACTTTGTCCAGACAGTTGGCAAAGCCGGTACGGCCGCATCCTAGCGAGCCGTCACCGCTTTGTCCATACCGTTGACAAAGATTCCCTGGGCCGGGCACCGAGTGACCTGGTGGCCACCGCGGAGCCTCGCGAAACCGTCGCCGAGTGTGGGGAACGAGCCGCGGGGAGCGGCGTTAGGGCGCGATCCGTGGCGGCGGGGAGGCGAGCCGGCCAGTGGCGGACCTCGGCGGGGCCCGCGAGCGGGCGGCCGCGAGCGGGCGGGCGGGCGGGCGGCGCCGCGCCCCGGCGCCCTGCCACTTACCCTGCCCCGGACTATCTGTCAGAAAACTCCGAGTGTTCCTGCCAGATACCCTCCCGGAGACTGGTAGTCACGGATTCGGTCGCGGCGACCAGGTTCTGAGCATCGATCCACGCTCGATCTGCCGTCGAAGACCCGCCTCGGGGCATCGAATCGGGCCCGATCTCGGCCGAACAGTCTCCCCCAGACTACCTGTCAGGAACGGCGGCGCCGCGGACCCTCCTGACGGGTCGCGACCTGGGCGACGAGCCCGATCCGCCGACGACCCCTGCCCAGAACGACAGCCCCGCGACTGCCCGCGCCGGATCCCGCAGCCATCGAGCGATCGCGCGCCCGTCGTCCGGCAAGGCCCCGCGCAGCATCGCCTCGTGTGCGGCGACCCGTCGCCGATTCGTCCGACTGTCGACGATGATCAGCCACGCCGACACGATCAGCGGGTCCCAGCCTCGCTCGAGAGCGATCTGCCGAGCCAGCCGTCGCTTGCGATCGAACGTCCCCACCAGCTCGTTCATGTCCGCCAGGTCGGTCTTCAGCTCGATCACGAGCAGGGCGCGCCGTCCGGGATGCCACGCCAGGATGTCGATGACGCCTCGCTCACCGTAGATCGCGAACGACACCTCGGGCGCGAGCACCCACGCCGGCAGCTTGTCGCGGAACATGCGGGCGACCGATTCGTGCAGCGCCGAATGCCCGCCGTTCAAGAGCCGGTCGAGATCGCCCGCACGCCAGCGCGCCACGAGGTCGATCCGCACATCGAGGGCGGCCGCGACCGCCCGGATGTCGTCGACCGACTGTCCGCCGAGATGACCACGCTCGATGCGCGAGATCACCGACTGCGAGACACCCGAGCGCTCCTCGAGGTCGCGCTGTCGCCAGCCGCGTCGCTGTCGGACCAGGCGGATCGCGCCGCCGACGCGGAAGTCGTCCACGGCTCGGACTATGCCGTCGAGCCCTCACCTGGCCCTCACCTGGCCCTCACCCGCCGCTCACCCCCCGCTTATCGGCGACCAAACCGCCGCTCACCTCGTCGCGGTGATCAGCCTCTCCCGGTCGAACATCGCCGAGACGAACCGCCACCCCGACAGGTCCAGCACGACCAGCAGCACGAACAGCCCGACCGCCAGCCCGGGCGTCGGCGGGATGACCTCGTAGGCGATCAGTGTCGTCACGACCACCGACGGTAGACACGCCAGCATCCCCAGCTGCTGCGCGACCCGGACATCACTCGATCGCGTCGAGATCGCGATCGCGACCCAGATCGACCACGCGGCCAGCAGCGGAGTGAACACCACCTGGGCCACCAGCGCGGGACCCTGGAGCAGGGCGGACGCGATGCCCGGCCGCGCGAACAGCCCGACGGCCACGAGGACGAACGCGTACACCGCGTAGGCGATGATCAATGACGGAAGGAGCGCCGCTACCGCCTTTCCGACCAGCAATTCCTCCTGCCGGATCGGCGTCGTCAGGACCGGTTCGAGGGTGTCCTGCGTCCGCTCGCCCACGATCGAGTACGCGGCGACCAGCGCCGGCACGATCGCCGGGATGCCGAGCATGTACAGCAGTGCATTGCCGCCCGCGAGGGCGCTCGCCGCTTCGGGCGGCAGCGCGAAGATCTGGATGAGCGGCGGCGCGACGAACAGCAGCGGGATGATCGACATCGCGACCACGATCGAGCTGTTGTGCCGGAACTCGCGCAGCTCCTTGCGCACGATCGCCCGGATCCGCCGGCCGCTCACGGTCGCCGACCCTCCACGTCCTCGTCGACCAGCTCGAGGTAGACGTCCTCGAGCGAATGACGCGACTCACTGATCGACAGCACGTCGGCGCCCACCGCGACGAGCGCCCTCGCGACCGCCGGCGCGGCTGCGGTCGTATCCGACACCGGCAGGACGTAGCCGGCCACGCCATCGAGGCGCCATCCATCGACGCCGGGAAGCCCATCGAACACGCCGCCCGGGTCGGCAAGGGGCGCCAGCGTCCGGACGACGAGCGACTTGGCGAACAAACGCTCTCGGAGCTCGTCGGGTCGACCGATCGTCTGCAGCGTCCGGTTCAGGATGGCGACGCGATCGCACAGGCGTTCCGCCTCCTCGAGTCGATGCGTCGTCAGGAAGATCGTGACGCCGCGCTGTCGGAGCCCGTCGATGAGCTCGTGGACGTCGCGCGACGCGACCGGGTCGAGCCCCGAGGTCGGCTCGTCGAGGAACAGCACCTGCGGGTCGCTGAGCAATGCCCGGGCGAGCGCGACGCGCTGGCGGAGGCCTTTCGACAGGGTTCCGCAGGCGTCACCGGCGCGATCGGCCAGCTTGACCGCAGCGAGCGCGCTGTCGATCCGGGCGCGCGGCTCGGGGACCTCGTACAGGTCGGCGAAGCACTCGAGGTTCTCGCGCACGGTCAGCTTGAGGTACAGGCCCGGCGACTCGGGCATGATCGAGATCCGCCGCCGGATCTCGACCCCGTTCTCGGGTGTCAGCGGGATGCCGGCGATCGTCGCCGAGCCCGTGGTCGGCGCGATGAGCGTGCCGAGCGTCCGGACCGTGGTCGTCTTGCCGGCGCCGTTCGGGCCCAGGAACCCGAAGACCTCGCCCTGCCCCACCTCGAACGACAGGTCGGCGAACGCGATCCGCTCGCCGAATCGCTTCGACAGTCGATCGACCGAGAGGGCAGGCGCGTTGGATCCCGTCACTCGTCGTCGGACGGCCGGCGCCAGTCCCAATGGACGTCGTCGTCCTCCTGGACTCCGTGCGGCCACACCGGATCGGGTCGATAGCCGACGAAGCCTTCGCCGAACGAGAACGGCACGTGGACCGAGACCGAGCGCAGGCTCCAGACCGCGCCCACGACGAGGCCGGACGCAGCGCCGAGGCTCGCATCCCCGGTGGCAAGCGCGATCGCCGATCCAGCGACCACCGGAGCGGCGACGTCGAGGGGGTGGATCGCACCGTGGCGGAGCATGGGCCAAGGCAGCTCGTTCGCGCCGCTGACCGCCAGCAGTCCATCCTCGATCGCTCGGTCACGCTCGGCGGGCGCGTGCCCCGCATCCAGGATCGGTGCCGAAACCGTCCCGTGCACCGGCTCGAGCTCGATGCCCATGACGCCAATGGTCGGACCGCGTGCTGATGGCGTCAACGGCGCGGGGAGGAGCGGCGATCCGCGGGCGCGATCGTGATCCGCGGGCGCGATGGCGATCCGCGGCCGACTGGTGGACCGCCCGCCGACCGCCCGCCGACCGCCCGACTCCGGCCGTGGCCGGCAGGGCCGACGGTCGCCAGGCGTCCCATTCCCCGCCTCGACCGGCCCCGCCCCGCGACCAAACCTGCGCCGAGTTCTTGACAAATACCCTGGGGGAGACTGGTAGTCCGGTTTGTGTGCCGATGTGGGGCGACCGGCATGTCACGCGACGCCCCTCCGAGCGTGGAGCCCGGGTCGGAGCGGCCCACCGACGGCTCGCCGGGCACTCCGACCCTGACTACCAGTCTCCGGGAGGGTATCTGGCAGCGAGAACAGCCTGTTTGTGACAGATACCCTGGGGGAGCCTGGTAACCGACTTGGCGGCCGTCAGAGCCGCGACCGCGCGACGGCCCAGCGGCTCGGGCCGACCCCGCCGGCCCGACCCGCCGGCCCGACCAGCCGATCCGACCAGCCGACCCGCCCACCCCACCCGCACCCGACCCAAACCGACCACCCGTTCTGTTCACAACCCCACCCAGACCGTGGACAACCCCACCCACACGCGTGGACAACCCCCTCCCCGTCGTGGACGACCCAGCCCCCGAGCGTGGACGACCCGGCCGCCAAGCACGGATCACGCTCAACCACCACATGTAGCGATAGACTGGCACGACCAACCACAACATCTTGTGTTTTTTGCTTGACTCCGCCCGTCCGACCCGGTATCGTTCTTGGGGTCGCCAGATCGACCGAGCAGCCCACAGACGCCCGACCCGACGGCCCGATCCGCCGTCCGGAGTGGCGGCCCCCAAGACACTCGGAACACCGACGACACGATCCGGTGGCAGCTACCGCCGCCGGCACGACTGGGGTTGAGGAGAGCAACACGATGGCAGTCACCGGCGACGCGACCCAGGTCATGGATCGACGAACCGCGAAGACCAAGAAGGCCGGCGCGGCCACCCGCCGTCTCGCCGGCCCGTACGGTGCCAGCTTCACCGGCGAGGGTGCCCGCGGCCTGACCTTCGAGCGTCGCTGGACGACCCCGGGGATCCATCCCTACGACGAGGTCACCTGGGAGTACCGCACCGCCGGCATCGCCAACGAATCGGGCAAGAGCGTCTTCGAGCAGAAGGACGTCGAGGTCCCCGAGTCGTGGAGCCAGCTCGCCACCAACGTCGTCGTCTCCAAGTACTTCCGCGGCCACCTCGGCACGCCGGAACGCGAGACCTCCGTCCGCCAGCTGATCGATCGCGTCGTCAACACGATCACCGGCTGGGCCGAGACGCAGCACTACTTCGCGACCGACGCGGACCTCCAGACCTTCAAGGCCGAGCTGACCCATCTGATCCTCCACCAGAAGATGGCCTTCAACTCGCCGGTCTGGTTCAACGTCGGCATCGAAGCCAGGCCCCAGTGCAGCGCCTGCTTCATCAACTCGGTCGACGACACCATGTCCTCGATCATGGACCTGGCCAAGACCGAGGCCATGCTGTTCAAGTTCGGCTCGGGCGCGGGCAGCAACCTCTCGACCATCCGCTCCTCCAAGGAGAAGATGGCCGGTGGCGGCACGGCCTCAGGGCCCGTCTCGTTCATGAAGGGCTATGACGCCTTCGCGGGCGTGGTCAAGTCCGGTGGCAAGACCCGGCGCGCGGCCAAGATGGTCATCCTCGATGCCGGCCACCCGGACGTCATGGAGTTCATCGACTCGAAGGCGCACGAGGAGCAGAAGGCCTGGGCGCTGATCGAGGCCGGCTACGACCCGTCCTTCACCGGCGAGGCCTACGGCTCGGTCTTCTTCCAGAACGCCAACCACTCGGTCCGCGTGACCGACGCGTTCATGCAGGCCGTCGTCGACGACGGGGAGTGGCAGACCCACGCGGTCGTCGCCCCGCACGAGGTGATGGACACCTACAAGGCCCGCGACATCTTCCACAAGATGGCCGAGGCCGCCCACCTGTGCGGCGACCCCGGCATCCAGTACGACACGACCATCAACGAGTGGCACACCTCGGCCAACACGGATCGGATCCACGCGTCCAACCCGTGCTCCGAGTACATGTTCCTCAACGACACGGCGTGCAACCTCGCCTCCCTCAACCTGATGAAGTTCGTCGATGCCGACGGCGAGTTCGACGTCGAGGCCTATCGGTTCGCGGCCAAGGTGACCATCACCGCCCAGGAGATCCTGGTCGACAACGCCTCCTACCCGACCCCGCGGATCGAGGAGAACAGCCACAAGTTCCGGCCGCTCGGTCTCGGCTACGCCAACCTCGGCGCGCTGCTGATGAGCCGTGGCCTCGCCTACGATTCCGACGAGGGACGCAACTTCGCGGCCGCGCTGACCGCGATCATGCACGGCGAGGCGTATCGCCAGTCGGCCGAGATCGCCCGCGATCACGGCGGCCCGTTCGTCGCCTACGACGAGAACCGCGAGCCGTTCCTGCGAGTCATCGCCAAGCACCGCGACGCGGCCTACCGGATCCCGACCAACGGCGTCCCGGCGGCGCTGCGCAAGGCCGCGACGACCGTCTTCGACGAGGCGCTCGCGCTCGGCACCGAGTCCGGCTACCGCAACGCCCAGGTCACCGTTCTGGCGCCGACCGGGACCATCGCCTTCATGATGGATTGCGATACGACCGGGGTCGAGCCCGACATCGCGCTCATCAAGTACAAGAAGCTCGTCGGCGAGGGCTTCCTCAAGATCGTCAACCAGACCGTCCCTGCCGCGCTGCGCAAGCTCGGCTATGGCGCCGAAGAAGTCGACGAGATCCTCGCCTACCTGACCGAGCACGAGACCATCGAGGGCGCGCCGCACCTCAAGCCACAGCACCTGCCGGTCTTCGACTGCGCGTTCAAGCCGGCCAACGGCGAGCGGTCCATCCACTACATGGGCCACGTCCGGATGATGGGCGCGATCCAGCCGTTCATCTCCGGCGCGATCAGCAAGACCGTCAACATGCCCGAGGCCGCCACGGCCGAGGAGATCGAGAAGGTCTACCTCGAGGGCTGGAAGCTCGGGCTCAAGGCGATCGCGGTCTACCGCGACAACTCGAAGCGCAGCCAGCCGCTCAGCACCGGCAAGAAGACCGGTGAGTCCGGCGCCGACGCCATCGATAGCGAAGAGGTCGAGAAGCTTCGACGGCAGCTCGCCAAGGCGCAGGTCGAGGCCGGGCTCCCGCATCGACGCCGGCTCCCGGCCGAGCGCTCGGCGGTCACCCACAAGTTCGACATCGCGGGGCACGAGGGCTACATCACGGTCGGGCTCTACCCCGACGGCCAGCCCGGCGAGATCTTCCTCAAGATGGCCAAGGAGGGCTCGACCGTCTCGGGCCTGATGGACACCCTGGCGACGACGATCTCGGTGGCGCTCCAGTACGGCGTGCCGCTCAAGGACCTCGTCAACAAGTTCGCCCACGTCCGGTTCGAGCCGTCGGGCTTCACGGGCAACCAGGAGATCCCGATCGCCAAGTCGATCGTCGACTACATCTTCCGCTGGCTCGGCTCACGATTCCTGTCGGACGAGGACAAGGCGAACCTCGGTCTCATCGATCGCACCGCGGTCGTGGCGGATGTCCCGGTTTCCTCCCCGGGCTCCGCCACGGTCGACTCGGGGGAGAGCACCGGCGGGCTTTCGGCGGATGCGACGCCGGCTCCCTACGCTGGCGCT
>DASYSM010000122.1:0-23095 GCA_036003325.1 Candidatus Limnocylindrales bacterium
GACATGGACCGGTCCGGCCGGCAGGTCGACCAGCATCCCGGGCGTCGCCGCGATCGCGGGATGGTGGCCCCAGACGTACCGCACGGCCCGGTCCGAGTCGTTCACGACCGTCTCCTCGAGGCGCAGCGCCGGCCGTTCGGCGGAAAGCGAGATCCGGCGCTCGAGCCGGAGCCCGACCCGCGTCGTCGACCGAAGCAGGACGGCGTCGCCCGATGCCTCGAGCACCTCCGCCGGCGCTGCGGTGACCTCGCCGTGGACCGGGTGCGCGATGCCGTCGACGGTGCACTCGCCGCCGGCGTTCGGGAACATCACCTGCCAGCCGCCGCGATAGCGCGACAGCCAGTCGAGCGTGTCCGAGCCGTAGTGGGTCGATCCACCGGCGGGCGTCGGGGTCTCCCAGTCGTCGTGGAACAGCGCATTCGGGCCACCGGGCCGCCCCACGAAGACGATCTGCCCGCCGCGGTCGGGATCGACGACCACCCGCAGTGACGGGGATCCGAGCTCGATCACCTCACTTCACGAGTGACATGCGACGCGTCATTCCGCCGTCGACGTAGATCGTCTCGCCCGAGATGAACCCGGCCTCGTCGCTGGCGAGGAAGCGGACCGTCGCCGCGATGTCTTCCGGGTGTCCGGTGCGCCCGACCGGGATGCGGCTTCGGTACCAGTCCTCGTCCCAGTCGAGCTCGTCATAGCGCTCGACGACGATCACGCCCGGTCCGACGCAGTTCACGGTGATGCCGTGCTGGCCGAGGCTGACCGCGCTCGCCCGAGTCAGGGCAACGATCCCGCCCTTGCTGGCCTCGTAGGCCGCCGCGCCCGGCGCCGAGACGAGGGCGTGGACCGACCCGATGTTGATGATCCGGCCGCCCCGACCGGCGGCGACCATGTGCCGACCGGCGGCCTGGCTGGCGAGGAACGGCGCCGTCACATTGACCGCCAGCGTCTCCTCAAAGAGCTCCTGGCTGAGCGTCTCGAACGACGCCAACTTGGTCGTGACCGCGGCGTTGTTGACCAGGATGTCGATGCGACCGAGCCGCTCGACGGCGGCGTCGACGACCCCCGCGGCGAGAGCCGGATCCTCCGCGAAGTCGGCCTGCATCGTCTCGACGCGGCGGCCCATGCCCCGGCAATCCGCTGCCAGACCGTCGAGCGAGGCCGCGCTGCTGCGGTAGTGGAGCAGGAGATCCGCGCCCGCATCCGCGAGCGCGCGCGAGATGGCCATGCCCAACCCGGTGCCGGCTCCGGTCACGACGGCGACCCGGCCCGTCAGGCTGCTGTCGGACAACGAACTCCTCCCATCCAGGTGCGACGGGTCGGTGGCATGGGGCCGAGCCCGAACGTGATCAAGTATCGATGGTTGCGCATCGGCTTGTCGAGGTCGGGCCGGGTCACACCGTGAACCGGTCGCCAGGACGGACCAGCGTCACCGGCCCGTCGTACTCCTTCGTCGCGGAACGCACCGTCGCCTCCGGATCGCACCCCATCCGCAGATGGGTCAGCAGGACCGCCACTACCCCGCCGGCGGTCGCCAGACGCCCGACCATCGGGCCGTCGAGATGCGGCATCCCGGCCGGCAGCGGGCCAGGCCCGAACGTCGCCTCGGCGAGCAACGTGTCACCCGGCCGGATCAACGGGAGCAGGTCGCTGGGGTCGGCACAGTCGCCGCTGTAGACGATGCCGGCACCGGTCGCGTCGGCGCCCGCAACGCGGAAGGCGAACGATTCGCCCGCGTGGTGGACGGTGGCCACCTCGATCGTGAACGACCCGGCCCGCACCGATCCGGGCGTCAACGCCTCGAGATCGAACGCCGCGGCCGCGAAACCGGGTTGGTCGTAGACCGCGTCGAGCCGCCTCTCCAGTCCGACGGGCGCGAGGACCCGGACCCGCCGGCCCGGCTGGAACTCTGCCCGGCAGAGATAGTGGCGCAACGGGATCAGGTCGATGAAGTGATCCGGATGGAGATGGCTGATCAAGACGCCGTGAAGTGAGCTCGGCTCGATGGCGTGCGCAAGCGCCGGAAAGGCGCCCTGGCCAAGGTCCAGGACGATGGCGTCCGCGCCCGCGCGCACGAGATACGCCGAACCCAGGGAGCCGGGTTGATCGCTGTACGCCGGCCCTGCGCCGAGGACGGTGAGCTCGAGCATCGGTGATCCTTTCGGCGATCCAGCGCTCGCTATACTTGATCGAATATACGCTACGACGTCATCACTCCCGACACACAACAGGAGGCTGCGAACCATGGCCGGGACCGTCCACGCAGGCGTCGGGCGCGCCACCATCACGCCCCCCGTCGGCATCGCCCACGCGGGCTGGGGCGCCCAGGTCCATGAGCGCGCCGAAGGGGTCGATCAGGACTTCTACGTGACCATGCTCATCGTCCGCGATGATGATGCGAGCTGCGCCATCGTGGAATACGACACCGGGACCATCATGGCCGCCGACGCCGAGCGGATCTGCTCGCTGGTCAGCGACGCGGTGGGAATCTCACCGGACGACATCTTCGTGTCATACACGCACACCCATTCCGGTCCGTTGATCCACCCGCTCAATGTCCGCGCCGGGATGGAGCTGGTGGCCTCGTACTGGGAGACGCTCTACAGCCAGACCGTCGGCGCCGCTCGCTCGGCGCACCTGAACATGCGCCCGGCGCGGATCGGGGCGGGCTACGGCAGCTCGGCGGTCGCCGTCAATCGCCGCCTGCCGCTCCCTGGCGGACGCATCGTCGTCAGCCAGTATCCGGAGGGATTCACCGACCCGACGGTCACGGTCGCCCGCATCGAGGGCACCGACGGCACGCCCATTGCCGCCGTGGTCGGCTACGCCTGCCACCCCATCACGCTCGCGTTCCAGAATCGGCTCCTCAGCCCGGACTTCCCGGGCGTCGTGCGGAGCGTCGTCGAGGATCTGACGGGCGCGACCTGCCTGTTCATCCAGGGTTGCGCCGGCGACCAGATGCCGATCGAGGGCTTGACCGGCGACACCCGCGTCCATCGTCGCCTTGGCAAGCGGATCGGCGCCGAAGCCGCGCAGACCTATCTCCGCATCGATCCCGAGGCGCGTCGCTGGGTGTTCGACCGTGTCGTGGAGTCCGGGGCTCCGCTCGGCCTCCAGCGACCCGAACCCGGACCGGCACCGCTCGATGGCGTCCGCGTCGCGACCGGCGCCGTTACCATGCCGATCCGGCAACTCGGCGATGCGAAGGCGCTCCGGGCCGACGCGGACGCGATCCGCGACGAGCTCGACCAGCTGCGGGCGGCTTCGGCGCCCGACGCCCAAATCGCCGACGGCATGTTCCGCCTGAAGAGGGCCGAGATGCGGTCGGCCTGGCTCGAGCGGTTCGAGGGGCGGCGCGAGGTCGATCTGGTCATGCACGGAATCCGGGTCGGGCCATTCTCGCTGGTCGGGTTCCCAGGCGAACCGTTCGCCAGCATCGGCGCCGCTGTTCGAGACGGCTCGCCCTTCCCGGTGACGCTGATGGCCGGCTACACGAACGGCTGGAGTGGCTATGTTCCCACCGACGAGGCGTTCAAGCTCGGTGGCTACGAGGTCGAGTGGGGATCCGCCTTCGATGAGGGCGCTGCCGACGCGCTGACCAGCGGTGCCATATCTCTCCTCGAACAGCTGCGATAGTCGGCGGATCGTGAAGGTCGTTCGCGAGTCGGACTTCGCCGCCAAGGCGCTCGCCGGCCGGATCGCGGTCGTGCTGTTCGGTAGGGACAGCGGCTCGGAGGTGCTGACCCACACCATCGCTTTCTTCGACGTGGGGCATGCTCCCGGGCATACCCACGTCAACGACGAGGTCTTTTTCGTCGACAGCGGCGAGGGGGAGGTTCTGCTCGACGGCGTCCCGCACACGATCGGTCCGGGAACGCTCGTCCACACCCCCGGCGACATGGAGCACAGTGTCCATACGACGTCGGATGGCCCGGTGCGTCTTGTCGCGTTCACCTCGCCGCACATGGTGCCCGGAAGCTATGAGGACCTGCCGCCCCGCACGCCGGACCGTCGGGAGGCTCTGGCCGGAGACAGCCCCCTCGTGATCCACGAACGGGACGATCCGGTCACCGGTCGCGGACTCGGGGTGTCCATCACCACCGACCGGCTCGCCGTCGCCACCCGCTGGATCGACGCCGGTGATGCCGTCGAGATCGCAGCCAACGGTCGGGACGCCGTGATCAACGTGCTCGATGGCACCGGTGACATCCGCCAGGACGGTGTCTCGAGTCCGGTCGCACGCGGCAGCGCCATCCTCCTGACCGGCGAGGACTGCCCGATCCTCCACGCGACCACCGATCTGCGGATCATCGAGGGCCGGGCGATCGGAACGGGAGCCCCACCATGAGCTTGGAGCCCAGGCAGCCGGTCGCCCTCGTCACCGGCGGGATGCGTGGCATCGGCGCCGCCATCCGCGACGCGCTGCTCGAGCGCGGCTATCGCGTCATCGTCGCCGACATATCCGTCTCCGGTGCCGCCTCCGGCAGGCTCTCCTCCCTGCCGGAGGCGGTCACCCGGGTCGAATGCGACGTCTCGGATGCTGCCTCGGTGGCCGCGGCGATCCGCGCCGTCGAGGGCCTGACCGACCGGCTCGATGCCCTGGTCAACAATGCCGGCGTCGGATCGGCACGGCGATCGGCCGACCTCTCGGAAGCCGATTGGAGCCGGGTCATGGACATCAACGCGGGCGGGATGTACCGAATGAGCCGAGCGTCCTACCCTCTCCTCAAGACGGCCGGCCGATCGAGCATCACTAGCATCAC
Organism: Candidatus Limnocylindrales bacterium; assembly: GCA_036003325.1. Classification (GTDB taxonomy): domain Bacteria; phylum Chloroflexota; class Limnocylindria; order Limnocylindrales; family CSP1-4; genus SPCO01. The sequence goes on from DASYSM010000122.1 coordinate 4,761, forward strand.
GTCGATCAACGCCCACATGGGGGTTCCCGGGCGATTGGCCTACTCCGCGTCCAAGGCGGCCATGGAGGCGATGACTCGGGTCCTCGCCGTCGAATGGGCGCCGGCCGGGATCCGGGTCAACGCCGTCGCGCCCGGCTACACCGACACGGAGATGGGTCGCGAGATCGCGGCGAACGGCATCGCCGACGTCGAGGCCCGTGCAGCCCGGGCGCTCGTCGGCCGGTATGCGGAACCCGCCGAGATCGGCCGGATCGTGGCCTGGCTGGCAGGTGCCGACGCGTCCTACATCTCGGGCCAGGTCATCGTCGCGGACGCCGGCCTGCTGATCAACGGCCGTCACGGCCGGGATGCGACGTTCGAATGACGGCCATGCGCGTCAACACCGTGCTCGGCGAGGTGGCCGCCGACGACCTCGGCTGGACGCTGACCCACGAACACCTGCTCATCGACATCTACGTCCGGTTCCAGCCCCACCGCGAGTACATGCTGTTCGACGTCGACCTCGCCTGCGCCGAGCTGGCGCCGTTCGTGGCAGCCGGCGGTTCGACCCTGGTCGAGGTGACGACCAACGACATCGGGCGCTCCCCGGTCCGGCTTGCCGAGATCGCCAGGCGCGTCGGTCTCAACATCGTGATGGGCACGGGGCGATACCGCGAACCGTTCTACGAGCGCGAGCTGTGGGAGACGCCGACGCAACAGATCGCCGACGGGCTGATCCGCGACATCGAGGTCGGGACCGACGGCGGCATCAAGGCGGGCATCATCGGCGAGATCGGGGTCCACGAACGGCACGTGTCGCCCGTCGAGGAGCGCGTCCACAGGGCGGCCGCGCGCGCCCAGGTCCGGACCGGGGTCGCCCTGACGACCCACTCGATCGCCAGCCCGGTCGGCCTCGCCCAGCTGGACATCTTCGCGGAGGAAGGCGTCGACCTGCGGCGGGTCGTGATCGGCCACAGCGACACCTACCCCGATCCCGACTACCACCGGGCCCTGATCAGGCGCGGGGCGTTCGTCCAGTTCGACACCATCCGCGGGGCGTCCGAGTACGAGACCGCGCGGACCATCGGGTTGATCACAGGATTGGTCGACGACGGCCATATCGAGCACATCCTGCTGTCCCAGGACGTCTGCGCCACCGCCCATCTGACCGCCTACGGCGGCACGGGCTACGGCTTTCTCATCTCGACGTTCTCCGAGCGCCTGCGGCAGGGCGGTCTGGCCCAGGAGCAGCTCGACCAGCTGTTCGTGCGCAACCCGAAGCGCATGCTGAGCGGCTCGGCGTGAGCGGGTCGGACGCGTCTCGGCGCGACCCGTGGCCCGCTGCGACCGAGGCCTGGATGGACCCGCCCTGGCTGATGACCGGTCGGTCGTTGACCGCATGGTTCATGGCCCCGTGGGAATGTGTCGCGGCTTCGTTGAGCCCGGACCTATGGCCCGCCCGGGCCGAGTCGGTCCGGGTCCGGCTGCGGTTCTACGACCTGACCTACGAGGCCCTGTCCAACGACCGGCCAGGCGTGACGGCTCCCCGCACCGGACACTTCTGCGAGGCGGTGTTCGGCGTGCCCGCCCAGGCCGGAGCGACTGTCGGTGAGGTGTCGGTCTCGATGTGGGCGGACGGGACCGACTACATCGCCTGGGGCCGAGAGGTGTTCGGCTGGCCGGTCCTCCATGGATCGTTCGAGCTCCAGGGAGCGTTCTGGGACGGAGGCACTGCACCAACGACCGCGGGGATGACCGCCGACGCCGGAACCCTGGGGCTGGACGAGGTCAGGCTCGTGGCAGGAAACGCATCGGGATCACCCGCGGGCGTCTGGCTGACGCCGAGGCGCCGCCTCGAGCGGGCCGGCCTCGACGCCGAGAGGCGGGACATCCTGATCGTCCGACCCGAGGTCCGCCGTGCGGGACGGCGATCGACCGGCTCCTGTCGCGTGGTCATCGACCTCGACCCGGCGCATCCGTTCGGCTCGCTGAGGTCGGTCGAGGCCGAGCTCGAAGGGTCGGCTGACTTCGCGATCGTGGTCGGCGCCGACGTCACCGAGCTGTAGGGCTACGGCTGCTCGGTCACGCTGGTGCCCTTCTTCGACTTGTCGCGCCGGATCGCCTCATAGGCCTCGAGCGAGCGCCGGATCTGCCCGCGCTTGACGTCGGGGATGACCTCGACGAGGACGACCACGACGACGGCGGTCCACAGCGCGAATCCGAGGGTATAGACCATGTCGGCCAGCAACCCGACGGGCTCCTCTGGCGCCGACGACTTGAGGAGATAGCCGACGACATACGCGATGAGTCCCACCACGAACGCGGCCGCCAGGGTCCAGAACAGGATCCGCTGCCCATAGGCGTCCTCCCGCAACTGGGTGAGGTGCTTCTCGAACCAGGCTCGAGCCTCGGGATCGGTCAGCAAGAGGTCGATCTCGCTGTCGGGGGGCGTCGTTGACTGAGACATGGTCGGCCTCCGTCATAGGTCGACGAGTGGGCCGGCCGACCCGGGCCGGCTCGCGGCTCGTCGGGGCGTTGGAGCGGGAGACGAGGTTCGAACTCGCGACATGCAGCTTGGAAGGCTGCCGCTCTGCCAACTGAGCTACTCCCGCCCGGGGTCAGCCAACGGCGGATGAGGGACCTGGACCAGGCCAGCCGAGGCAGTCGCAGCCTCGACATCGACAGGCCCGGAGATCCCGCGACACCGTTCAGCGAAGTCTATCAGGCGTCGTACGCCGGCCCGGCGATGGCGCCAGGCCCTCGACCACGCTCGCTACAGCGACAACGTCGGTCGCTCCGGGAGTTGGTTCATCGAGATCGGTCATCACGCGACCCGTGCCGCGCCCCAGCGTTCGATCCTCATCTCCTGACGGGCGACACCTCGAGATGTGTCCCGAGCAGCCATCCGCTCGAGATGCAAGCGTCGGGGATCGAGCACACGATCGCCCAGCTCGGGCGCGGGCGGCGCTTGTCCGCTGCTGTGAGGGCACCCAAGCTTCCGCCAGAGCGTGGGTCGAGGTCGCCGCGGTCGGCTACCTCGCCTGGCGGGTCGCCATCTGATCCGACGTCGCCATGGCGCCTTGCATCGAGCTACGCACTACGATATAGTACGTTCTACGATAACGCCGCCAGAGGAACCCTCATGCCACGCCACCCCGCCGCCCGTGGTCAGCCTCCTGAGCCCGGCGTCTTGATCCTCGCGAGCCTGGCCGGCGGCCCGAAGCATGGTCACGCGATGATCGCCGACATCGAGCGTCTGGCCGGGGTCCACCTGGGACCCGGCACCCTGTACGGGGCGCTGCATCGACTCGAAGAGCGTGGGCTCATCGAGCCCCTACCCGTCGACGAGCTGCGCCGCCCGTACCGGCTGACCGACCTCGGGCGCACGGTCCTCGCCGAGCAACTCGCCACCTTCCGCCAGTTCGCCGAGGCGGGCCTGGCGCGACTCGCGACGAGCTGATCGCGATGCGCCGTTCCTCGCTTGCGCGCCTCTACCCGGAGCGCTGGCGGCGTCGCTACGGCCCTGAGTTCGGGGCCCTCCTGGAGGACGAGCCGCTCTCGGTGAGCCTCCTCTTCGACGTGCTCTGCGGCGCCCTCGTTGCGCATCTCACCTACTCATTGGAGGAACCTCTCATGTCGACCCGCCACTTCCGCGCAGCGACCGCGGTGCTCGCCATCGTGGCCGGCGTTTCCACCCTCTTCGCTCTCGCGGCTGCTGCCGCGAAAGAGTTCCTGGCCGATCAGGCTATGTCGGCCGGGGACACTCCTTTCCTGCCCGCAACGACCGCATGGCTCGAGGCCGGACTCTTCGTCGCGGCCGGTGTCGGTGCAGCCCTGACGCTCGGGCTCCTCGGGCTCGGCTGGCGATTCCGCCACAAGACATAGCTGCGAAACGATCTCGCGTTGTACGGGCGTGTCCTGCGCCGGCTGGCTCCGGCGGCCGATCGCGTTCGCAGTCCCTGTGCGCGCTTGCCGTCGTGATCGTCGTGCCTGTGCTTCTGATCGCTGGCAACCATTGATTTGACGAGGGCACTGGGGGATCGGCCGAGGCGTGCGTGGGCCTGTTGCGTCCTCTCGGTCCACGTCGCCAGCTCCTCAGCCGTCGTCAACGCAACGCTATCCCGCACGATCAGGACGTCGACGGCTACAGGTCCTCAGACGGGCGCCGCGATGACGACCGGGACGATGGGCATCTCGATCTCGGTCAGGTACTCAGTCGGCGGGACGCGCTCACCAGGTCCGTTCAGATAGCGCTCCCGGACGGGACCGGCGATCTCGAATCCGTGGCTCCGGATCCAGCTCCACAGCGCTGCGTAGGCATCTCCGAGCTTCTCGTATGGCCCGACGTGCACCGTCCGCGCGACCGTCATCGCCGGCACCACTCGACTACCGATCTGCCCCGCCGTGGCGATCTCCTCCCTGATCGGCACCGATGCCTCGGCATCGATGCCATCGGCGCCGAAGTCGTGATAGATGACGAACGGCGGACCAGAGGGGGCGACCCCCAGAAGCCGGAGCCTGCCCATCAGCTCGGGGATCGCAGCCTTGATGAATCCAGGCAGGTCATCCTGCGTCCGCCGGTCGCGGATAGAAACGATGGCCTGCGGCTCGATGTGATGAGCCGCGATCATGTAGTCCATCTGACAGCTCCCGTCTGTGTGCCGCCCGGCCGGCATCCGTCTTCCCTGCCACACGGCGAGCGTGAACGGCAGAGATCCGGACCCCGATCGGGACCTCCGCCCTGCGTCATCACGCGGGTCCGCGTCATGGGTCTCAGGAAACCTGCACCTTGACGTGGGTCGGCTTGACTTCCTCGGTCTTCGGGAGGGTGAGGGTGAGCAAGCCGTCCTTGAACTCGGCCTTCGCAGCGTCTGCCTTGATGGCGGTCGGGAGCGAGAAGCTTCGACTGAACGTGCCCTGGCTCAACTCCCTCTGGAGATATCCGCCATCGGCGGTCTCCTTCTCCGCCTCGAACGCTCCGCTGACCGTCACGAGATCATCGGCGATGGTCACGTCGACGTCTTCTGGCTTGACCCCGGGCAGCGCGACCTTGGCGATCACCGCCTCAGCCGTGGTGTACAGGTCGAGTGCCGGCGGACTGTGAGGCTCGCCGTTGCCGATCCACAGCGGCCTGAAGGATCGCTCGTCGAAGAGTCGATCCATCGCGTCCCGGAACGAGAACAGGTCGATCAACGGCGTCGGACGCCTGATGAGTGTCATCGGTGTACCTCGAACTAGCGGCGGATCGGTGGCACGTCCGATACGGCCCGCGTCGAACCGTCAGCATCCCTACTTTCTGCGTTCGACGCCCGGCCGACGAGAGCCTTCCGACCCGAACGTGTCGAGTCACTTGGACCGACATCAGGTCGCCAGCATCTGGTCCAGGGTGATGAGATGGAAGCCGCGGGCCTGCAAGCCCTGGACGATGCGAGGCAGTGCCTCGAGCGTGTGATATCCGCCGAGGTGCAGAAGCACGATCGAGCCGCCCTGGGCGTTCCCGACGACCTTGGCCACGATCTGGTCGGCCGTGGGGCCGGGTGGATCGTTGTCGATCGGACGCCAGTCGATCGTGTCGATGTCCCAGGTGACGGTATACCGATAGCCCGCCGCCCCGACCGCGGCGAGCACGTCGGCGTCGGAGCCACCGTTCGGCGGCCGGAAGAATGGTCGCGGATCCTGCGAGCAATGTGGCGCGAAGGCTGCTTCGGTTCGACGCAGCTCGTCGCGGATCTCAGCAGCAGTCAGGGTCCGGAAGTCGCGGTGCGTATATGAGTGGTTGCCGAGCGTGAACAGGCCGGGATGCGCGTCGATGATCCCGAGAACCGTCCGTCCGGCGCTCGTATTCGCGTTGTCGGCCATGGCGCCGGTCATGAAGACGGTGGCATGGACCTCGTGGTCGACCAGCCAGTCGACGATCGCCAGCGAGTCACCGACGCGTCCGCCCATGTCGAACGTCAGGGCGACGTCATTCGATGTCCGGGCGCCGTGGCGGATCATCCTGCTCGGGGCCGAGGGCGGTGGGGTCGGCGTCGCAGGAGGCCGCGGGCTGGGTCGAGACGTCGGTCGCGGGGTCGATCGCGATGTGGGGCGAGGCGACTGGTCGGCGCTCGGCTTCGGTGACGGCGCGGCGGTCGCGGGCGACGTCGGCGCGACCGCCTCCGACGGGCTCGGATTGGTGATCGATGGCGACTGGCTACCGGCAAGCCAGCGCGTCGCGGACGGTGACGTTGCCGACAGGGACTCAGCTGGCGACACACCGGGCGACAGCGAGCCTGACGCGGGCCCGCACGCGACTGCGATCAACCCGGTCGCGAGCGTCAGGCACCTGAGAGAGCGGCGAGGGAACCACGATCGATCGGTCATGTGGACGTGATACCGCGATCTGGACGTCCGGCCCATGGGAGTGCGAACGCTTGCTTTGTCATGGCCCGAGTCCGTTCAAGAAGGCGACCCGCCGGCATGTGCGGCGGGTCGCCACTGCGTTGATCCGGCTGAGCGAGGGCGTCAGGCCGACATCGGCCGGCCGGCGTACGTCCCGCCGGTGATGTAGCGAGTCGCCACTTCGACGACGAGCCCGACAACGAGACCGCCGATCAGGGCCGGGACCAGCGCGAGCCCGTCCCACACTGGGCCGACAGACTGCCAGGCGACGACGAGCTCGCTCGCGACCAGCGCACCCACACCGGCCGCGATGGCGTCGACGAGCCATTCGTAGCCTGTGCGCGTCTCCCCGACGAACTGTGCGACTGCGCCGAAGACGAGGGCTCCGACGATCAGGACGATCCATCCGCCGAGTCCAAGGGTGATGGCAAACTCCATGGTCTGCCTCCTTTCCGGGACGTCGAGACCGGCGTCCTCGGTGCCAATCGTCACCGCTGGAGGCCCACGGGAACAGAGCCGGACGGAGCGTTTCGATCAGGTGGTCCGGCCCCTTCGATGGAGATCGACGGTTCGACGTCGGCGATGGCTTCCGATGCGCGCCGTGGCGATCAGGCAGTCGCCGGGCGAGACTGAGCGGGTCGTCGGGTCGGGCTGTCGCGGTGCAGTCGAACGCGTCGGAGAAGTTGGGCATTGGCGGCCACGATGATCGTCGAGAGGCTCATCGCGATCGCACCGACGGCCATCGGCAGGTCGATGCCCCATGGCACGAAGATGCCCATCGCGACGGGGATCGCCACCAGGTTGTAGCCGGTCGCCCAGACGAGGTTCTGGACCATCTTGTCGTAGGTCGCCCGCGACAGCTCGATCGCGGCCACCACGTCGCGCGGGTCGCTGCGGACAAGGACGATGCCGGCCGATTCCACGGCCACGTCGGTGCCGGCACCGATGGCGATGCCGACATCGGCCGTCGCCAGCGCGGGTGCGTCGTTCACGCCGTCGCCGACCATCGCCACCTTCCGGCCGCCCTCCTGGAAGCGCCTGACCGCAGCAGCCTTGTCGGCCGGGAGGACCTGGGCGGCGACCTCGTCGATGCCGAGCCGGTGCGCGACCGAGTCGGCCACGGGCTGGCTGTCGCCGGTGATCATGGCCACCCGGATCCCGAGGGCGTGGAGCGCGTCGATCGCCTCCTTCGACTCCGGGCGAACCTCGTCCTCGACGGCGAGGACGCCGGCGACGCGGCCATCGACGATGACAGCGAGCACCGTCCGACCGTCGCGGTCCCATGCGGCGGCCAACGGCGGTGCCAGGAGCGAGGCGTCGGCGAGGAGGCGAGGTCCGCCGACAGACACCGCGTGGCCCTCGACCTGAGCGCGAGCGCCCAGCCCCGGGAGAGGCTCGAACGACGTGGCGGTCGGGATGGACAGCCCACGAGCCGTGGCGCCGGCGACGATGGCGCGGGCCAGCGGATGCTCTGAGTCGGCCTCGACCGCCGCCGCGAGACGGAGGGCGCCATCGCCATCGGCATCGACGAGCACCGGCTCGCCCCTGGTCAAGGTCCCGGTCTTGTCGAAGATCACCATGTCGAGGGTCCGCGCTCGCTCCAGAGCGAGGCGATCCTTGATGAGCAACCCGTTCCGCGCCCCGAGCGACGTGGAGATCGCGATGACCAACGGGATCGCCAGGCCGAGAGCGTGTGGGCAGGCGATCACCAGCACCGTCGCGGTGCGAACCAAGGCGCCTTCCGGATCGCCCAGGAACCACCATCCGACCAACGTGATCGCGCCGGCCGCCAGAGCGACGTAGAACAGGAGTGCCGCCGCGCGATCAGCGAGCGCCTGCGCACGTGACGCCGAGGCCTGCGCCTGCGCGACGAGGCGCATGATCCCTGACAAGGCGGTCTGGTCACCCGTCGCGGTGACCTTCGCCCGAAGCGAGCCACCAGCGGCGACAGTACCGGCGATGACCGGGTCGCCGACCTGCTTCGACACAGGACGGGACTCGCCGGTGATCATCGACTCGTCGACGTCGGCGATGCCGTCAACGATCAGCCCATCGGCTGGGACCCGGGCGCCTGGGCGGACGAGGACCACATCGCCCATCTGCACGTCGCTGACGGGCACCACCTCGGTGCCGTCGGCGGTCACCCGCTCGGCGGTGTCGGGCAGCAGCGCCGCGAGGGCGGAGAGGGCGCCCTGGGCCTGGGCGATCGACCGCATCTCGAGCCAGTGGCCCAGCAGCATGATCGTGATCAGGGTGGCCAGTTCCCACCAGATCTCGACCTCGAAGAAGCCGAGCGTACCGGCCCACGAGGTGACGAAGGCCACCAGGATGGCCAGCGAGATGAGGGTCATCATCCCGGGCTTCCGATCGGCCAGCTCGTCCCGGGCTCCGCGAAGGAAGACGGTCCCGCCGTACACGAAGATGATCGTCCCGAGGACCGCCGGCACGTACTCGATGCCCGGGATCGCCGGGATCCCGTAGCCGATCCAGCCCGCCACCTCCGGGCTCAGCAGCACGGTCGGGATCGTCATGGCAAGGCTCAGCCAGAACTTGTCGCGGAACATGGCGACCGAGTGGCCGGCGTGCCGGTCGTGTCCGGCGGCCTGGCCCTCGTGATCCGTCGCCGAGCCGGATGACGGTTCATGGTGCTGTCGGTGAGCTGCGTGGTCCATGCCGATCCTTCTGGGTTGATACTCCCCCCCAGTATCAACGGAACGTCAAGGCCGTGCGGGCCTGGGCCAGGCAGGATCGCTCAGGTGCGACCTCAGTCGCCGTCCTCGCCGTGGAGGGCTTCGAGTCCCTCCCGCACGAGCAACACGGCGATCCCGAGCGCGGCGACCGGGTCCGCCCACCACCAACCCAGGAGTGCGTTGAGGGCGAGGCCCGTGAGGGTGACGATCGAGAGGTACCAGCAGGCCGAGGTCTGCTGCGCGTCGGCGACCAGCGCACGGCTCCCGAGCGCCAGGCCCGTCAGGCGCTTCTGTCGTGCGAGCCACAGCATCACGACGATCGAGACCGCGGTGACGGCGATGCCGACGGGGCTTGCTCGGGGAACCTCCTGGCCGATCAGCGTATCGATAGCCTCGACCGCGACATACGCCGCGAGCACGAGGAAGGCGACGCCGACCAGACGCTCGGCCCGATGCTCGATCCGCTCGACGTCCTCCTCGTCGAGCGTCCCCCGAGCCTCGGCCGACAGTCGCCAGATGAGCACGGCGCCGGAGATCGTCTCCACGAACGAATCGACGCCGAAGCCGATCAGCGCGATCGAGCCCGCCGCGACACCGGCGCCGACCGCGATCAGCCCCTCGACGATGTTCCAGCCGACCGTCAGGTACTCGAGCCGGAGACCACGCCGGAGGAGGGCTCCGCGGGCCTCGGCGACGGTCGTCATGCGTGGCTGCGTTCTTCGAACCGCCGGCGGTCGGCGGTCTCGAGCTGGAAGGTCGAGTGCTCGATGTCGAAGTCGTCGGACAGGCACTCGCACAGCGCGCCGAGGGTCACGGCCGGGTCGGCGCCGTCGGCCACGATCACGTGCGCTGAGACGACGTTCATCCCGGACGTGATCGTCCAGGCATGGAGGTCGTGGCAGTCGATCACCCCTGGGGCGTCGAGGATGTGCTGGCGAATGTGATCCATGTCGATGCCCTTCGGGGTCGCCTCGAGCAGGACGTCGGTCGCCTCGCGGAGCAGAGCGAAGGTGCGCGGCAGGATGAGGAGGGCGATGACGATCGATGCGACCGCATCCGCCTGGGTCCAGCCGGTCGCCCCGATCACGATCGCGGCGATGATCACGGCACCGGAGCCCAGGAAGTCGCCCAGGACCTCGAGATACGCGCCTCGCATGTTCAGGCTGTCGCGCTGCGCGTCACGGAGCAGGACGAGCGAGACCGCATTGGCCCCGAGCCCGACGAGCGCGATCGCGAGCATGAGTCCCGACGCGACGTCGGGTGGTGCCGTGAGCCGCTGCCACGCCTCATACAGGATGAACGCCGCCACCCCGAACAGGAGCACGGCGTTGGCGACCGCCGCGAGGATCTCCAGGCGCAGATAGCCGAAGGTGCGATCGCGGGTCGGTGCCCGTCCCGCGAACCAGATGGCGAGGAGGGCGAGGCTGATGCCGGATACGTCCGTGAGCATGTGGCCGGCGTCGGCGAGGAGCGCGAGGCTGTTCGAGGCGTACGCTCCGGCCGCCTCGACAACGAGGATCACCACGCTCAGTCCAAGCACCATGACGAGGCGGTTTCGGTGCGCGGCGGCCGCGGAGGCGTGTGCGTGCGGCATCAGACGCCTTCGGCCACGTGCGTGGCTGCGCCGAGCACGAGGTCGCGGAGGTGTGCATCCACGAGGCGGTAGTAGGCGATCCGTCCCACCTTGCGGCGCTCGACCGCACCGCGTTCGCGCAGGGACCGGAGCTGGTGCGACAGGGCCGAGACGCTCATCCCGAGCACGAGCGCGATGTCGCACACGCAGAGGTCATCGACACTGATCGCGAGCAGATGCACGATCCGGGCTCGCGACGGGTCGGCCAGGGTGGCGAACAGGTCGCCCACGGCCCGCGCTCCGTCACCGCCCAGCGACTGACCCAGCAGTGGGCCGATCACCTCGGGGTGGAGGCACTCGCTCGAACAGGCGTCGGCGTCGATCTCGGAGGCAAACACTTGAGCCACGGCTCAAGTGTACGCGACCGTGAGGAATGGGGCGAGGCCGGCTCACGGCATCGTCGGCGGTCGGGCGGTGGCCGCACCCACGTCGGGCAGAACCGGCCACGACGTGACCGCGTACCTGATGGCGGAGGTTGAAGCACATGTTCAACGCACGATCACTGTCGACCGCCCACATCGCGCCGATGACTCGTCTGGCCATCCTGGCGCCGCTGCTCCTGACGCTCCTTGCCGCGTGCGGGAACAGCAGCGGCGGAGGTCCCGCCTACTGACGTCACCGCGCGGGCGACGTCCGACGCGGGTGGCGACGGTCACGGAGTCCGCGTGTACACCGCCGGCAGTCGATCTCCCGGTTGGTAGGCGAACAGCGGCGCGAGATCGGCGCCACGGACGGTGCCGTTGGCGTGGTACCAGAGGCCGAACTCGTCGATCGACGATCCATCGGGGAAGACGCACTGGTTCATCACCACGAAGACCGGCTGCGACGCGTCGACCCAGCCGCCACCCGCGTTCGCCGTCCCGAATGACGCCGCACCCTTGAAGTCGTTGGCGCACGACCACTCGGCCGGGTTCTGGCCGACGACCGGTGGCGAGGTGGTCTTGATCTTCGACAGGTACGCGATGGCCGCAAGCGTCGGCTCGGAGCTGGACAGGGTGGTGAGGCCGACCGAGATCCGCGTCCCCGTGTTGCCCGAGCCCATGTCGAACTCGCAGAACGTCTGGTGGCCCGCGAGAGGAAGCCATGTCGAGGGGTCGCCGTTCGTATCCCACGTCGCGACGCGTGCGACGAGCATCCCGCCCTTGTCGGTGCAGTAGGCCGCGCTCGTCGGGTCGATCGCAGGGGCAGACGCCGATGTCGCGGCAGCCGGGGTGGGATCCGTGGGCGAGGGACCCGCTGCTGCTGAACAGGCCGCGTTCACCAGGACGAGGGCCGCACCGGCGACGAATCGACCGATCATCCGACTCCCCCTTGGCTCGACCATCGGCGGTCCATCGCACCCCGGGCGGGAACGGCCTTCATGGTAGCCCCGTCGGTGACCGCCCCGGTGTGGGCCGACGGACGCACCCCGCGACGGCGACCGGTACCTCCGGATTGGCTGGCCGGTACGTATTTCCCGGGACCCGTGTGGGTTCGGACCCGACACGATGACTGCGGTGCGGTGAGCGAGGACCGAAAAGTCCTATCGGGGCCACTGGATCGTTGTCAGGAGGGACGGCAGGGCAGCGACGGTTTCGAGATGTGCCCCATCTTTCGCCCGAGTCCTGCAGCCGGCTGCCGCCGGCGCCATCGGATCTGTCCTCCATCCGAATATCGGTCGTACACAGGATGTGCCCCCTGATGAACGTCCAACCGCTGGCGATCAGCATCGGTCTCCCCGAGCCCCGGACGACCCGGACCATCCGACCGGCGGAGTCGCGAGACGCTCCGACCAACAGCGGCGGAGGCGGTGCCGCGAGCATCGCCGACCGGCGGCTGTGGCTTTTCGCCTATACCGCGATCTCGATCGTCGCCGGGCTGACGGCCCTCGCCTGGACGACCCTGCGCATCCCCATCAGCCCGACCCTCGACCCGAACATGAACGGCTCGGCGCTGGCCGGCCCGTCGGGCGGGATGATGCTCTGGATCGCCTTCGGCATGATCGGTTCGCTTCGTGTCCTGCCCGCTCCGGGCGGCCATGGCGTCTGGACGTTCCACTTCCCGTTCGTGGCGGCGGCGATGGTCCTCGGCGGGCCGACGGCTGGCGCCTGGGTCGCGTTCGTCTCGACCATCGAGCGGCGCGAGCTCGACAGCGTGCCGTGGTATGGGTCGCTGGCGAACCACGCGGTGATGGCGTTCGCGGCGGTGATCGGCGGCCTGACCGTCGAGGGGCTCCAGGGATCGCTGCAGGCGACCTCGCTCACCGCCGGCGTCGCGAACCTGCTCGCGATCTGCGGCGGGACCCTCGTGCTCGTCGCCCTGCTCACGGTCACGACCGCCGCCACGATCGTCCTCCGGGATGGCCCGTCGGCCGGGGATCCGCTCGATGTGATCATCGGGCAGGTCGGGCGGATCACGGTCGCGGAGATCGCGCTCGCATGGCTCTTCACGGTGGCGTACACCGCGGTCGGCTGGTGGGCACCGCTGGTCCTCGCCCTGATCACGCTCGCGCTCTGGCCCGTGGACGTCGAAGGCCCCGACCCTCTGACCGGGCTCGTGCGGGCCGGCAGGTTCGATGCATTCCTTGACGCGGCCCTCGGCCGGACACGTCGCGGCGTCGGTCGAGGTGGCGTCCTGGTGTCGATCGACCTCGACCGTTTCGGTCCGATCAACAAGGACCCGCAGCGAGGCTTTGCCATCGGGAACGAGGTCCTCGCCGAAATCGGACGTCGCCTTCGGAGCCAGACGCGGGCCGGCGACGCGGTCGCGCGCGCGGGCGGCGACGAGTTCTGGGTCTACTTCGCCGGCGCGTTCGATGGTGCGTCCGCGGTCCGCATCGGCGAACGGCTCCTCGACGCCATCAAGCGCCCGGTGGTCACGACGGCGGGCATCGTCGAGGTCGGCGCGTCGATCGGGCTGGTCATCGTCAGGCCCGGGCGCGACCTGCCCGACGGGGCCACCCTGAAGCATCAGGCGGACCTCACGATGCAGGCGCAGAAGGCCGCGGGCGGCGGCGTGCGCCTCGACGATCCGGAGACCTCGCCGCGCTGACCTGACGTCGGAGGGCCTCCGCGCGGAGATGCGGTATCGTTGCTTCCGCAACGAACTGATGCGAGGATCCGACATGAAGGCCTACGCCCTGACCGCCCCCGACCGACCCGCCACGCTCGTCGATCTGCCCGACCCCGTCGCGCCCGACGGCGGCGTGCTGATCCGCGTCCGCGCAGCGAGCGTCAACGGCTTCGATCTCTATGAGGCAAACGGCTATCTCGCCCAAGCCATGCCACACGATTACCCGGTGGTGATCGGCCGTGACCTCGCGGGGGTCGTGGCGGCCGTGGCTGACGGACGCACCGACGTCGCGGTCGGCGACGAGGTCATCGGCTTCGTTCCGTCGACGCCACCACTCCATATCGGCACGTGGGCTGAGCTCGTCCCCGCGGGACCGGATTGCATCCTGACCCCGAAGCCTCGGACACTCCCGTTCGAGGCCGCCGCCGCCATCCCGCTCGCCGGTGCCACCGCACAGGATGCGGTCGACGCCGCCGGCGTCCGTGCCGGTGACGTCGTGCTCGTCGTGGGCGCGACCGGCGGTGTCGGCTCAGTCGCGGTCCAGCTCGCCGCGCAGCTCGGCGCGATGGTCATCGCGACGGCCGCCGATGGCGATGATGCTGCCTTCGTCCGGTCGCTCGGCGCCGCCGAGACGGTCGACTACAGGACCGGCGACGTCGTCAAGGATGTCCGGGGGCGGCACCCGGAGGGGATCGACGTCCTGCTCGACTTCGTCGATCGCGACGACGCCTTCACCGCGGTCTGCACGCTCGTCCGCGAGGGCGGCCGCATCGCCACGACGCTGGGCGCGGCTGACGCGGCGGCGCTTGCCGCCAGTGGCGCCACGGGCAGCAACGTCAGGGGGATGCCGACACCCGAGAAGCTTGCGCGCCTCGCCGAGCAAGTGGCGGCCGGGAGCCTGCGGATCGAGATCCAGCAGACCTTCCCTCTCGACGATGCGGAGAGCGCGCTCGGCGCCTTCGCGGGTCGAACCGTCGGCAAGATCGTCCTGGTCATCGGGTAGGCCGCGATGGAACCGACCACCGTCGTCGACCGCATCGCCGACGTCGCCGCGGCACTCCGATCCCACGCCATCGAGGCGATCGTCGTCGAGACCGGCGCCGAGGCCAGGGACGTCGTGCTGGGGCTCATCCCGGACGGCGCCGAGGTGCACTCCGGCAAGTCGAAGACGCTCGAGGACATCGGCGTCTACGACGAGATCGTCGGATCCGGGCGATACGATGCGGTGCGGCCGCGGCTCGCGGCGCTCGACCGCGCGACGCAGGGTGCCGAGATCCGCAAGCTGGTCGCAGCGCCCGACTACATGCTTGGCAGCGTGGCCGCGATCACGGCCGACGGGACGCTCGTCGCCGCGTCGGCGACCGGCGGCCAGCTCGGCGCCTATGCCGCGGGTGCGGGGCGCCTGATCCTCGTCGTCGGCAGCCAGAAGCTCGTCCCGGATCTCGATGCCGCCCTGCGCCGCATCCGCGAGGTCGTGTTCCCCTGGGAGAACGAGCGCGTTCGTGAGCGCCTCGGCGTCGACACGATCCTCGAGAAGGTCCTCCTGATCCTCGGGGAGTGGCAACCGGGTCGCACGACCGTGATCCTCGTCCGCGAGCCGGTCGGCGTCTGAACGACCTCGCACCAATCTTGGCCGCCGGCTGATCGGACCGGTCAGCCGCGCCGCGTGTCTCGCTGGAACAGGAAGACCGCTGCGGCCGCGAAGGCGAGCGTCCACACGATCACGCTCAGCAGCCAGGTCGGGTCGAAGTCGCCACCGACGAACGGGTAGCGGGCGATCGACGCCACGCCATAGGTCGGCATGATCGGTGCGATCTGCTGCATGACGTCGGGCAGCAGGGTCAGCGGCACGAACAGCCCGCCGAACAGCGCGAAGATGGCCAGGACCGGCCCGATGACCTGCATCACGTTCTCGGACGGCAGCAGGTAGCCCATGAACAGTCCGAACGAGGCGAAGACCAGCGACGCGCCCCAGGCGAGCAGGCCGGTCGCGACCCAGACGACCGGATCCATCTGGACGCCGTTGATGGCGCCCGCGGCATAGACCACGACCACCGACGCCAGCCCGAGCATCATGGCCACGATGATCTTGATCGAGACGTAGGCGGCCGGGCGGAGCGGGGTCAACCGCAACTGGCGACTCCAGCCCTGCGCCCGCTCGATCGAGACCATGGCGCCGCCCGATGTCGCCGCGAGCATCGCACCGTAGACGGCGATCCCGATCATGGTCGTGACCGCCGTGATCTCGGTCGCCCCGACAGTCGCCAACCGCCGGTTCTGCCGCAGCAGGAGGAACAGGATCACCGGCACGATGACGGTGACGACGACCGTCCGTCGATTGCGCAGGAGACGGCGGATCTCGATCGCCAGGAACGTCAGGTTGAAGCCGCCGAGCGGCGGCGCATGTCGATCGGGGACGGATGCGGGGATCGGCATCTCGCCACTCATGCGGCATCTCCGACGGCGGCGCGATCCGTGGCCGCAACGGGTCCGTCGTCCGAGGTGAGCGCGAGGAAGGCGTCCTCCAGGTTGCGGGCGACGATCTCCACGTCGCGCGCCGCGGTCGAGGTCAGCAGGTACCGGGCGACCGCATCGGAATCCATCGTCTGGATGATGACCCGGTCGCCGCGGATCTCGACCGCGCGGACGCCTGGCAGTCGCGACAGCATCGCCTCGTCGGCACCGCTCAGGCTTGCCCGCACGGATCGGCCGCTCGACAGGTTGCGCACCTCAGAGGCTGTCCCGTCGGCGACGATCCGGCCCTGGCGAAGCAGGATGATCCGGTCTGCGTAGGCGTCCGCCTCCTCGAGGTAGTGGGTCGCGAACAGCACCGTCCGACCCCGCTCCGCGTCACGTCGGATGGCGGACCAGAAATCGCGGCGACCCTCCACGTCCATCCCGGCCGTCGGCTCGTCGAGGGCCATCAGGATAGGATCGGGCAGGAGGGCCAGGGCGAAACGCAGACGCTGCTGCTCGCCACCGGAGCACTTCCCGACCAGGCGATCGGCGAGATGGCCGATGCCGGCTCGTTCGAGCACTTCGTCGACGGGTCGCGGGTCGGCGTAGATGGACGCGGTCAGCCGCACGGTCTCGCGCACGGTGAGGTCCTTGAGCAGGCCGCCGGTCTGCAGGACCGCGGCCACCAGGCCGCGCCCGATCGCGTCACCGGGTCCCATCCCGAGCACGCTCACCGTTCCCTGGTCGGGTCGTCCGAGGCCCAGGATCATGTCGATGGTGGTCGTCTTGCCGGCGCCGTTGGGGCCGAGCAGCGCCGCGATCTCACCGATCTCGAGGTGCAGGTCGATGCCATCGACCGCTCGCACGGTGCCGAAGCTCCGGTGGACGTCGTGGAGCTCGATGGCGGCGGCGGATCCGTGCTCGGGAGGCACGTCCGCAGTCTACGTCCGCGCGCCGACGGACGCGTCCGTTCGAATATCGGTGCCGACAGCCTGTGGCCATCGCGAATCAGGACGATCCTCGGCGACGCGTCGGCGCAAATCGCATCAGTTGTAATGCGCTTGCAAGGGCTGCGGGAGCGTCGCTCGTGCAAGATGGGACCATGCCTCGGGGGAGCGGTTGCACGAGAGACAGGTCTGGGCCGAGCGGCGACTCGGCCGTCACGGACTGAGGCCGCACCGGTGCCCGGCCACCTCGGTTCACCCCGGCTGATCACGATCCCCAGCGCCGATACGCCCTTTCGGGCGCATGTCGAGCGCGTGCGCCACCGGCTCGCCCCCGCCCGACCCGACCAGCTCGAGAGCGGCCTGCGCCGGCTGTTCCCCCGGGTCGTCGTCCGAGAGCGCGCCCTGTCGGGCGAGGCCCCCGTCTGGTATGTCTATCGCGACGGAGGGTGGCGGCCCTCGCTGACCGGGCCGTGGTGGGAGGTGCCGGGCCTCCCGCGGATCGTGATATCGGCCGACGGCTGGGTCGAAGAGGCGAGCGGGTCGGCGGCCGACCTGCTCGGGATCGAGGCATCGGAGGTCGGGGCGCGCCACATCACCGACTTCGTCGCGCCCGGCACGCTCGACGACGCCATGGCGCTGTTGGCCGTCATCGAGGAGGGCCACGACCTGACCGCGACCGTGCTCCTGCGACCCTCGACCGGCGACATCGTCGCCGTGGACCTGCATGCGACCCGGAGCGACTCGCGCATCTCGGCCGCGCTGCGGCTGTCCGAGGACATGCCCGTGAGTGTCTCGGTCGGGCCGATCGACAGGCCCGAGGTGGCGTGTCGGCCCGCGACCGACGCCGCCTTCGCGGGCTATGTCGCGCTGGCGCTGACGCGCATGTCCGAGCCGACGCCCGACGGTCTCGCCCTCCGGCTGCATCGGCTCTACCCGCACGCGCGGGTCGAGCTGGACGGAACCGGCTGGATCGCCTGGCGCGATCGAGAAGACGCCGACCCGGTGGCGGCCGAGTGGTGGCGCGATGCAAGGCTGCCGACCGTCCGCTATGACGCCCAGGCCCTCATCCTGGAGGCAAACGATGCGGCGCAGGAGTTGCTCGGCAGTCCCCTCATCGGTCACTACTGGCAGGAGTTCGTGACCCCGGGCACGACCGAGCAGGTCTCGTCGATGCTCGCCATCCTGGCCAGCGTGGGG